>JAGSHC010000106.1 GCA_023954745.1 Deltaproteobacteria bacterium | reverse complement strand
GCCGGAGCCGCGCTGGTTCGCGTGGCCGCGGTGGGCCTGCTCGAGACGGCGGGGCAGTCCGCGCCGCCGCCCAGCGGAGAGCTGCTCGCGAGCCTTGCGCCCACTCCGCCGGTGGAGCTGCGCGGAGCACGCTCCAATCGGGCGTGGCTCGAGCGTGCCGCGAAAAACACCTCCGGCCTCGTCAGTCCCACTCCCCAGGAGCTCCTCTCCCGACCGGTGAGCGAACGCGTGCAGCGCATCCCTCGGTGGAAGCCCTTGTTGTTCCTCGCTCTCGTGCTCTTGATCCTCGACTTGGGCTGGAGACGGCTGCGGAAGCCGGGAGCCACGTAGTCCGGCTTCTCCGGACGCGCACTGTGTGGGGCCAACGTACAACGGCCGACCCGAAGGCCGACCGTTGCGTCATCGCCGCGCTCGGGGGGGAGCGTTGGGCGAAGCCCTCCTCCGGGTCGCATATCCCAAAGCGTGGAGTGATCGACCGCTACTCCTCCGCGGCCTCGTCGAGTTCCTCGGCGGCCGTGTCCTCCACGGGCATCGCGAAGGACCGTCCGTTCAGGACCTCCCAGAGCCACGTGTACTTCAGGGCGTAGAGGTAGGCCGCCTGGGCGTTGTCGGCCGCGCCGCCGTGTCCTCCCTCGATGTTCTCGTAGTACCAGGCGTTCTTGCCGAGCTCCATGAGCTTCGCGCTCATCTTGCGGGCGTGTCCGGGATGCACCCGGTCGTCCTTCGTGGACGTGCTGATGAGCATCGGGGGGTGCTCTTCGGACGCATCGAGGTTGTGATAGGGCGAGAAGGTCTGGATGTACTCCCACTCCTCGGGCACATCCGGGTTGCCGTACTCGCCCATCCAGGAGGCACCAGCGAGCAGCTTGCTGTACCGCTTCATGTCGAGCAGGGGGACCGAGCACAGGACGCCGCCGAACAGCTCTGGGTACAGCGTGTACATGTTCCCCACCAGGAGGCCGCCGTTGCTTCCGCCCTCGGCGCCGAGCTTGTCTGGCGTGGTGACCTTGCGGGCCACGAGGTCCTTCGCCACGGACGCGAAGTCCTGGTAGGCGGTGTGGCGCTTCTCCTTGAGGGCGGCCTGGTGCCATGCGGGGCCGAACTCTCCGCCGCCCCGGATGTTGGCCACCACGAAGACGCCGCCTCGCTCCAGCCAGGTGATGCCGCGGGTGGCGCTGTAGCGCGGGCGTAGGGACACGAGGAAGCCGCCGTAGCCGTAGAGCAGCGTCGGGTTGCTGCCGTCCAGGACGATGTCCTTCTTGGACACCTGGAAGTACGGGATCTTCGTGCCGTCGTCCGAGGTGGCGAAGTGCTGCTGCACCTCCAGCCCCTCGGCCTCGAAGAGTGACGGCAGCTGCTTGAGCGTCGTGGCCTTCTCGCCGCCGATGGTGCCCATGGCGAGGGTCGAAGGGGTCAGGTACCCGGTGATGTTGAGGAAGTAGTCCTCGGAGTCCTTTCCGTCCACGGGGCTGGCGGTGACCCGGCCCAGGTCCGGGAGCCCGGGGAGCTCGCTGGTGAGCCACTTCTTGCCCTTGGGGGTGAGGACGCTGATCTCGCTGCGCACCGTGTCCAGGGTGTTGAGGATGAGGTGGCTCTTCGTGTGCTCGAAGCTCACCAACGACGTGCTGTCGGTGGGGGTGAAGAGTGGGGTGACCCCGCCCTTGCCCTTGAGCCACTTCGGCAGGTTCGTGGTGAGCAGCGTGCCCGCGGCGTAGCTCGTGCCGCCGTGTTCCCAGTCCTTGCGCAGCAAGAGCAGCAGGCGGTCGCGCCACACATCGATGCGCGCCTCGGGAGGCACGGTGATCTGCGTCTTGGTGTCGCCGTCGAGGATCCAGTAGTCCCGGTCGTAGAACGTCTTGCTGCGGTAGAGGATCGTGCGCTCGAATCCTGGGGTGTGGTCCCGGTAGGCGCCCGACGAGACATCGGTCTTCTCCCCCTCGTGCAGCAGGTTGGAGTCCGCGAGGGCGGTCCCGCGGGTCCACCGTCGCACCGTGTTGGGGTAGCCCGAGTCGGTTTGGGAGTCGGGGCCGAGGTCCGGCTCCACGAGCACCGTGTCCTGGTCGATCCAGGTGATGCCCTGCTTCGCGGCGGGCAGGTTGAAGCCGTCGTCGACGAAGCTGCGGGATGGCACATCGAACTCGCGCAGCGCCGAGGCGTCCGAGCCTCCAGGAGACAGCGAGAGGATGCAGCGGTCGTAGGCAGGCGGCAGGCAGTCGGCGCCCTTCCAGACCCAACTCTCGCCCTCTTCCTTGCCGAGCGCGTCGAGGTCGAGGAGCACGTCCCAATCAGGGGTATCGGTGGCGTAGGAGTCCGGCGTGGTGCGCCGCCACAGGCCGCGCGGGTGCTCGCTGTCCGTCCAGTGGTTGTAGAAGAAGTCTCCCCGCTTCCCGACGTAGGGAATTCGGTCCGAGCTGTCGTACAGCGTGAGCAGTCGGTCGCTCAGGGCTTCGAAGCCGTCCACTGCCGTGACCACCGCGTCCACCTCCGCGTTGCGCGCGCGGGCCCAGTCGAGCTGCGTCTCTCCCTCCACCTCCTCCAACCAGAGGTGCGGGTCGTCGTCGGTGGCCTTGGCGGTCTCATCGGTGGCCTTGGCGCTCTCATCGACGGTCGTGGCGGGGGCTGCGTCCTGGGCGACGGCGTAGGTGGGGAGGCCCAGGAGGGCGAGGAGAAGCAAGGCGTGGCGGTTCATGGCGGGGAGCATACGAAGGTGGGACCGGATTGGTGCTCTCAGGGGCCTACAATCCGCCGATGCGGCTTCTCTCCCTCCTCGTATGCGCCTTCCTTCTTGGGGGGTGTCCCTCCCCGGACGACGACGACTCAGGCACCTCCGAGGCGAGGTTCGACTCCGAGATCACCGAGGCGCTGCGCGAGGCGCTTGAGGATGAGCTGCCATCGATGCCTGCCCACGGCTGCACCGTGGCGCTGCGCCACAACGACGGCTCCGAGTGGGCGGCCGGGGTGGGCCTCGACGGGCCCGAAGGTGAGCCGCTGGACGCCGGTGCGCCTTTCGGCGTGGCCAGCATCACCAAGACCTACACCGCGAGCATGGTCATGGAGCTCGTGGACGATGGGCTCGTGGCCCTTGACGAGTCCCTCGAGCAGCACCTGCCCGGAGTCCACCCGCGTGGGGCAGAGATCACGGTGGGGATGCTGCTGCGACACACCGCGGGAATTCCCGGTGCATTGGGGACGACAGAGGCGCAGGCCGACGTCCCTCGGGCCTGGACCGAAGACGAACTCTTCGCCTTCGTGGCCGACGACCCGCTCGTGCACGGGCCCGGCGCGGACTACGCGTACAGCAACACTCACTACATGCTGCTCGCGCGCATCGCGGAGGCGGCGACGCAGACTCCTTGGAGGGAATTCATGGAGGGGCGGCTGCTGCAGCCCTTTGGTCTCGATGACACCCGGATCCCCGCTCTCGGGGAGGACTGGGGGGACGTGACTTCCTCCTGGATCGACGACGCTCCGTTCCCGGCCGCCTTCCGTACGCACCCCCAGGCCATCGGCGCGGCGGGCAACATCGTCTCCACAGCCCTCGACGTGGCCCGCTGGGGCAAGGGCCGATTTGCCACCGGCCTGCACAGCGAGGCAATGAAGGCCGCCGAGCGGGAGGGCACCCAGATCGCTCCCGACATCGTCTACGGCCTCGGCGCCATGGTCCTCGACACCGATGGCGGAGAGGAGATCGGCCACAACGGTGCCCTCGGGGGCTTCGCCACCTGGGTCGGACACCGCACCGACGCGGAGCTCACCCTGGCGCTGCTGTGCAACGCCTGGGGCGGCGGCGCGCAGTTGAACGTGGGCTACCCCCTCGGGGTGGCCCAGGAAACCCTCTGGGAGGCCATCGACCCATGAAGCTCGTGCTCTCCAACATCGGCCCCGACGACGCCGATCGGGTCGCTCGCGCCCTCATCGACGAGCGGCGCGCCGCCTGCGTGAACCTGACACCCGTTCGCTCCGTCTACCGATGGGAGGGCTCTGTGCACGTCGACCCGGAGGTGACCATGCTCATCAAGGTGAGCCTGGACGGGCTCGACGCCCTCGTGGCTCGGCTGCGCGAGCTCCATCCGTACGACCTTCCCGAGATCGTCGTCTTGGACGTGGACGTGGAGCGCTCACTGGGGGCCTACGTGCAGTGGGTCAGGGACGAGACGGGGCGCGCCGAGCTCTAGACCCGCGCTCCCGTCTTCGCCCAGCTGCCTTCCTTCCACGCCCAGCCCAGCCAGATGGCCTTGAGCACGAAGCTGATGGGGAAGGCCAGCCACACGCCGAAGGCGCCCATTCCCAGGGGGAAGCCGAGGATCCAGCTGAGAGGGATCTGGAAGGCCAGGGTGCACCACACATTGATGCGCAGGGAGGTGTTCGTGGCGCCTGCGCCCTGGAGCATTCCCACCAGCGAGATGGTGAACCCGACGATGGGCAGCCCGTAGCCGAGCACCTTCATCCACACGACGGTGTACTCGTGGAGGGGCGTTCCGCCGGGCACGTCGAACAGGGCCACGATTGGGTGAGCGGCCCCGACGATGGCCAGGGCCAGGGTCGACATCACCACCGTGGCCATCACGATGGACGCGCGCACGACCTTGTTGGCGTCGCTCACGCTGCCGCGGCCCAAGGCCTGCCCCACCAACGCCCCTGTCGCCTGGGCGATGCTCATGCCGGGCACGAACGCGAGCGCCTGGATGCGCAGCCCGATCCCGTGCGCTGCCACCGCGAGTCCGTCGATGCGTCCAAGCATGCCGACGATGGAGAGGAAGGCCGCGTTGAGGACCAGCATGTCGAGGGCGGCGGGCGTACCGATGCGAATCAGGTCCCCGGCGAGCGTTCTGTCGACGGGGTCCGGCTTCAGCAGGAGCTCGACCTGAGGGAGCGTTCCGCGCCGCAGCAGGAAGACGATGAGGATGACGGCCACTGCCTGGGACGCCACGGTCCCGATGGCTGCGCCCTCCACTCCCAGCGCCGGCAGGCCGTAGTTCCCGAGGATCAGCCCATAGTTGAACACGAAGTTCAGGAGGTTCTGCACTGCCGACACGGCAAAGGGCAGGCGGGTGTTGCCGACTCCTCTGCAGACGGCCCCGTAGAGGATCAGCAGGTAGGTGAACGCGGACCCCACCAGCATGGGCCGGAGGTAGCGCAGGCCCTCTTCGAGGTTTGTTCCGGACGCGCCCAGAGCGGAGAGGATCGGCCCGGCGACCACGTTCCCCACGACGGCCACCAGGAGCCCGAGGAAGATGGTGAGCTGGGTGGACTGACGGAGCACATGGGCGATGCGCTCCCCATGGCCGGCTCCAAAGGCCCGCGCGACGGTCGCCACGGTGCCCACGGTGAGACCCATCATCGCCACCATCAGCAGGAAGCTGACCTGCGTCGCGAAGCCCAGCCCCGTCAGGGCCTCTTCGTGCTCCGGCAGGCGACCGCACATGGCGGTGTCCACCGCGAGCGCGAGGACCGTCAGCACGTTGATCCCGATGATCGGCCAGGCCAGCGACGCCAGCCGCACCGGGATCGGTCGGTCGTCCACGGGCATCCCACCGCGCGGCGGCCCGGAAGGAGACTCGTTTGCGCCAGGGGACTTCCCCGCGCCTCGGGGGGCGTCGGTCAAGAGGCGGAGGGTGGCTCAGAAAAGCCGAGGTTGCTCGCCCCATCGCGCCAGATACTGCTTCAACTTCAGTTTTCGTTGGGTGCTGCCGCTGGTCATGTAGCGCAGCTTCCCGAAGATGGGCCGTTCGGGACCCCAAGCGCGGTCGAAGCGCCCCATCACCCAGCCGATGCCGCTGTAGCTGTTGGGGTCTCGCCCATCGAGGGACCACCGATTGTTGAGATGCTCCAGGCGGCGCCAGGCCTCCTCGGGCGTCGGGCTCCATTCGTAGATGCGCTTGCCCCAGAGCATGCGCAGGTAGTTGTGGATCACCCCCTCGGCTCGCAGTTGGCGTTGCGCCGCGTTCCAGATGGGGTCGCTGGTCTGTGCATTCTCGAGCTGCTCGAGGGAGTAGAGCTCCGGTCGAGGGTCCTCGCGATGCTCATCCATGCTCTTGAGCGCCCACCCCGGGAGGGACTCGTAGGTGTCGTGGTCCGGGCGGTGCCAGCAGTACGAGTAGCCCAGCTCCCTCCAGGTGATGATCTCGTCCAGGAAGCCCTCGATGTCCTCGCTGAGACCCCACCAGCCGCTGCGGGAGCCGGTGGCCTTCAACGGGGGATGGGGAGCCGTCCACTCCGCGTCATCGAGCACGGTGCCGACGACCTCGTGCGCGGAGACATGACCGAAGTGCAGGTACGGCGAGAGACCCGACGCCACCGACCGGTCCGGGTGGTTCCGCTCGCTGTATCGGGACAGCCCCTGCTCCAGAAACACATCGAGTGCACGACCCCCAGCCACCGCACCGCCACGGATTCGGGATGGGGGTACGTCGGCATCGATGGGCAGGGCGGAGAGCTCGGCGGTCGCACCAGCGAGGAGCGCCGCTGATGCAGGTGGCCACTGGTCGAGCAGCTCGGCCGAGACGAGCTGCTCGAGAGTGGGAGATGGAGCGCGCGCCGCCAGCGGCTCGGCCAGAGGACGGTCGTCGATGTGGCGGGTGAGCTCCTTGTGAAGGAACCGTCGAAAGTCGAACGCTCGTGAGTAGGCCTTGGGCACCGCACGCAACGGGATGACGCCGTTGGAGTCGACCTCTTCGAGGCGCACATCCAGAGCCGCCGCTGCAGCTCGAACCATCCGCGGGACAAAGAAGCAGGGGTAGGTGTCGGTGACGACCACGGCCGCGTTGGCGGCGAGGGCCTCGAGCAGTTGGCGCCCCTTGCCCTCCTCGGGCTCGACGTAGGGGTAATAGGCCACCGACCTCGCGGCCAGGGCGGCTTGGTTGTCGGCCATTCCATCCAGCACGAACCGGTGGATGCGGTGGTTGGCCCAGCGATACCCGCAGCGCAGGGGCTCGAACACCACCAGGGGCAGCCGGTGGTGGTCGGCGAGCTCCACTGCGCGCTGGAGTGCGAAGTTGAAGCGGGTGCGCCGGGCGGCCACCATCCAGTAGAGAACGTAGGCGGCGCCTTGCCGCTCCCCGGCCGTGTTGGTGGCGTGGATCCGGATGTCGGGGACCGGGGGTGCGTCTGGATGGGCCATGGGGGCTCAAGGTGGCCGCGGAATTCCCGGACAGCCACCCATGGGCGTCCTTCCCTGAGCCGGTGGGCGCTTTGGCCGTAGTTGGCGGTGGCAGGCTTGTTCTCCCCCGTTTCCTCTAGAATGGGCGCGGACCCCGGGGTGGACTGCGGATGATCGTGAGACTGACTGGATCGAGACTGGGCGCGATGGTGTTGGCAGGGGCTGCCTTGCTCTTCGTGGGTGACGTCGAGGCTGCGAACTTCACCGTCAACAGCACGGCGGAGCCCGGGGACGGTACGTGCGACGCCAGCGAGTGCACTCTGCGCGAGGCCGTGGACTCATTGGCTGCCGTGGGCGACCAGGTGCTCTTCGACTTCTCCTCGTCTGGGCAGTCTGCCCCCTTCGAGATCGCCTTGGACAGCGCGCTGAACCTCGATCAGGCGGGCGCGGTCCTCGACGCGTTCGTGTGCGCGGGTTGCGGGACCATCCAGGCGAGCACGACAGCGGCGATCGACGGGCTCGACAGCGTGCTGGCGGTGCGTGTCGTGGCGAGCGGCAGCTTCGCGAGCGGCGCCCTCGTCGCGATCTCGGGCGAGGACGTCACCCTGCGCGGCCTCAATGTGGATGGGAGCCCCGGCGTCGGAGTGGCCGTCACGGCAGACGGGGTGACGATCGAGAGCTCCTACATCGGGACGGGCATCGACGGCTCGGCCGGCACCGGGAACGTCAGCACGGGGGTCTCGATCACCGCCGCAGCCGATGTGGTCGTCGGTCCTGGCAACGTCATCTCTGGCAACGGGGCACACGGGATCCACGTCGTGGACAGCGACTCCGACGACACGGTGATCCAGGGAAACATCATCGGCCTCGGGCCGCTGGCGAGCGTCGCCGACGGCAACTCCGGTGTCGGTGTGTACATCCACGGAGACAACGGGGTCATCAGCCAGCCCACCATCGGCGGCCCCACGGCCGATGACGGCAACGTGGTCTCGGGCAACACGAGCCACGGCATCCTGCTCCAGGACGAGGTCGACGGCGACACGACGTCCTTCATCTCCAACAACGTCATCGGCCTCGATGGCGCGGGGGCGGTGGCTCGCGGCAACGGCGGCGACGGGATCAGGCTCTTCGGAGGGACCGGGAACGGGCAGGAGCCTCGCGAGATGTCCTTCACGGACAACCTGATCGGCGCCAACACGGGTGCGGGGATTCACCTCGAGAGCTGCAAGCTGGACGTGTTCTCCAGCAACGCCATCGGCACGGACTTCACGGGGACCGCGCAGCTGGGTAACGGCGGGGACGGGATCTACATCGCGGGAGGGGGTCCGGGCTCCCAGGCCACCAAGCAGCACACGATCGGCGGGCCCAGCCTGGAGAACCTGATCGCCTACAACGGAGGCGACGGGATCCGCCTGAAGGTGAATAGCTCCGGCGACGTGAGGCAGAACATCATCTCGGCCAACTCCATCTGGGAGAACGCGGGGATTGGCATCGACGTCGAGGCCGCGGGCGTGGGCATGGGCTCGGGCGACGGTACGACCGGTCCTGCCGCCAACACCTGCTCCAACAGCAATGCCTGGGGAAACCGCGAGGCCAGCGCGCCCATCGTGGCCACGGCGAGCCTGCTCGCTGGGGTGCTCACGGTGACCGGCACCGCCTGCCCGGGCGCGACGGTGGACGTGTACACCGCCTCCATCGACGACGAGCCAGAGTCCTACCAGGGAACGGGCACGGCGGACGGCGTCACGGGAGCCTTCGCGGTGGCCGTGGTGGTCGCGAGTGGCGAGGGCGCGGGGGAGGCGACTGCGGTTCAGACCCAGACGGACGGGGACACCGGGGAAGCGGCAGCGCCGGTGGTCATTCTGGCGCCCTGTGACAACGACAGCGACGGCGTGGACGGCACCGACGGCGGGAGCTGCACGGGTCCCGATTGCGACGACGCCGACCCCAGCTCCTACCCGGGCGCGCCAGAGCTGTGCGACGGCCTCGACAACGATTGCGACGCCGTGGTGCCCTCCGATGAGATCGACGACGACCTCGACGGTGGCTCAGAGTGCGAGGGTGACTGCGACGACACGAACGCGGCGGTCAACCCGGGGGCGCCGGAGATCTGCGACGGCCTCGACAACGACTGCGATGGAGCGATTCCTTCGGGGGAGACCGACGACGACGGCGACGGCGCCTCGGAATGCGCCGGGGGCGATTGCGACGACGCCAACGCGGCGATCTATCCCGGCGCGCCGGAGATCTGCGACGGCCTCGACAGCGACTGCAACGGCGTGATTCCCGCGGATGAGACCGACGACGACGGCGACAGCTTCGACGAGTGCGACGACGGAGACTGCGACGACACCGACAACACCATCTTCCCCGGTGCGGTCGAGGCGTGTGACGGCGCGGACAGCGACTGTGACGGCGTGGTGCCCACCGACGAGTTCGACGCAGACTCGGACGGTCTCTTCGGCTGTGAGGGCGACTGCGACGACACCGACGCGGCGGTGCTTCCGGGCGCCACGGAGATCTGTGACGGCAAGGACAGCGACTGCGACGGCGATCTGCCCCTGGACGAGGCGGACGAGGACCAGGACGGCGCCCTCATCTGCGACGGATCGGACTGCGACGACACCAACGCGACCGTCTACGATGGCGCGCCCGAGCTGTGCGACACGATCGACAACGACTGTGACGGCACGATCGACGAGATCGAAGACAACGACGCGGACGGATTCACCAACTGTGACGGCGATTGCGACGACCTCGACCCGGCCGTGTTTCCGGGGGCGGAGGAGATTTGCGATGGCAAGGACAGCAACTGCGACTCGGCCATTGGCGCGGACGAGGTGGACGACGATCTCGATGGCTACATCGAGTGCGATGGCGGCGACTGCGATGACGCGGACGATGCAATCAACATCGGTGCCGAGGACGTGTGTGACGACGGGATTGACCAGGACTGTGATGGCGAGGACGCCGTCTGTGAGCAGCCGTGCGATGATGACGACCTCGACGGAGACGGAATGTCCGAGTGTGACGGTGATTGTGATGATGCGGATGCGTCGGTGAGTCCGAACGCCCCCGAGATCTGTGGTGACGAACTGGATCAGGACTGCGACGAGGCCGATGTGCCCTGCGCGGAGCTGTCTCTAGACGATGTCCCTGCGGCCGGCTGCGACTGCGAAGCGAGTGTCGCCGCACGCGGCGGCGCCCCCTATGGGTGGGCGCTGTTGTTCGGTGGAGTCCTGCTTGGCCGGCGTCGCCGACGGGGACCGGGTCGACCCGTCGCCTTGGCGGCGGTGGCTGCGACCGGCCTCCTGTTGGGAGGGTGCGCGGAGATCGGCGGCGGGACGGTGCAGACCTGGTGGGGCTCCTTGCCGGAGTCCGGCGGTGCTGCGTCCTTCGAGGCCGGTGGTGGCTTTGTCGCTGGCGGGCTCGCCCAAGCCGTGGACCCCGCTCTGGTCAACGGCCGTTCCGTGGTCGAGGTCGTACTGGGCGGAGACCGGCACCCTCTGACCTGCGATGGCATGACCGTCCTGCAGGCCGAGTTTCAAGCGGTCGAGGCCGCCCTGCTGGAGTCGCTCGACGCCGGTTCGGGCGCTCCAGACCTCGGCGCCTGGGCTTGCCAGGAGCTGCGCGGCGTCGCCCGTGAGGTGTTTGGAGGCGATGACTGGCACGCCGTACACACCCTCGTGGAGCCCGGCGAAGACGCCATGGCGCGCCCGGCCGCGGAGAGCTTGCTTCCCGGGGTCTTCATCGGGCGCCTCGTAGACCTCTCCGGCCCGTCGGCGCTCTCCCCGGAGCCCGGCGAGGATGGATGCGCGGCCCGGGTCGCAGCGCGGCTCGAGTCTGGTCCCTGGGATCCCGGGTTCCTGGCTTCCTCCGCCGTCTCGCGTCTGGAGCACAAGAACGTGCCCGCCGAGGACCTCAACAGCACCGGGCTGGGTGGCACGGTCTCCGTCGGTCTCGAGTTTGCTGCGGGCCTGGCTGGGCCCGCCCAGGAAGGTGAGGTGGACGTGACCTCGTTCCTCAGCGCCGGGGAGAGCGCCGCCTGGGACACCGTCGTCTTCAGCACCGAGGGCGAGCCCGTCACGACTGAGCCCTGCGCCGCCTTCGGCCTGACGCGTCACCTCGCTTGGCCCGAACTCGCGGCTGAGCCAGTTCCCGGCGATGGAGAGGACCGATGAAGCACCTTCTCTCCCTCGTGGCTGTCGCCTGCCTCGGCGCCCTGTTTCTCACGCCTCTGACCGCCCAAGCGGCCGACAAGGACTTCGCCCAGACCATGGGCCAGGCCTGGACCTGGATGGAAGCCGGGGCCCTCGACCGCGCCGACGGCGCCTTCAAGGAGGTCGTAGCCGACCCCAAGGGGCGCCTGCTCGCGGAGGCGTACTTCGGCCTCGCGGCGGTCTGGTGGCAGAAGCGCAACGCGATGGCCTCCTACCAGCGGCTCCTCGAGGCCCACGACATGCGCTCCACGATGGGCTGGGACGCTGGAGACGGAAACACCTGGGACCAGCGGATCGACTCGCGGATGAAGTACATCGAGCGGAACTTCACCGTGGTGAAGCTGCGTGCCACGTCGAAGGCGTCCGTCGCCCCCCTGTCCGATCCGAGGCCGAGCGACCCGCTGCTGCGGGAGTTCGCGACGCGGGTGGAGGCCAACGTCGACGAAGGGCTGTCGGAGGGGTCGCTCGTCCAGTGGACGATGCTCCCCAACGGCACCTACTGGGTCGGCGCCGAGCTGAAGACCCTCGAGGGCGGCGAGATGGACCCGTCCCGGGCGCGTGAGTGGACCCTGGACCGCGGCTCTCGGGCAAAGGCCACCTACAAGGAGCGCTTCGCGCTGGTCGAAGAGGGCAAGTCCCCGGCGAAGGACTTCGTGGCCACCGAGGCGCCGGATCCGAGCAGCGCATCGACCGAGACCGTGGTCGAAGTGATGCATCGCTCCATTGGGGTCGCTGTCCAAGGCGCCTTCGTCCCGACGCGCAGCCTCAACGGCATCGACCCGGACGTGGCTCCCGACTTCTCTGTGGGCGTGCAGCTCGAGGGACGTCTGGCGTTGCCCCCACCGATCCTGGCCCTCGCGGTCTCCGGCGGATGGAAAGTGCTGCCGGTCAACGGCTGCCGTGCGGCTCCGACCCGCGCGCACCTCATCTCCCTGGGGGTCGGTCCTTCGGTGCAGATGCCTCTCTCCGAGAGCGCGTCGCTGGGAGTCGATGTGGCCTTCCGCGGCGGACTCGGCATGGGTGGCCGCTCCGACGCAGCGCGCCTCGCATGTGTCGACAAGGTCGGCGACCTCGGAGCCGGAGCCGTCGTTCGCGGTGCCCGGGCGACCTCAGACGATGTGACGTCGACGTTCTCCCTGGCGGATGTCGGGTGGCGCGGCCGCGCCGGCGCCCTCGGTGGCGAGTTCGCGGTGGGGCCCATCATCGACTCGGGTGGCGTTCTGGCCTTCTCGGTGCAGCTGCACGTGGGCTACGACCACCTGATTCCGATCTTGCCGAGCGAGACGGCGGACACGCTCTACCTTCGCGACCCGCGCACGGGCTCGGTCACTGCGATCGAGAAGGGACAGGCCGTCTCGGCGGCCGCGATGGGTCGAATGCAGGCTGGGGTCCGCGCCCGGGTCCTCTTCTAGAGGCCGGGGAGCGCTAGAGGTCGGGCAGAGCCTCGGTCATGCGGTCCCACTCGAGCGGGGGACGGGACAACTGCACCTCGATCTCCACCATCGGCGCGCCGCCGACCACCGTGGACGACAACACGCGCCCCACGGCCACGAGGTCGAGGCTCGTCAGCTCACCGAAGACGTCCTGCTTGTGCTTCAGCTGCACCCGCACGAGGTTGCCCAGCGGCAGTGTCTGCCCCTTGATCACGATGCGCTCAGGGTTGCCGGCCACCAGCCGTACGGGGCGCTTCTGACCCCCGAGGATCACCGCCCCGGGCAGCGCGAGCGCCTCGGCGTCACGAACGGACAGTCGCTTCTTCTTGGTGACTGAGGCAGTGGGGAACATCTCCCTGAGCTTGTGCCGCAGCTTCGACACGGGGAAGGGCCGCTCGAAGAAGTGATCCACCCCCAGCTTGAGGAGCTTCTGGGCGACGGCCGAGGCCTCTGAATGCACGGCACTGGATGCGATGAGCCGGGCGCTCGCGAAGTTGGGCAGCTTCTTGGCCACTTCGAGGAAGTGGATCCCGTCCATGTCCTTGAGCCCGGCATCGAAGGCAACGAGCGTGATGGGCCCCAAGGTGATGGCGTGTAGTGCCTCGGAGCCTTTGCGGACCCGCATCACCTGAAAGTTGAGGAGGCGCATGATCGTGGACAACACATCCGCGGCCGCCTCGTCGTCCGTCACCACGAGCCCCACGGGTCCGCCTGACGGAGTGAGGTCGCGTCGCAGCGCTCGAATGCGCGTGCCTGTGTCTTTGACGTTGATCACGGGGTCCTCATTTTGCCGCTGAACCGGCGCGCCAATCAAGGCTCTCCGAGGGCGGAGTCGAGATCGTTCCACAAGGCGTCTGGGTCTTCGAGCCCCACCGCCAATCTGAGCAGGCCTGGCCGGACTCCGGCCGCGTTGAGTTCGTCCTCCGAGACGTTCGCGTGGGTCACCCCGGCTGGCCAGGTCACGAGGGTGTGCACGCCCCCGAGGCTCGGAGCCACCGCAATGGTGTCGAGGGCGTTGACGACCATGCTGGCGCGGGCCGCCGAGGACAGCTCGAAGCTGAGCACGCCGCCACCGAGTCCGTCCCGATGGGTGCGCTGGAGCAGCTCGTGGTCGGGGTGCTGTGGGAGCGAGGGATGGTGCACCGCCACCACGGACGGGTGGGCGGCGAGGCGTCGCGCGAGTTCCGCCGCCGAAGCTGACTGGCGGTCCACGCGCAGCGAGAGAGTCTGGAGCCCTCGCCATACGCGGTAGGAGGCAGCGGGATCGAGGGTCGGCCCCAGGATCTTGCGCCATCGCCACACGCCTGCCATCAGCTGCTCACCCCCCGAGACGACGCCGGCGACGACATCGTGGTGGCCCGCCATGGCCTTCGTGACCGAGTGTAGGACCAGGTCTGCCCCCTCAGCGAGGGGCGTCGACAGGGCAGGTGATGCAAAGGTGGCGTCGACCACGATGCGCACCCCGGAGGCGCAGGCGTCGCGCACCGCAGCGACGTCCACGAGACGCACGAGCGGGTTCGTCGGGGTCTCCAGGTAGAGCACGGCGCCGGCCGGTAGTTGCGCGGCAACCTCGAGCACGTCGTCCAGGGCGAAGCGTCGGACCGAGACATCCGATGGCCAGCGCACCGCGCGGACCAACTCGTGGGTTCCTCCGTAGACCTCGTTCTGCACCACCAGCGGGCCGCTGCTCTCACCGAGGGCAGCGAGGATCGCCAGGTGCACGGCGGCCATTCCCGACGCCACGAGGACGGACCGGGCGGCACCCTCGAGTTGGGCGATGGCCTCCTCGACCGCGGCGACCGTGGGGTTGCTCCAGCGGCTGTAGAGGTGCGGGGCCTTGGCCTGGACGGCGTCAGCGAGCTCCGCGTTGGTGTCGAAGGCGAAGGTCGACGAGAGCGTGATGGGGGGGACGACGGGTCGGGAGGTCATGGACTCAGCCCTCGGCATCGTTCGAGGGGGCGGAGTCGTTCGAGGGGGCGGAGTCGCTCGACGGGGAGGAGGCCGGCCGCAACCCTGCGGCACCCAGCATTTCCCAGGTCGCCCGTCGCGTCTCCTTCACCTGGCCCTCGAGGTCGCCGAGGGAGAAGAAGTTGGCGCCGCTGCGCGCGCTCTCCACGACCAGTACGTCCGCGGGCAGAGGCCCCGACTCCGGGCCGGCACTTCGCGCCACCTTGTGGACCATGGTTGCTCGCTCGCCCCGCGCCGCGCGCCATCCGGCGAGGCCGATGCGGTCTTTTGCGCCGCCGTCTTGATAGGGCGCGGCTCCGAGGGTCACGGGGCTGAACACGATGGGCATGGCGCACGACGCGGCGACGGCAGCGGCAAGGGGTCCCGAGGTCAGAATGCGCGCCTCGCCTGCCGCGTCGATCACGCCCACCCCAAACGGCCGAGGCAGCTCTTCGATGGTGTCTGGGAGAAGGCGGGAGAGGTGGTCGATGACCCCGCCCATGGAGAAGACCCCGCGCCAGGGCGTCGCCGAGGGGCGCATCCACCGAATCGGGCTGCGCTGGCCCAGCTCGTCGGCGATGCGTCGGGCGGGCCATCCTGCGGCCCAGAGCGCCCCCGTCATGGCGCCCGAAGACGTTCCACACACGCCGTCCACCCGGAACGAGCCCGACGCCGAGGCGTCTTCGATGGCGTCGAGAAACCCGATGTGGCGCGCGAACGCAAGGAAGCCGCTGGAGAGCACGAGGTCCCAGGCAGGCGCGTCGCCCGCGGGACCGCTCAAGGCGCGTCGGTGGAGTCTGCCGGCGGGGCCTCGGTCCCCTCGTCGAGCACAGCCGAGAGGTTCAGGGCCGTGCGGCGAATGACCGGATCGACGTAGGGCAGCGTCTCGGCGGTGTCCGGGTCCTCCTCTTCGGCGTGGGGCTTCGGCAAGTAGCTCGAGATGTTCGACGCGTCGATGCGGTCCAAGGAAGCGAGGCTGATGTCGGCCCGCACCGGCTCGCTGTCTTCGAGGGTCGGGGCCGGGGACTTCTTGACGGGCTGCGACTCGGCGTCCGTCGAAAGGCCGCGGAGCGAGGCCATGGCTGCCTTGTCGATGTCGAGGTCGTGGAGGTCTGCCAGCCTGTTGCTCAGCTCGGCCAACTGCGACCCCAAGGAGTCGCCGTCCGGGTGGCGACTGCTCGGGCTGAGGGACATGAGGCGACGGAAGACCGGACCAAGACCGGGCACGATGACATCGAGTCGCTCGGGGGCGTCGCCAATCTCGGCCCGGGCGATGCTCTCCATCGTCGAGACGATGTCCTTCATCTCGAACAGGCGCTTGCCCGTGAGCATCTCGTAGAAGATCAGCCCAAGGGAGAAGAGGTCGCTCCGGTGGTCCAGCGGCTGCCCGGTGGCCTGCTCCGGGCTCATGTAGAGCGGCGTCCCGCGGACCACGTTCGTGGCCGTGACCACGCCGGTCTCGACGGCAGCCTTGGCGATCCCGAAGTCCGTGATCTTCGCGATCCCGTGGGTGGAGATCATGATGTTCCCGGGCTTGATGTCCCGGTGGATGATGTTCAGGGGCTTGCCGCTGCGGTCCGCCATGGCGTGGGCGTAGCCCAGGCCTCGACACAGTTGCCGCGCGATATCGAGGGCAAGGATCGGCGGAAAGCCACGGGGCGGGCGTCCATTCTTGCCCCGCCAGGCTGCGCGGAGCAGGTCCTCGAGGGTCTTGCCCTCCACGTACTCCATGTCGATGTAGTAGTGGCCGTCGACCTGGTCGAAGTCCTGCGTCGCCACGATGTTCGGATGGCGGAGCTGGCCTCCGATGATCGCCTCGCGAGTCAGGAGCTGGACGAACTCGCTGCGTCGGCCGGCGCGCCGCTTGACCACCTTGAGCGCGGACTCGGTCTTGAAGCCACCAGGGCCCGACTTCGTGGCCAGATACACCCGCGCCATGCCGCCTTCCCCGAGGACGGAGAGGAGCTCATAGCGACCGAATGCCTGGGGCAGATCATTCGTTGAGGGAAGGACCAACGGGGGGGCTCCTGCGGGTGTGGGCTCGCAGTGTACCGGTGGCGGCAGGGACCGTTGGGGTGGGCTACGATCCCGGGCCGCTCCGGGCCCCGGAGCAACACGGAGAGCTGATGAACGATACGAGCAATGGGCTGACGAACGCTGCCCTCGATGAGGCCATCAACCACTTGATGGAGTCCATCGAAGACGGAAAGCGCGCTGAGCATCGCGACCTGACCCGGCGCATGCTTCGCACGGTCCTGAAGATCCAGTCGGGCGAGCTCGATCGTCTCGACATGAAGATCATGGAGCGGTCGCTTCGCGAGCTCTACAAGGGGTTCAAGACCTTCAAGCCGTGGCGCGATCGCCGCAAGTTCGCGATCTTCGGCTCCGCCCGGAGCAAGCCCGGCTCGCCCGAGTACGAGGCGGCGGTGACGTGCGCGGAGAAGCTGGTGAAGGCGGGCCACATGGTGGTGACCGGCGCCGGCCCCGGGATCATGCAGGCGGGCAACCAGGGCGCGGGCCCGGAGAACAGCTTCGGGGTGAACATCACCCTGCCGTTCGAGGCCTCAGCCAACCCGTACATCGACAAGGACAAGCTGGTCGACTTCAAGTACTTCTTCACGCGCAAGGTCGTGTTCGTGAAGGAAGTCGACGGGATCATCCTCTTCCCTGGCGGCTTCGGCACCCAGGACGAGTGCTTCGAGGCCCTCACCCTGATCCAGACCGGCAAGGCGGAGCCTCAGCCCGTCGTGATGATCGACCCGCCGGGCAGCACCTACTGGCGCGACTGGGATCGCTACGTGCAGTTCGAGCTGCTCGGGCGAGGCCTGATCTCCCCCAACGACGTGCACCTGTTCAAGATCACGTCCGACATCGACAAGGCCATCGAGCACATCGATCGCTTCTACGGGAACTTCCACTCCATCCGGTACGTGGATGGGCGCTTGGTGATGCGGCTGCAGCACCAGCCTTCTGCGCAGACCATCGAGCTGCTGAACGAGGAGTTCACGGACATCGTCGTGGAGGGTCGGATCGAGTCGTGCGAGATGTACGCGCGAGAGTCTGACGAGCCCCAGACGGCGGATCTGCATCGCATCAGCTTCAAGTTCAACCAGCGGCATCTGGGCCGGCTGCGGATGATGATCGACGTGCTGAACGCCAGCCTCACCGAGGACCAGCGAAGGACCGGCGCGCAGTTCCCGCCGGTGCACGGAGTCATTCCTGGGATGTATCCCGGCAACGAGGACGCCGACGAGAACGGCGACTGAGCCTCCGTGGCCGACGCACCACAGGAGCCGAGGCCGCAGGGCGTCGAGGTGGCGGCGCCCACCGGGGTGGCTCAGCCATCCGGCGGGGTGCCGGCTCGCGTTCCGGATCCCGTGCCTGAGGGTCCCGTCCCTTTCTACACCCGTTTCTGGCGCTGGTGGCTGCCGAAGGCGGGGGTCATCGCCGGCAAGCAGAACGCCGTCCTGGCCTGGCTGACCTACCACCTCGGTCTACGACCGGTGGCGGTCTTCATGCGCCGTCAAGACCGCCTGGACCGCGTCACGAAGCCCGTGGGGGAGACGGGCTGGCACGAGCGGGAAGACCCGATCCACGTCGATCCCGACCGGATTCGGCGGCCCGTCTGATGCCCCAATACATCCTCGGGATCTCCTGCTTCTATCACGACTCCGCAGCAGCGCTGCTGAGGGACGGAGAGCTGGTCGCGGCCGCCAGCGAGGAGCGCTTCACCCGCATCAAGCACGACGCCGCGTTCCCCACGAACGCCGCGCGCTTCTGCCTCAACGTCGCAGGCATCACCATCGAGGATGTCCACGCCATCGGGTTCTACGACAAGCCCATGCTCAAGCTGGAGCGCCTGCTGCTCTCCCACCTCCAGCACTTTCCCAAGAGCAAGGATCAGTTCGTCCGCGCCATCCCCGCCTGGATGAAAGAGAAGCTTCCAATCCGCAAGGTGATCCGCAAGGAGCTGGGCAGCCGCCGCACCCCCATCTGGTTCTGCGAGCACCACGTCAGTCACGCCGCCAGCACCTTCTTCGCCAGCCCCTTCCAGGAAGCGGCCATCCTCAACATGGATGGGGTGGGCGAGTGGGCCACGGCCACGTCGGGGGTCGGCTCCGGGAACAGCCTCGAGCTCACGCACGAGATCCGCTTTCCCCACTCCCTGGGGCTCCTGTACTCGGCGTTCACGGGCTACCTCGGCTTCAAGGTGAACTCCGGCGAGTACAAGGTCATGGGCCTGGCGCCCTACGGCCAGCCCACCCAGGTGGACCGCATCAAGCAACTCATCGACATCGCCCCCGATGGCAGCTTCCGCCTGGACATGAAGCACTTCGACTTCGACTTCGGCATGCGGATGGCGAACGAGTCCTTCTTCGAGGTGATGGGTCGCGGGCCTCGGGACCACGGCAGCGAGGGCATGGAGCCGTTCTACAAGGACGTCGCCCGGTCTCTCCAGGAGGTCGTGAACGAGGTGATGGTCAAGCAGGCCTGCGCGCTGCACGAGCGCACGGGCATGAAGAACCTCTGCATGGCCGGTGGCGTCGCGCTGAACTGCGTCGCCAACGGGCACGTGTTGCGGGAGTCACCCTTTGAGCGGCTCTTCGTGCAGCCGGCAGCCGGCGACGCAGGCGGTGCTCTGGGCGTGGCGCTCTGGATTCACAACATGGTGCTGGGGCACGAGCGCACGGTGGAGGGTGACGCGCCCCACACGTGGGTGATGGACCGTGCCGACTGGGGCCCCGCCTTCGACAGCGACGCGATCCGGGCGGTGCTCGATCACTACGGCGCGGCGTTCGTCGAGCTCGACGACGACGAGGCGGTGGCACGAGCGACGGCCAAGGAGATCGCTGCGGGGAAGGTCATCGGCTGGTTCCAGGGGGGCATGGAGTACGGCCCCCGGGCTCTTGGGAACCGCTCGATCCTGGGAGACCCCCGGGTCGTCGACATGCGCGACCGCATCAACCTGAAGATCAAGTTCCGGGAGGGCTTCCGTCCCTTCGCGCCCTCGGTCCTCGCCGAGAAGGCGGACGAGTGGTTCGACCTGCGGGGTCACCCCTCTCCCTTCATGTTGCTGGTGGCCGACGTGAAGGAAGACAAGCGCACGGTGCCGGCGGTCACCCACGTGGACGGGTCGGCCCGGGTGCAGACCGTGACCGCGGAGTCGGCGCCCCTCTACTACGCGATGTTGAAGGCATTCGAGGGGGAGACCGGCTGCCCGCTCGTCATCAATACCTCCTTCAACGTCCGGGGCGAGCCCATCGTCTGCACCCCCGAGGACGCTTTCCAGTGCTTCATTCGCACGCACATGGACACTCTCGTGGTAGGACGCTTCCTCCTCCGCAAGGAGGACCAGCGCCCGTATCCGGAGATTCGGGACGCCCGCGAGGTGTTCCCGCTTGACTAGAGCATCGAGCATCGCTTGACCGATGCTCTCGCCGGCCAAGGCCCAGCGCCCGCCGGCCCCTCTGAGAAGACACGATGAGTTACGACCTGTTTGTCCGGGAAGTCGATGCCATGTTCATCGAGATCGGTCTCGGTGAAGCCTCGGACATGTACGAGGGAATCGTCGTCAACGTGGAGACGAAGGACGAGGACGGCCTCTGGCTGAAGCTCGGGTCCGAGGAGGCCCCAGACATCGTGTCCGTCGCGGTGCAGCCCGATTCGGCGATGCTGTCCGGCGATCCCTCCGCGGAGGAGATCGTGCGGGGCTTCGCGTTCCTGCTGCGGGACCTCGCCGGTGGGCACGTGTGGGATCCCGCCAACGACGAGATCATCGAGGGCGAGCTGGACTGGGACGAGGTGCTCGACGCGTTGAGCGGCCTGGCCCTGGCGGCGTCAGAGCCTGCTGTGGCGCCGGAGATCGACTCGGCGGCGCGCTTCATCGAGCTGCTCATCGCTCGCGGGCTGCTCGAGGCGGCGTTCACGCCGGAGCTCATCACCGCGATGGTGGAGGCCCTCGAGGGCGGCACCCGCGCGGTGGAGGATGCGCTGCTCAAGCACGAGCACGTCGAGGAGCTCTACGCGGACTATGAGACGCTCAAGTCCATCGTCAAGCAATGGTGAGCGGGCCCTGAGGGGACCGATCTCTGCGTCAGCTGCGGTCGTCGGTCACTGCGACGTGCTGGAGCACGCCTCGCTCCTCTCCTCCCTTGCTTCCTTGACCTCGGTCCCCTCAGGACCCGCTCGTGCTCTTTGGGTCGTCGGTCACTGCGACGTGCTGGAGCACGCCTCGCTCCTCTCCTCCCTTGCTTCCTTGACCTCG
>JAGSHC010000109.1 GCA_023954745.1 Deltaproteobacteria bacterium | reverse complement strand
CCGGTGACCATGTTCGCGAGCGTCACCGTCACGCCCTCCGCCGGGTCGCCGCCCACCTCGACGAGCGCTCCGTCGATGAAGCCGGCCGGGGTCATCACCATGTGCAGGACGCGGTGCTCGGAGCCACGGACCTCTGCCTCGCAGATCTCGACGCTGGCGTGCCAGCGGTGGGGGGCTTCGACCTCGGGGCCGCTCTGCTCCGTCACCTCGTCGAGCAGCGGTCCGGTGGGCGTCCCGGCTTTGGGCCCCGATCGCTGGAGGAGCTGAGCGAAGGGCTCTCCCGCCTGGGGTTGGAGCGCGAGCGGCAGTTTGCAATCCGCACCGTCCCGGGTCTGGAGGAGGCGTTCGGTGAGGCCTTCCGGCGACTCGCCGGCAACCGTTCTGGCTTTGGGACCGTGCTGCGCGCCGGCGCTCTGCGCCCCCTTGGTCCGTCGCTCTCTCCCCGCGCCGCCGCACGGCGCACTCTCGAGCTGATCCGGGTGTGCCCACCCGACGAGGTCCTCGCCCGGTTCGATGCCGTGCAAGCCGCATGGCCCGACAGCTCGATGGGCCTCGTGCACCGAGCGGAGCTGCTCCTGTGGATGGGGCGCCACGAGGAGGCGAGAGCGGCGTTTCGCGGCTCCCTTGCCATCAACCACCACACCCGGTGGGGGTGGATCGGGCAGCTAGCAAACGACTCGTTCCTTGGCGACCCCGAGGGTGCCCTCGTGGTGGGCGAGGAGGGCGTGCGGGTGATGGGCGGCTACGGGCCGTCCCACTTCGTGTACCGAGGAGAGGCCCTGCGCCGGCTCGGGCGTCTGGACGAGGCGAAAGCCGACCTCGAGTACGCGGTGGGATTGAACCCGTCGCGCATGGGGGCTCGACTCACTCTCGCGTTGCTCTGCAGCGAGCTCGGCGACGCGCCGGGGATGCGCGCCCAGCTCGGTCCCCTCCGCGCGGCGTGCGCGGGCATGCTCGCCACGGCCCTCGAAGAAGAGGGGCTCTCCACCGATGTCCTGTGGGGGGCCGGGGGGAGCGCAGGGGATGTGGGGCGGGTCCTCCTGCGCGGCCACGAGATGATGCGAGGCAATCGCTCGTCGAGCTGCCACACCTGGTTCAACAGCGAAGGGCAGCTGCGGGTGAACGAGACCCGGGGCGACGGGCAGGACCCGTTTCGAGAGCGGATGGACGACCGCCTGAACCAGGCGGCCGCCATCCTCTCGCTGGAGTGATCAGCTGGCGTGCTCGTGCGCGCCGGCGGCGTGCTCCTTGGCGTGCTCCTTCGCATCCGCGATCAGCTTGGTGAGCTTGGCCTCGTTCTGGACGCCAGCGGCGCCGAGCACCGCGACGCCGTCCTCGAACACCGCGATGGTCGGGATGGAGCGAATCCCGAACGCCTGAGCAACATTCGGGGACTCGTCCACGTTCACCTTGACGACCGTCACCTCCTCGTTCTTGCCGACAAAGCGCTCGAGGATCGGTCCCTGCATCCGGCACGGGCCACACCAGGGGGCCCAGAAGTCGACAACGACGGTCCCCTTGCTCTCGAGGACCGTGCTCTGGAAGGTGGCGTCGTTGGCCTCGATGATGGTGTTGCTCATTTCAAGTCTCCTCAGTGGCGCTCATCGCCGGTGTGGGGTCGTCGAGCCCCTGCAAGCAGCGCAGGATGCGCGGCACGCGAGGGTCAACGACCCGGTATTGCCTTCGTCTGCCCTCGACCTCCGCCGTGACAACGCCCGCTGAGCGAAGCACCGCCAGGTGTCGAGAGACCAACGGCTGCGGCAGGTCGAGGCAGTCGACCATCGTCCCCACGCAGCAGTCCCCCGAAAGCAACCCCTCGACGATCCGCAGACGCACAGGGTGTCCCAGTGCCTGCATCAGCTCCGCGAGCTCAATGAGCTCGTCGTCGCCTCGTCGAAGTGCGCCATCGAATGACATATGCGGAATATGAGATGTAAATTTCGAATGTCAAGCAGAAAGGCCGAAGGCCGACAAGGCCGAAGGCCGCCAAGGCCGAAGGCCGCCAAGGCCGAAGGCCGCCAAGGCCGAAGGCCGCCAAGGCCGAAGGCCGACAAGGCCGTTTTGGGGGTGTGGGTGCGTGACAGGTGCGCGAGGTCAAGGAGAGAGGGAAGCGAGCGCGGAGGCGTACTTGAGTACGCCGCACAAGCGAGGGACCGAACGACGCAGAGATCGCGTATCTGTCACGTGCCCACGCCCCCAAAACTCCGGAACGAAGAAAGCGGTGGCTCCCGAAGGAACCACCGCTCTCAATGTCGTGTCCATCACTCCGAAACAGGCCCGGGATGTACATCGCAGCAAGCTGCACGCACACCACCCGAAGCTTTGCGGCGAACCGCTCTGCCCCGTCCAGCGCCCCCGGCGAACCGGTGACTCCAGACCGACTTCCCAGCGAACCGGGGAGCCGAGGCCCACTCTCCAAGATGCGCGGAGCACCTGGACAGCGTCGAACCTTCCCAACCCGACCAGGACCGAAGCCCTTGCCTGGCAGCCGGCGAGACAGCGGCGGCGCATCCGACCGAAGTCGAGCCACACCGTGGCTGCATCCCGTCCCGACCATCACCGTCCGAAGACCGTGCTGGTGCCCCCACTCCGAGGAGTGACGGCCCCCAGTCAACCGAGGTCGACCGAGCCGAGGCGGCCTCCCCAACACGTCCGACCTGAGTCAGTCGACCGGGGCGACCGGCGTCGTGCCCCCCGAGGGAGACACGTGGTCCGCGCGAGCGGGCTGCGGCACAGCCATCGACGCGGTGCGTGACATGCTCTTCAGAGGGTTCAGGAGGCGAGGTGCCTTGTGCCCGGGCAAGCCCGAACTGCCTCGCTACGCCTGTCCTGCCCCGCCGGTCTCCCGGCGACGCGCCTCTGGCAGTTGATGTGTTCTTCAGGGTCTCACGACCTCGGGTAGCGGCGGTATTGGTTGCGCCGCTCCGGTCACGACCTTGGCCTCTAGACCCGGTCCTCACCGTCTTCCCCGAAGTCGCTTCCCAGCTCGTTGCCGAACCAGTTTGCTCCCCTCGTGAACTTCCATCTCTACCTCAGAGACATCGAACATGGTGCGCCGCGTTGCCGCGGTGCTCCGGCGTCCCGTCCTTTCACGCCCATCAGCACTGGAGGCTGCTGGCCGCTCTGGACTCCTCTCGTGAGCTTTCTCATCCCCTTCAGCGCTTGAGAGCAGCAGCGTCCACTCCGTCCCCGCGCCCCTCTCGGGACTCGGCTCCCTGGCCCGAAGACCAGAACCGGTCACGGCTTTACCTCAGCCGCTGTGTTTCGCCCTCGCCGTTTCTACGACCTCGACGACTTGCTCCGCCATCTGCTCCTGCACGGGTTTCCCCGCGCAACACTCATGGGGTTTGTCCGCCCTTCAGGGTCTTCCCGATTCGCGAGGACACCGCCATCTCTGACGCCGTCTTCCCCTCCTGGCCTTCTCCGCTCCGGTCCTGCCTCCGCAGTCGCTCTCGCTTACACCGAACCGGTGGGCCTCCAGGGGTTTGCTCCTTGCCCCGAGCCGAAGCTCGAAGCCAAATCGACCGTCGTCGCCAGCGCTTGGTTTCCCTTACACCGGGACTCGATCCCTCATGGGCTCTCTTGTTGGAACCCTGTCCGAAGAATCGGTGGGTCCCGTCACGTTTGTTCCGAATTGTGAAAGAGCGCAGAACACCGTTCCGAAGACCGGTGCCCCGCTGACGAGATAAACACTATCCGGGGGCTCAGAACCGTGCAACGACGGGGATGTCCGCTTGCGCAGCCGACCTCAAAACCGACCGCAAACCAGGAGGTTGCGGAGCCATCTTCTGTGACTTCCTGACTCCCCGCCGCCCCCCCAAAACCTCCCCCCGACAGACGACTTGCCTGTGTCATGCAAGTGACCCGCTCTCCACAACCAAAAGGCACCGTCGAGGGAGGAGAATCGACCCGGGGCACCGGGGAGGCCCCGGAGGCAGGCCCAAGAAACTAACTGTTACCCACTGGGGATCATTCAGCTTTTGAAGGCGCGGGAATCTCGATGAAGACGAGAAGCTCATCCACAGGCCACGGGAGCCTCTGGGGGCCTGACGAGGGTCTGGGCCCGATCAGGGCTCCGGCTGAGGACGCACCGCGGGGGCACCGCCCACCCGCCAGGATGCGTCGATGAACACCGTCACGTCCGCCGCCGGATCTCCGTTGAGGATGTCCTGCTCCATCCCCAGAGCGATGTCCATGGCCCCCAGGCGCACCTTGGTCCCGAACCCTGCGGCCACGGGCGACCAGCTGATGAACCGGTGCACAAAGCCCTGATGGAACGCGGTGTTCCCGTGGAGCTGAGCGATCAGCGACCACCCCGGCGTCAGGCCGACCTCCACCGCCGAGGTCCACGTGAATGACGCGGGCCGCAGCACCTCACCCAGCACGCCCTCGCGGCCCAGAATGATGACCCCTGCGCTTCCGTAGACCGCGAACCGACGGAACCCGTGCTCGAAGTGGAGGACTGCCGCCAGGTCGGGGTCGCCGCTTCCCGTCCCCCGCTCGACGCGCCCCGTGGGCAGCTTCAGCATGAATCGCCCACTGAGGCCGGGCACCGGGCCTCGAGGCTTCAGGAACTGCACAGACAGCTCCGTCGTGATGTCGCCAAAGCCCCAGGTCACCGGGCGGTCCACCGAGTAGCTGAGCTTGTGGGGGAGCTGGATCTCGTAGTTGAACCGGTCGTTCCGAACCCAGTCCCGCCCACCGTTCTCCGCGTTGAGCAAGCGGTGCCAGGCCTGGATGGGACCATCCGTGATGCCGCCCACCAGGGTCACGAAGGGGACCTCCACCGCGAACTCGAAGCCCAGGGGCAGGCCGACCCGCGCCGTGAACGCGGTACGGATGAGCTCCATGTCGATGTCTTCGAGCTGCACTCCCTCCGCGACGACCCTCGACCACTTCTCCCAGACGTTGGAGGCGTCCACCTGCACCTGGAACTCGAAGACCCCCAGGTCGAGAGTGCGCGCCCGACGGGGTCCGGGCTGGAGGTGCAGGATGTACAGCGGATTGCGTGTCCGATGAGGCAACGGCCCCAGACGCAGCGGCTCCTCCGGCGGAGGTGCGGCGGCCGCGGGTGTCGGCAGGGCCACCACCAAGGCGAGGGCCAGCAAGGTCAGAACTCTGCTCAATACCGGAGCATGGTAGTGCACCCAAGGCGCCATCTCAGAGCAAAGGAGGGCTCAGGCTGGCGGTCCGAGAAGCATCTCCCGCAGGCGGGCCGCCGCGGGGGGGAGGCGATCCGCTCCGCGGTGGACCAGGGTCATGGTCCGCACAATGGGCGCCGGAGGAGCATGCACGAGCCGCATCTGTCCATCCGCGAGGTCGCGCTCGATCGCGGACCGGCTGATGAGACAGCGCCCGACCCCCGCACGCACGTTGCCCTTCACGGCAGCGATGGACCCGAGCTCCATGACCACGTCGGGAGCGTCGAACCCCTCGTCGAGGAGGTGACGGAGCATCGAGCCCCTCGGGAAACAGACCCATGCGTTCGGGGCGGGGTCTCCGGGGGCCGACGCCACGACCAACTCGTCCTGCCGCCAATCCTCAGCCACCACCCAGCTCTCCCGGGCGTCGACGCTGCTTCCGGTCACGACCCCCAGGTCCAGATCCCCTCGCCGAAGCCCCTCCCACACGGCAGGGCTGTGCGCCTCCCGCAGGTACAGCCGCACCCCCGGATGCGCGACGCGGAACGCCGCCATGGTCGCCGGGAGCATGTAGGTCGCGACGGTTGGCCCCGCGCCGAGGCGCACCTCTCCTGTGCGCAGCCCAAGCACCTCGGACACCGCCCTCCGACCATCCGCCACCGCCGCCAGCGCCAGCTCCGCCTTCGGGATGAGCGCCTGACCCGCCGCCGTGGGCCTCGCCCCCCCCGCCCCACGGTGGAGCAACCGCCCTCCAAGGCGCTCCTCGAGCCGCTTGATGCTCGCGGAGAGCGCCGGCTGACTCAGGTGGGCCCGGCGCGACGCCTCGGTGAAGGTGCCGTGCTCCACGATCAGCAAGAAGTGGTTCAGCTCATCAAACATCAGCTTTTCTTATAGCCCATACCAAAACTATCAATTGGACCGAACACCTCGGGAGCGCCACGCTCGGAGCGCATCTGGAGGTGCCCCTTGCTCGTTCTCATCTGCTTGTCACTGCTCGCTGGAGTCATCACCACCGTCGCCGGGATGGGCGGCGGTCTCGTCCTCCTCCTCGGTCTCTCCTTCTTCATCGACCCCCTCGTGGCCTTGATGACCACGGGCCCTGCGCTGCTCATCGGCAACCTGCACCGGGTCATGCTCTATCGCGAGCACGTCCGCCGGCCCCTCGCCTGGCGACTCGTGCTCGGCGCGGCTCCCGGAGCGCTGCTCGGTGGCCTCGTCGCGGTCGCCCTGCCCGACGTCATGCTCCGCTCCGCGATGGTGGTGCTCGCAGTGCTCGCCACCGCGAAGGTGGTGCTCGGGGTGCGCTTCACCCCTCCCGCAAACGCATTGGTCCCCGGTGGTGCCGCCATCGGCTTCGTCACGGCCACGAGCGGAGGGGGCGGGCTCATCTCGGGGCCGTTGCTGCTCGCCAGCGGGCTGAGTGGGCGTCCCTACGTCGCCACCGGCGCGGTCGCGGCCGCCACCGTCCACGTCTTCCGACTCACAGGCTATGGAGCCGCCGGCAGCCTCAACGGCACCATCCTGCTCATGGGACTCGTCGGGGCCATCTGCATCGCCACGGGCAACCTGATGGGCGAGCGGCTGCGGGGAGTCATTCCCGAGGAGGTCGTCCCGCGGCTCGAGGTGGCGGTGGTCCTCACCTGTCTGGGCCTCGCCCTGGCGGGTCTTGGGTAGCGCCGCCTCGCGCGCGACGCGCTCAGGTCTCTCACGCGCGGGCGCGCGTCACTGCTGAGGCTGGCAGGCCGGGTCGCTCTTCACGTCGCCCACGGATCGCTCCTGGAGCTCGACATCCACGACGTCTCCGCCGATCTCCTCCAAGGCGAACACCAGGCACTGCTCCTCGCCATCTCCGGGACACGGAGTGCACTCGATGGCAACTCCCCCCAACGTCTCGCAGACCCCGGGGACGGCGACCTCGCGCGCGTCGACCCAGCCGATGAAGCTGCCTTCGGCGATCCCGGTGATTCCGCTGGCGTCCCCCTCGAGCTCCGCGGCGAACCGCACGTCCCGCAGCGGGAGGACCTGGATTCCGAAGCCCACGATGGACAAGTCCACCGACAACCGCAGCACCACCGGAGGCGTCGCCAGGAGGGGGTCCTCCCACACCGCCGGCTCCTCGGACGTGGGCTCGAAGGTCGCGACGCACAAGTCCTGAGCCACGGGCTCGCCCTCCTCGGACAGCCCCGCGAGCATGCTCAACGGCTGGCCATCGAGCTCAGTCAGGATGCCCAGGGGCAGCTGGCTCACGAACGCCTCGGCCCCGGGGGGACTGCTCGCCGCCGCCGCCTCAATCCCCCAGCGGAGCGTGATCCCCGCCGGCGCGCCCACCGGCTCACGAGCCGCCCGGGTGGTGAAGTCCCACGACAGCGCGTCGTCCTCTCCCCAGGTGGTGGACATCGTGTAGGTCGCCTCGGGACGCAGCGGGAGGTCAGGCACGAACAAGAAGCGGACCGCACCGACCCGGATCGACGTTCCAGCCACCTCCTCGCCCTCGGGGTCGAGCAGCGTGACGGCCCCGTTCACTCCCTCCTCGCTGAACTCCACATACAGCGGAGACAGTCGCGAGACCCCCACCTCGTCGAAGTCGGGGCGAAGGACCGCCGGGTAGGGCCCACCGAGGTCGTCGTCGTCCGCCTGGGGCGTGTCGTCGTCGCCGTAGTCCGGGAAGGGAGTGGGCTCCTCGCTGAGGTCCTCGGGCTCCACGGACGCGCAGCCGCCGTCGATGACGGCGATGAAGATCACGATGACCACCCAGGGAGCTGCGCCCAACAGCCAGCGCATGGACGACCACGTGACCGCGGGTGTTGGCTGGTCGTCGGGACCCACCTCCGAGGTCGGGCCGGCATCACGCAGTTGGAGGATCACAGCTCCACCGTCGTGCCCGTCGAATCGTCGCCGAACGTGGTCTCGGTCCCGCCGGCGGCCTGGATGAGGCCGAGGTAGAAGTCCGCGAGAGGCCGCTCCGCCCCCAGATCCACGAAGCGGTTGGTCTCCCACTGTCCACCAAACCCACCCGCCACGAGCATGGGCAGGTCCACGTGCTGGTGAGCGTTGCCGTCGGCGATCTCGCTCGAGAGCATCACCGCGCAGTGGTCGAGGAGCGAACTCCCGTCGACCTCTTCAGTCTGGGAGAGGCGCCGGATGAGATTGCCGAACTGCTCCATCTCCCAGGTGCCGATGGTCTGAAGCATCTGCTGCTTCACGGGGTCGTCCTGGTGGTGGGAGAGTTCGTGATGGGCGCCGCCTACACCGAGGAAGCTGAAGCTTCGGTAGCTGCTGCCATTGCCGAGCATGAAGGAGACGACGCGACTCATGTCGCACTCGAGGGCGACCGCGATCAGCTCCGTCAACAGCGCAACCCGCTCGACGTAGGTGGGGTCCTCGTCGGGACGGTCCGGCGCGGCGCAGGCCAGCTCGTCGTTGGATGTCTGAATCCTCAGCTCGAGCTCCCGCACCCCATTGAGGTACTCGTCGAGCTTGAGGCGGTCCCGCACTCCGAGCGAGCTGCGAAGCGCCAGGCCATCGGAGAGCCCCAGATCGAGGATGGACGAGCGATACATCCGGCGGCGCTCCCTCCCCTCGGCGGTGAGCGAGGGGTCGAAGCCAGCGAACATCCGGTCGAAGATGATCTGGGGGTTCACCAGCTTCGCCAGCGGCGTGGTGGGCCCAGCCCAGCTGATGTTGCGGATGTACGCGCAGGAGTAGCCGCTGTCGCAGGCCCCGACGGTGCCGCCGCCGTCGATGCCGAGCTGCATCGAGGGGAACAGCGCGCCGCCGCAGAGATACGGGGCGATGACCTGATCGACGCTGATCCCGTTGTAGATGGCGTCGCCCTCGGACTTGTTGACCGTGCGACACGTCAGGAAGGAGCCCGTGCCGCGCGCGTGGTCCCCTGCCACCGGCACGATGGCGGGACGGTTGGCGAGGCCTCGCAGCACCACCAACTGCTCCTTCATGTCAGCCAACGGCTCCAACATGGGCGACAGCGACCACGCGTCCCCCTCCCCGGCCGCCTCCGGCCACCAGGCGGGCATGTGCAGCCCGTTGGGGAGGAAGTAGAAGAGCATGCGGCGGGGAATGCCCGACCCCTGGTCGGCGTACGCCCGAGACCCCCGGGGGAGCATCGCTTCGAGGAACGGCAGCGAGATCGCCGCGGCCGCGCCTCCGAGGATGTGCCGGCGAGACAGGCGCTTGCTCATTCCTCACCCTCCCTGGGGGCGTCGGCTTCGACCAGCTCTTGGCCCCCGCGCCGATTGCGGAAGGCCGGTGAGAGCGCGATCGCCTCCACCAGCGCAGTCAAGCGGAACCCACCCTCCTCGAACTCTCCGTGAATCCGGTTGAGGAGCGGCCAGTCGCTGGTCTGTGGCCCGCGGGCGAGAGCGTAGGTGTAGAGCTGCTGGCCCATGCAACGGGTGAGGGAGCGGTCGTCCGCCAGGACCTGGGCGAGCTCGAGGCCTCCATCGAAGGGCACGCCGTCCACTGCGGCCGTGGCGTCGATGGGCTGCCCCCGGTCGTCTTCCCGCCACACGCCCACCGCGTCGTAGTGCTCGAGCGCGAAGCCGTAGGCGTCCATGCGAACGTGGCAGGAGGCGCAGGTCGGGTCGCTGACGTGAGCCTCCAGTTGCTCGCGCACAGTCTCGGGGACGGGCCCCTCCCCGCCTTCTTCGAGGCCCTCGACGCCCGGGGGAGGCGGCGGAGGCGCGGAGCAGAGCAGCTGCTCCATGATCCACTTCCCGCGTCGGGTCGGGGACGTGCGCAGGGGATAGCTGGTGGACGCGAGCATCCCTGCCTGCGTCAGCACTCCGCCGCGCTGGGATCCGCTGAACGCCACCCGGGCGAAGCCTCCGTCCGCGGGAGGCTCGAACCCCTCCAGGCCGTAGTGCTCGGCGAGACGCGCGTCCACGAAGGACTCCCGTGCCGTGAGCAGCTCGACCATGGACCGATCTTCTTCGAGGAAGGTGAGGAAGAACGCCGACATCTCGCCCTTGAGCGAGGTGCGGAGCTCCTCATCGAAGTCGGGCCAGGTGGCCCCGTCGGGGGCGGCGTCATCCACCGCCCGGATGTAGAGCCACTGGCCTGCAAAGTTGTCGACGAGCGCCTGGGACTTCGCATCGGCGAGCATGCGCCGGACTTGCCCCGCGATCTGCTCGTCCGAGGAGAGGTCACCGGCTCGCGCTGCGCCGAGGAGCACGTCGTCGGGGGTGCTGCTCCACAGAAAGTAGGAGAGCCTCGCCGCCAACTCGAACTGCGTCACCGGATGGGGCTCGGTGGAGCTCGTGGACTCGTCGCGCTCGATGCGGAAGAGGAAGTGCGGCGACATGAGCACCGCCTTGAGCCCCTGCTGGAGCGCAAAGTCGAACCCGTCGCCGCCGTCGATCACGAGGTCATAGATGGAGAGGAGCGCTTCGAGCTCCGTCGAAGACACTGGCCGACGCCAGGCCCGCTCGGCGAAGGTGTGGATCGAGAGGGCCGCGCAGGTGCGGGCGCCCATCTCCTCCGTGGAGCACGGCTGCACGCGGCTCCGGCGGTCGCTCTCGGGTGAGGGGACTCCGAGAGGCCCCGACAGAAACAGGTGGTCGACCATCAGGTTGCGGTCAGCGCCCGTGGCCGGAGCCTCGTAGTCGTTGAGGAAGGCCACACGAACCTCGTGCGGTCCCTCCCCCAGGGTCAACTCCGCTCCGTACCGCTCCGCGTCGGACGCCACCGAAGTCACCTCGAAGCGGTCCACCAGAACGTCGTCGACGTAGAGCGCCATGCGTGCCGGCTCGTCTCCGGCGAGCTGACCGTAGGCCCGTGCGCCCGCGACGTAGGTGCCGGCCTCGGGGACCTCCAGGGTGGCGGCGATCGACCCCTGCGCGTTGAGACTCCAGAACCCGGCTCCGAAGTCGAAGCCGGCCGTGGCCTGACTGGCGAGCCCATCCTCGGCCTCGGCGACGAGGTCGAGGGGATAGACCACCGGGGGAGCAAAGGCCTCGCGGAGCAGCTGATCAGCGGCTCGCTCGTACAGTTCGATGTGCAGCGGAGAGAGGCTGAGGACCGCGCTGATGTGGTCGTAGCCGAAGCCGAAGTCGTCGGCGGGGAAGTCGTCCGCCGGGGTCAGGGACGTGCCGAAGAGGTCGCGCACGGTGTTGTTGTACTCCGCCCGATTGAGACGGTGGAGCACGAACTCGCCCGGGTCCGGGGCGGTGTCGGGGGCCTCGCACGCCGCGAGGGCGAGGAGGAGGAGGGGGAGAGTGCGGCGCATGGGGGTCTTGGGGAAATCGATCTTCCCGCGCACGCGCAAGGTGTCAAGCGGCGTCCGGGGCCCCGACGATTCTACGCCGGGTCCCGGACCCGCCATCGGGCCTGGAACGGGCCTGGGGTGAGACGCGCTGCTCATGCTGCCGACGGCAGAACCACAGAGGGTCTTCCACTTGGTTCGAAAGGGGGTCTCCCCCGCGCGCCGCCTCGCTGCCGTACCCTGCGCGGATGACTGGTACGAGCGAAGGCGTCCCTGTCTGGCCGAGACCCCATTGGGTCGCCGGCGGCGGCGCCGCAAACGTCACGCTGTTCGTCTTCTCCCAGGTGGGGGTGGACGGATCGACGCTTCCCTTGAAGACACGGGCCCACGGTGTTCCCGCCGGGGGGCTGCCCGAGGGCGTCGATGTCCAGACGGTGGCGCGCGTGGATGCGCCGGACTGGGTCAATGGGTTCTTCTCGCCCGCGCTGATGGCCCTCGCAGAGCGCGACCTGGGCTGGAAGGGCGCTCCACCGGTCGAGCCCACGGCGGTGCATGTCGTGAAGGTGGAGTCCGACGATCCTTCGGACCTGCGCCACATCCAGGGCGCCTGGGCCCTCGCCCGCGCCTTCGTCGATACCGGCGGCTTCGCCCTCCTCGACGCCCACGCCCACGCGTGGCTCGCGCCGCAGCAGCTCGCCGACCGGCCCTTCGACGGCCCCATGCGCATGCAGGACGAGGTCTCCATCGTCTTCGAGACGGAGCCCTCGCACGACTATGGGCACCTGCTGCACACCCGCGGCTTGCTCAAGTTCGGACGGCCGGATCTCATCGTGCACGGCATCCCGCCGAAGCACGGGGTCCGGATCGCCGACATCGTCAACCAACTCGCAGAGCGCCTCGCCCTCGGGGCGCGGCTCGACCCCGGCGACACCATCGATCTCGAGGGGCTCGGAGCCCTTCGAGCCGACGCCTACGAGCCAGGCACCAACGCTCCCGATCTTCAACTCAATAACCGGGGCCTCGTCCTCGTGCCTCTCGGGCGCGGAGTCCCTGCATCGGAAGGAGGCGAGGCATGAAGCTGTCGCCCGAATACACCTCCGTGGTCGGCCTGCTCGGAGCGGGCCTGCTGATGTCTTGCTCGGCCGCCGAAGGCCTCCGCGTCACCCCCGAAGGCACCGGCCCCGGAGTCGTCATCGACTGGGACGCGGAACCACTGCCCGAGATCCCCTTCCCCAACGACCTCGCCCTGCGGATCGACACCAGCTCACCCACTGGGCTGCGGCTGAACCTCTCGGAGGACGCGCCCACCGAGATGGAGCAGCGCGCCCGGCGCCTCGCGAACGAGGCCACTGGGTTCGGGATCTACGCGCCGATCACGGTGCGCTTCGACGCCCCCCTCAACCTCGACGTGATCGCGCAACTGCAGGCTGACGACGGCGACTTCGGCAACGACGCCATCTACGTGATCGACGTCACGGAAGGCTCACCGACGTACCTGCAGCCCGCGCGGCTCGACCTCGGGCACGGACGCTTCCCCGGAGATCTCTTCCGGCTCGACCAGTACTTCACGAACGACTTCCACGACGACGTGCCGAGCCTGCTCTTCGACACCCACGACGAGGACATCAACGGCAACGGCTTGCTGGACCCGGGCGAGGACGTCGACGGCGACCACGTGCTCGACAAGCCCAACGTCTACCCCGAAGGCGGCGACGCCCGGGAGGACTTGCTCACCTGGTACGAGCGCGAGACGGACACCCTGATCGTTCGCCCCGTTCTTCCGCTGCGCGAGCAGACGACCTACGCCGTGGTGGTCACCGAGCGCCTCGTGGGGCTCGATGGCGAGCCGGTCCGCAGCCCCTGGGAGTACATCAACCACACCCGCCAGACCGAGGCCATTCAGCCCGCTCTGGAGGCGCTGCCCAACTGGAATGTGGGCGTGGACAACATCGCGTTCACCTGGAGCTTCACCACCGGCCGCGTCACTGGCGAGCTGATGGACATCCGGCGGGCCCTGGACGGCGAGGGGCCCTTCGCGCACCTGCTCGAGGAGGTGCCTCCGTCCATCGACGTGCCGCTGCAGATGCACCAGGTACCCGAGATCACCAACATCTACCGGCTCCCCATCTCCCGCATCATCGGGATTCTGGGCACGCTCGGGCTCTTCCCCGAGGAGAGCCGCGACGCGCTCCTGGCGGGATACGAGTTCGCGGAGGTGCTCGTGGGGGGTGAGTTCACGGTCCCGTGGTTCCTCGTGGACACCGACGACGGCGGCCGCGACACCTCGGACGACACCTGGCAAGTCGACTCGATGACGGGCGAGGCGCCCAACACCCCCACCCGCGTCGCCTTCACCTGCCTGCTGCCGAAGGAGGACGAGAACGTGCAGCAGCCCTACGACGTAGCCAACTACGGACACGGCTACGGCAGCTCCCGAGTGGAGTTCCTCGGCTTCGCGTGGGCCTTCTCACGCATCGGTGGCGCGGTCTGCTCGTTCGACTACCCCGGGCATGGCCTCGAGCTCGACGACGAGGACCTCCAATTGGCCATCGACCTCCTCGAGGTCTCTGGTCTGTCCCCCATCCTCGAGCACCTCGAGCACGACCGGGACCGGGACCTCGACAACTCCGGCGCGGACAACTCCGGCGGGGACATGTGGACGTCGGACGGCTTCCACACCCGCGACATGGTCCGCCAGGCCGCCGTCGACCACCTCTGGTTCGCGGCCGCTCTGCGCAACTGCGGCACGGGCAGCATGGGCGACGTCGACGGCGACGGGGTCGATGAGGTGACTTGCGACTGGGACGCCAACGGCGTGCCTGACATTGGTGGTCCCGACGTGGACCTGCACCTGCTCGGGGGCTCCCTCGGCGGCATCAACACGGCGGTCACCGCGGGGGTCGCCGGAGACACCTGGACCACCATCTCCCCCATCGTGGCCGGAGCAGGGCTCATGGACGTGGGATGGCGCAGCGCTCTGGGTGGCGTGCGGGAGGCGCTGGTTGGGCGCCTCACGAGCCCGTTCTTCGTGGGGGTTCCCAACGGCGACGGCACCCTGGCGGTGTCGCAGGTCGTGAACTCCGTGAAGAAGATGCGGACGTTCCACGTGGGCACGCTGACCGAGTTCCCCGAGAACGGACTCATTCGGGTCGAGAACCTGGCCAACGGCGAAGTGCGGGAGCGGGAGATGCCGGCGGACGGTCGCTTCCGCATCGCGATTCCTGCGGACGCGGCCCGCGCTGCCGACAAGCGCCTGATGGCAGGCATCCCCGACACCGGGCCCATCGAGGGCGTGGAGTACGAGGTCGCCAACAACGAGGACCTGGGTGACTTGCTGCGGATCTCGTTCTTCACTGCGGACGGTGCGCCCATCGCCTCCATGGACACCTTCGAGACGGACGTGGTGCACGAGGGAGTGACGATGCGAGCCGGCTCGCCCCTGGTCGCGGGCGGAGAGGGCCTGGGCCACATCCGTGGGACTCCGCGCCTTCGGCGCCTGGTGAACGTCCTGAGCATGGTGACCGAGCCCGCAGACCCCATCTCCTACGCCCGGAACTATGTGATGGAGCCGCCTGAAGAGCTGGGCGGCGAGCCGCTGAACATCCTCCTGGTCCCGACCACCGGTGACGAGATCGTGCCGGTGGCCGCCGAATACAGCCTGGCCCGCGCGGCGGGGTTCTGGAGCCAGGACGAGGTGGACGACCGCTACGGCACGACGGTCGACCGCTGGCTCATCGACGTGGGCGCCATTCGCGGCGACGAACGCTGGGGCCCCTGGGAGGACGACGAGGGCAACAAGGTGCTCTTCGACATCGACGACGCGGACGAGGGACTCAACCCCTTCGACGAGCCGAGCGAAGCACCCCTGCGGGTCACCATTCCCACCAGCACCGGGGTGTCCGGGATGCGCGTTCCGTACGTGCGGCCCGAAGGCACCCACGCCTTCACATTCCCCAACCCGAGCCTCGAGTTCGACGTGAACACCTACTCGATCTTCCAGATCGCCAACTACGCCCGCACCCGAGGCCAGGAGCTGACAGACGACCTCTGTTTCGAAGACCTGAGCTGTTCCTGGATGCGCCCGCTCCCGGAGGGGAACTGAGATGAAGCCCACGATGTTCTCTTCCTTGCTTCGCGCATCGCTCCTCACCTTGCTGCTTCCCGGTGCTGCTCTCGCAGACCAGGAGTTCCCGCTCCCGGTGGACTCGGCGAAGGTGTCCGTGCTCACCAATGGTGAGTATCGCCTCCAGATCGGAGTGGGGAGCCCCATCCCCGTTGACGCGGAGGGCACCGAGCTCTCCCAGTCCGGTGTACTCGATCAACGCCTCCGCGTGGGGGTCGGCTTGCGAGCCGACTTCATCACCCTGGCCACGGAGTGGGACCTGTTCTCGGGCCAGCTCGGTGGGTCCGCCTGGGGAATCCCGGGGACTGTCGATGCGCGGAACCGGCACCTCGTTGCGGCGGAAGATGGTCTGTCGGCCCTGAAGTTCATCCCCCGCAAGGGCTCGGTGACCTTCGCCTTCCCCGTCGCCACCATCGAGGTGGGCCTCGTGACGTCGGACTGGGGACTGGGGCTGCTCGCCAACAGCGGGAACCGCGACCCGTACTTCGGCCGTAACGACTTCGGTGACCGCACGCTTCGCGGGCGCGCCACGTTCCGTCCTCTGATGATGAACCCGAAGACCAAGGAGGGTGCGAAGGCGGCGGCGCTGAACATCTCGGCGGCCTTCGACTACGTCATCGACGACGACTTCGGCCGCCTGGCGGATCGCCAGACGGCGGTGCAAGGCGTGATCTCGGCCCTCTGGTACGAGCCCGATCACTGCCGGCACGGCATCTACCTGGTGTACCGGCACCAGAAGGAGCTCGAGTTCGAGACCACCACCGACGCCCTCGTGGTGGACGTGTTGCTCGACCAGCACTTCACCATCGGGGGTGGCACCGCGCGCCTCGCCATGGAAGCCGCGCTCATCTCGGGACGCACGAACCGATCGCCGACCTGGAACTCGCGCGACGATGTGGCGGTGTTCAGCGGAGCGGTCACGGGACTCGCGTCGGTCGCCATGGAGGGTGACCGGGTCGGCATGGACCTGCGCGCGGGGTTCGCATCAGGCGACCGGGATCCCGACGACGGGGTCTCCCAGGACTTCAGCTTTGACCGGGACTTCGACGTGGGACAGGTGCTGTTCGACGAGCTCATGGGCGGAGTCGAGGCCGCGGCGCACGCGTTGATCATCGATCCCGAGAACACCGGCCACCCGCCGGACGCCATCGACGGCATCGTCACCGAGGGCGCCGCCCGGCGCACGGTCTTCGTGCAGCCCATGGTCCACGGCAAGCCGGTGCCCATGGTGAACCTGCGGGCGGGCCTGCTCATGGCTTGGTCGTCGGGTCCCATCCGCCACCCGTTCTACGGAACGCGGGCCGGTGGCGCGGAGACCAACCACCACAACGAGCCGGCGGAAGGGCGCTACCTCGGGACGGAGTTCGACTGGAGCGCGGGTCTCGAGATTCCCTTCACCGGGAGCATCATGGACCCCGACCCCGACGCCCCCCGCGTCGAGGTGCTGCTCCAAGGGGGCCACGCCGCCCTGGGCAAGAGCATGCGACGCGCGGACGGTTCGGATCCCGCGGTCGCCCACCGGCTCCTGATGGCGGCGCGCCTGCGCTGGTAGACCCCGCAATGGCCTAGGGCGTCGCGCGGCGGGGGTCACGAAAGACCCGGGGTGCGACGGACCCTCCACCAGTCCCGACACGATTGTGCGATCGCACAATCGTGGTTGACGCGTCGCACCATACAGAACAGACTCCCTTTGCCTGACCGCGTGGAGCGTCTTTCAACCGAAGCCGCCGCAACTTCGTGCTCCGCTCGGCCAGGCGCATTTCGCAACCGCAGCATCGCGCTTCGTGCCGAGGCTGGGGAGGGAGTCGCCGATGTCCACCGCCACGCTCGCCTGGATCGCCATCACCGCCTACGCCGTACTGACCTTGGGGTTGGCGGTGCGGGGCGCTCTGCGCACCAAGAGCCTCGAGTCGTTTGCCGTGGGGAACGGCGACATCCACCCCGCCCTCATCGGGCTGTCGCTCACCGCCCAGCTCACGTCTGTGGCCACCTTCGTCATCAACCCCGGGCTCATCTTCCACTCGGGCGTGGCGGGTTTGCTCGGCTATGGCTTCGCAGCTGCAGCAGGGATCGTCCTCGGGCTCGTGGTCTTCTCCCGGCGCTTCCGGGCCGTGGGCGCGACGGTGAAGGCACTGACGGTGCCGTCCTGGATCGGAGCGCGCTACGAGTCCCCTGCCCTCCGTGGCGTGTTCGCGCTCCTGTCCATGGGCCTCGTGGCGTTCGCCGTGCTCATCGTGGTGGCCCTCGCCCTCGTCCTGAGCAACCTGCTCGGCCTGGCTCCCACCACCCTCGCCATCGGCCTCACCACCTTCGTGGTCGCGTACGTGCTCATCGGTGGGGCCAACGCCCACGCCATGACCAACGCCGTGCAAGCGGTGGTCATGCTCATCGTCGCCTTCATCCTCATCGGCGCCGGCGCACCCCAGCTCCTGACCGGTGAACTGCTTCCTGCGCTGGCGGCCCAGGACTCAAACCTCGTCGCCATCACCAACCCCACGTCCCTCTACTTCCGAAACCTGTTCGAGGTGTTCGTCTGCAACTTCGTGGTCGGCCTGGCGGTGGTCTGCCAGCCCCACATCGTGGGCAAGGCCCTCTACCTCAAGGACGACGCGCAAGTCCGCACCTTCCTCTCCGTCGCCGTGGTGGCGGGGACGGTCTTCCTCGGCGTGCTGCTGGTTGGCCTCTACGCTCGCACCGCCATCCCGCTCGACACGCGCATCGATGCGGTGGTGCCTACCTGGATCGCCGCCACCTTCCCGCCGTCGCTTCAGGTCCTCGTCTCTCTCGGGATGCTCTGCGCCGGGCTCTCCACCCTCGAAGGCATCCTCCTCGCGCTGAGCGGCATCTTCGCTCTCGACGTGCACCCGCTCCTTCGCCCCAGCGGCAGCTCGGCTGAGGCGCTGCGCTTCGGCAAGACCGGCCTGGTCCTCGTCGGAGTGGTCGCCGCGACCCTCGCGGTCCGGCAGATCGCCGACCCCGTGGGAGGCTCCGTCGCGATCTTCGCGCAGTACGGCGTCTACCTGCTCTTCACAGCGTCGTTCCTGCCACTGCTCAGCGGCATGTTCATCCCCGCCGCCACCCGGGGCATGATCGCTGCTGCCGTGGCGACCTCGGTCGCTGGCTACCTCGGGGCGGGCTGGCTGGAGTTCACGATCCTTGCGAGCAATCCCGCGTTCCTCGCGACCGTGGGCATCTTCGCCGGGAGCGGCGCCCTCGCCCTCGCCCTCGCCAGCCAGGCCGTGGTCCGTCCATCCCCCGGCCCCCCGGTGCGCGCCTGACCAGCCCGGGGGCTCCCCCTCTCGGCCGCAGCACCCCCTCGGCGACAGCACCCCCTCGGCGACAGCACCCCTCGGCGACAGCACCACCTCGCACCCGTCGCCCCCCGGAGCGAGCCCGCGCCTCCCGGAGCATCGATCAGGAGTATCCGGGTCCCGCCACCGTCACCCGCGACAGGCCCGGCGCTTCGGGCTGCACGATGACCTGCGCGCCGATGTTCTCCGCCAGCTTCTGCACGTGGGAGATGATGCCCACCTGACGGCCCCCGGCCTGAAGCGCCTCGAGCACCGAGAGCGCCGTCTCGAGGGTCTTCTCATCGAGGGTGCCGAAGCCCTCGTCGATGAAGAGGCTCCCCACTGTGTTGCCGTCCGCCGACAGCGACGACAGCGCCAAGGCCAGGGCCAAAGAGACGAGGAAGCTCTCCCCACCCGACAGCGACGACGTGGGCCGCACCTCATCCCCCATGTCCCGGTCCACGACCTGCAGCGCGAGGAGGGCGCGACCGTCGACGGGAGGAGCGCGCTCCAAGCGGTAGCGCGGCTCGAGCTCCAGCAGGTGCCGATTGGCCTCGGCGAGCAGCAGGTCCAGGGTCAGGCTCTGGGCGAAGGAGCGATACCGCTTGCCCTGGGAGTCCCCGAGCAGCTCTCGCATGGTGGCCCAGAGCTCCGCTCTCCGCCCCTGGGCAGCGACGTCCAACGCGAGGTCGTCCCCTTGCGCGCGGGCCTTGTCATCGGAGAGAAGCTCCTGCTCCGCCCGCCCCAGAGCCTCGTGCGTGGCCCGGCCACGCCGCTCGGCACGCACCTTCAGAGCAGACACCGACTCCTCGGCCCCCTCCCCATAGCCGGCGAGCGTCCACAGCACCTCCCGCGCCTCTTCGGGCAGCAACGCGGGCCGTGGCAGCGCGGTCTGCTCGGCGACATGGCGCTCTCGATCCGCCTGCACGCTGCGGGCTTTTTCGCGCGCCTGGTCCAGGGCCAGGAGCGCGAACTCCAGGTCCGCCAACGTGGGGAGCTGCTTCATCCGCTCCCGCAGCGCCGCCTCCTCGACCCCCAACACCGCGAGCGCCTCGTCCACTGCCTTGCGCGCCGCCGCCGTGCCGTCCCTGCGCTCCCGCAGCACCGCCGTCGCACGCTCCAATGCCTTGCTGGCCCCCTCGCGCTCCGCCCGCGCAGCCAGCAGCACTGCGCGCGCATCCGCCTCAGTCCCCCCCCCGTCGCTTGCCTCGGCGAGGGCAGAGAGCGCGGGGCCCGCCTCCTCCTGCACTGCCTCGAGGCGCGCACCTGCCAAGGCCGTCGAGGTCCGCGCTCTCGCAAGGGAGGCCTCCGCCGCGACGAGGCTCTCCTGGAGCGCCAGGTGCTTTCGCTGCGCGTCGCGCACCGACGCGACCCGAGCCGCCAGCTCCTGCATCGCGCCCTCGGGATCCGCCGACAGCCGAGCCAAGTCCCGGTCGGCGAGCGTCCCCGCCATGGCATGGAGGCTGGCCTCGTCGTCCAGCCGAAGCGCCGCCGCTTCCTGCTGCGCACGCTGCGACTCGACAAGAGCCCGCTGGGCGCTGTCTGCCTCCCGCCGGGCCTCGTCCAGGGCGAGCCTCGCGGCCGCCAACTCCTGCTCGCAACGCGCCGCCTGCTGCTCCAAGGCCCGTCTGGCCTCCAGCGCCTTGCGCGCCGCAACGATTCGGCTCCCGACGGCCTCCGTCGCCTGCCTCAGGCCAGCGTCCGCCGTGTCCTCCGAGGGGCCCGCTGGCAGATCCAACCCAGCGAGAGGCCGCGCGACCCCCTCCAGCAGGTGCTGCCACCGCT
>JAGSHC010000134.1 GCA_023954745.1 Deltaproteobacteria bacterium | reverse complement strand
GCCCTTGGCGGCCCCGATGGCCTGGGAACCGGACTCCTGGTGGCCGCGAACACGTTCGAGGACTTGACCACGGATGCGATCCTGCTCGATGGCGCCACCGCGACCCTGGGGTTGGAGGGCGAGCCCCCGAACACATTTGAGGGCGGGAGTGGAGTTCCGCTGCGGTGGCAGCGCTGCGGCGAGACATTGCCACCAGACATCACGCTCGGAGGCGACCTCGACGCCAGCTGTCGATCGTCAGTGACTCCGGTGGGGCCGCCCCTCGAGTGGAACGCCATCCTGCACGAGTCGGCCGTCGCGCTGTAGCGGTCCTCAGCGCGCCCCGATCTCTTCGCTGCGGGTCTCGGCCTTCTCCCACATCCGCAGATACCCCTCCGCCGAGCGGAACAGCGCCTCGAGGTCGTCCTCGGTGGCGCCGCCGAGGCGGGCGTTCTCCACGTACTCGGGGATGAGCCCCACGTGCACCATGCCCTCGGTGTTGTAGTCGTAGAGCCGCTCCCCGGCCTGGGGCTCGGTGAACGTGACGTCGCCCGCGATGGAGCTGAACGGGTACGCGACGGGGTCTTCCTGACCCTCTCCACAGCCCTGGGGGCCGAAGCGAGGGCCGGGTCCTCGCGCGAACCCGTTGATGTCGAAGGCGAAGCCCAGGCTGCGGTGCATGCCCGCGTCCACCATGGCCTGCAGGCGGCTGCGGTACCCGCTCATGTGGGCGTCCGGGTTCTGGGGGTCGTGGCAGCGCCCGAAGCCGCTCTGGGAGAGCCCGCCAAGGGCGAAGAGGCGGCCGTTGTTGTCCCGTCCGTGGGTTCCGGCGGCCGGGTAATCCTCCTCCTCGAGCATCTCGTAGGCGCGCAGGTAGGACCGGCGGGGGAGGTGATCCACCTCGGGCACGATTCCCCGCTGCATGATTCCGCGGATCAGGTGCTCCCCGATGGGCGTCAGCGTGCCGTTCTGGCAGTAGTCCCCCTCGAGGGGGGGCTGGAGCAGGGCGGCCGCGAACGGGAGCGCGGTGGTCAGCGGCTCCAGCGGGAAGTCCGTCATGTCCTCGGCCGGCGACGAGAGGAACTCCTCCCGGGGCTCATTCAAGCCACTGAAGCTCAGGCCCCCGTCGTCGAAGCCACCGGGGAAGCCCGTGGGACAGTCTCCGGTGACCTTGTTGGTGTAGTGGCCGCTGTTGAAGAAGTTGCCGACCTCGATGAATCCGCCCTGGCCGTCGCCGGGGGTGAACTGGTTGTCGTACTTGTGGTTGGGGAAGAGCACCCGCACCCCCCGGGCGTAGTACGCGTCGAGCTGGGCGTCCACATAGGCCTCGTCGCAGACGGGCCCCCCGGGGCGCGGGGTCAGGTGGCAGTTGAAGAGGTCGGAGGTCTCGATGCCCAGCACGACGGCGAGCTTGCCGTCGGCGATGACCGCCCGTGCCTCGGCGGGGCTGTCGACCACCCGGAACCATCCTTCGCCGGGGCCCCCCCACTGGGCGTCCACGTAGCGCTCCAGGGCGTAGGCGGCGTCGAGCTGGCGGTCCGTGGCCGTCATGTCCTCGCAGCCGTAGCGGCTCGGTGCCCAGCCCTCGGCCACGCTGAGGTTGCAGATGACGGAGTTGCTGGTGGCGTGCTGCACGACGAGGCGCAGGCCGCCCATCCAAGCGCGCTCGATCCACCGGTAGTACTGGGCCTGGTGGGTGGAGCGCTTCCGCACGTCGGGCCACTCGCTGAAGGTGGGGTAGCCGTCCGTGGCGTGATTCTCCTCCGACAGTTCGCCGGCGAGCATGGCGGGGATGAGGTCAGCGAACCCGTTGGCGTCTTCGCTCTCGTCGTAGAAGTACCCGAAGAAGTCCCGCCGGCCCTCGTCGCCGTGGGCGGTGGTGCAGGCGGGCAGAGCGTGCTCGACCCCCAGGCGGTGGAAGGGGGAGCCGTGGAAGAGTCCGCCCCCGAACGCGAAGTTCGTGAACATGTGGCTGTGCATGTCCACGAAGCCGTAGACGTCGCCGTCTTCCCAGGTGGTGCGGGTGATGGTCCCCGACGCGTTCAGGGCGAGCTCGGGGTGGGGCGTGCAGCCTTCGACGGGCTCGAAGGTCAGGGGAGCCGCAGCGTCCTCGGCTGAAGCGAGCCCGGCGCTGCCCATCCAGGTCCCGGTGCGGCGGTTGCGGAGCTGGTACCGGTCTGTGGCGAGCTGGGACGTCTCCAGGACCCACTCGGCGCCGGAGATGTAGGTGTCTTCGTAGAGCGTGGCGTCCGACTCGAGCTCGGTGCGCCGCACGAGGCTCTCGCCCTCGCCCACGACGTAACCACCGTCCGGGTCGTAGAGCAGGACCGTCCCGAGATCGGACGGCTGGGCATACAGAGGCGTGCCCTCGCCGGCCGAGAAGCCGACCCCGTCGGACCCCACCGTGAGGGTCGTCTCCCCGGACTGGAGCAGCCAGCAGCCGTGGGCCTGGCTGTGCACCTCGAGCTCCGGGTAGGTGATGGGCTCCGGCTCGACCCCTTCGGGACAGCCGAGGAGTAAGGCGATGGGCAGGGCGGGCCAGGAGCGGAGGATGTGCGATGGAGACATGGACGCGAAGCCTACCGGGAAGGTGGGCTGCGCGGTGCTCTAGGGTCACCCCCATGGACGCCTCCCTTGCAGACCCCTGGACCCCTGCTGTCGACTTCGACTCGCTGAGTACGAGGCGCTTGCTCCTCCGTCGCTTCGTCGACGCGGACCTCGAGCCGTTCCTCGCCATGCGCGCCGACCCCGAGGTGGCGCGCTACCAGGGGTGGCAGGGCTTCACGCGGGCCGATGCCGAGGCGTTCGTGGCCCGCTGCCACCTCGCTGATCCCGACACCCCGGGCCAGTGGTTCCAGTTCGCCATTGAGCTCGACGGTGAGTTCGTTGGGGACTGCGCGTGCTTCACCCCGGCTCAGCCTCCGGGAGAGGCGGAGCTGGGAGTGACCCTGGCGCCTGCCCATCAAGGGCAGGGCATCGCTCGCGAGGCGCTGCGTCGGTTGATGCGGTGGCTGATTGAGGAGCGGCGCAAGACGCGCCTCCGCGCCGTCGTGGATGCTCGAAATCCCTCAGCTTTGCGGCTGTTTGAGGGGTTGGGCTTCGTGCGTCACTCCCAAGAGGAGGTGATCTTCAAGGGGGAGCCCTGCGTGGAGGTGACGCTCGTGGCCGAACCTGGATCGTCGACCTGAGCTAGCTCCCGCAGTGGCGGAGGACGGGCGGGCGTTGCCGCCGCGAGGATCCCGCGCCACCCTTCCGCGTCCCCCCCCGCACCCGAGGAGCCCGCCCGATGTCGACCTACACCCCTCCCAAGGTCTGGACCTGGGACAAAGCGAGCGGCGGGCAGTTCGCCAACATCAACCGGCCCATCGCCGGAGCGACCCACGACAAGGACCTGCCCGTGGGCGAGCACGCACTGCAGCTCTACTCCTTGGGGACGCCCAACGGGGTCAATGTCACGGTGATGCTCGAGGAGCTGCTCGAGCTCGGTCACGCGGACGCGGACTACGACGCCTGGCTCATCAACATCGGCGAGGGAGACCAGTTCGGCAGCGGCTTCGTGGCGGCCAACCCCAACTCCAAGATTCCTGCCCTGATGGACCACCGCACGGCCCCCCCCACCCGGGTGTTCGAGTCCGGCGCCATCTTGCTCTACCTCGCCGAGAGCTTTGGCGCGCTGCTGCCCGCCGCTCCTCGTGCGCGCACCGAAGCCCTCAGCTGGCTGTTCTGGCAGATGGGGTCCGCTCCCTATCTCGGCGGCGGATTCGGCCACTTCTACGCCTACGCGCCCGAGAAGTTCGAGTACCCCATCAACCGATTTGCCATGGAGACGAAGCGGCAGATGGACGTGCTGAACCAGCACCTCGCCGACAACGCGTTCATGGCGGGCGACGAGTACTCCATCGCCGACATCGCCATCTGGCCCTGGTACGGCGGACTGGCCATGGGGTTGCTCTACGACGCCAAGGACTTCCTCGCCGTGCACGAGTACACCCACGTCATCCGCTGGGCGAAGGTCATCGCGGCCCGTCCCGCCGCGCAGCGAGGCCGTCGCGTGAATCGGGTGTGGGGGGACGAGGCGAAGCGGATGCCCGAGCGCCACGCGGCCAGCGACTTCGACGAGGGATAGGTCCGGGGAGCTGACGCGCTGGAGGGGCGCTGGCTGCTATCGGGCGTCCTCGAACTCGGCGCAGATCGCCACCGCCCACCACTCGGCCGCTGTGGCGGTGGAGAGCCCGGCGAGGGCCCAGCCGTCGTCGCCGATGGGCACGGTGTTGTCGAGCTGGATGAGGTCCTTGTTCCAGTACCCACCTCCGCTGAGGGCGAGCTTTCCTGGCGGGCACTCCGCCTCGATCCACTGGCCTCCGGTGCCTGGGTGCTGGCCCATCGTCGTCACGATCTCGTGGCCGGGGACTCCGGCGCCGAGGGCGCAGATCGCATAGGCAGTCCACTCTCCACCGGTCTCGCTGGTGCCGGCGATTCCCCAGGAACTGGCGCTCAGGGGCCGGCTGTTGTCCACGCTGATGCTGGTCCCGTCCCACCGTCCGCCGCCGCCCAGCACGACGTGGCCAGGGGGGCAGGTCGCCTCGATCCACTGCCCGCCGTTGAGGTGGCTGCCCGTGTTCTCGTAGATGGCGTAGCCGGGTAGGGAGTCGAGGTCCGCGCAGACCGCGGTCACTCCCCACTCCTCACCGGTGGGTGCCTGTCCCTCGAACTCCCAGTTGGTGACGCCCGCCGGCTGGCTGGCCGTGAGGTTCAGCCCGAGACTCCAGAACCCGCCCCCACCGACGACCACCTTTCCTGATGGGCAGGCAGTGGCATGGGCGCTCCAGGCGCCGGGGTGAGAGGCGGTGCTGCTGACGACCTCGTGGCCGCTGAGGCCGTAGGGCAGGGGGAGGTTCATGTCGACCAGGCGCCAGCGCTGTCGGCCGCTGCTGCTGCATGAGTTCGAGAACGTGTTGCCATTGACCTCCGGTCCACCGGAGACGTTCCCGTCGAGGCAGTCGCCCTGTCGGCCGACAGAGGTGAGGCGGTACCACTCGCCTTGAGGCTCCAGCTCCCACTGCTGATTCGCGTCCCCGGAGCACTCGGCCATGAAGGCTGCGCCGTCGAAGACCGTCCCCGTGGAGTCGCCGGCGTCGAGGCACTTGTCGGGCTGGAACTCGCTGTGCAGGACGTAGCGCTCGGGGTCATCCGGCACGGCCTCGAACCGCCACGCCTGGCCCGAGTACGGGCCGCACAGGGTCATGAACGAGCCGAAGTTCCCGTCGCCGCTCTCGAGGCAGTCCCACTTCCCGCGCTCCTGGGTCTGGAGCCGGTACGCAAGGGATGGGTTGGGAAACGGTGGCTCGGTCGCGTCGTCGTCATCCACGGAGTCGTCGTCATCGACCGCGTCGTCGTCGTTCGCCACGGAGTCGTCGTCGTTCGCCACGGAGTCGTCGTCGTCTTCGACGGTGTAGACGAGGCAGCCCGAGAGAGCGGGGGCGCAGAGCGTCACGAGCAGGAGGAGCCTGATGGAGAGGGGCATCGAAGTCATGTCCGGACGGTACCCCGTCTCGGGCGGTCACAGCGGGCTCAGCCCGGCATACGCCAGCTGAGGCTCGTCACCGTCCCACGCCAGTACTCGAAGCGACCTTCGGGCGCGTCCCACCAGGCGCGCGCCTGGGCCGGGGCGAGCACTCCGCCGAAGTCCTCGTAGTCGCTGAACGCTCCCTCCCAGGGCTGCACCTCCTCGCCGCGGTTCCGCAGGCAGCGGGCCCCCGTGATGAGCGCGTCCTCGCCAAAGAGCAGGTCCACCGAGGTCCCGGGGTCGTCCACCCACACGCGCACCACCCGGTCGGACTGCTCCTCGAAGTGCAGGTCGTAGTTGTGTCGAAAGGCCAGCGGGCACCAGGGAAGCTCGGCGAGGTAGCGCTGGACTTCGCCGCGGTCGACCTCGATTCCCCGGGCGTGGGCGACGGGGATGACTCCCCAGATCTTCGCGTCGAGGCGTCCGTGACCGCACTCGAACGCGTCCTCCACGACCCCCGTCACCAGCGGCGCCATCTTGAACCGTGCGTGCCACACGAACCCGGGCTCGAACGCATCCATGCGCTGCTCGGCCGAGAACGGCATCCAGGGCTTGTCCGGGTCCAACCGAATGGTTCCGTCCTGCTCCAGCAGCGTTCCGCGAGCCTCGGCTGGAGGGTTGGGAAGGCAGCGGCGCAGGTAGGCCTTGACGATCTCGGGGAGCGGGCGGGTGTCGGTCATGCCGGGAGCATACGGCTCCCCGGGAGGCTCCGACCGCGTGCTTACGCTGTATGTATACTGCGGCGCAGTACCACTCTCCAGGAGGTGAGCGCCGATGGCCCGGGTGCCCTTGAGTCAGGAGCGGGTGCTGCGCGCGGCCGTAGAGTTTGCCGACGAGCATGGGATCGCCGCCTTGAGCATGCGCAAGCTCGGGCAGCGTCTCGGGGTCGAGGCCATGTCCCTCTACAACCACGTGTCCAACAAGGACGCCATCCTCGAAGGCATGGTCGAGGTCGTCATGGCGGAGGTCAGCTTGCCGACGCGGGATGGCGAGTGGCGCGGCGCGATGCGCGCTCGGGCGGAGTCGCTCCACGCGATGTTGCTCAGGCACCCCTGGGCGACGATGGTGCTGATGGCGAGCGCGAACCCGGGTCCCGTGATGCTCGCCCACGTCGATGCAACCCTCGGGCTCCTTCGCCATGCGGGCTTCTCCGTGCCCCTGGCAGACCACGCCTGGAACGCCGTCGACAGCTACATCTACGGGTACACCCTTCAGCAGCTGAGCTTCCCCTTCGCCCAGGAGGACTACGCCAAGGTCGCAGCCGACTCCCTGCCTCACATCCCGCGGGACGTGCTCCCACACCTCGTGGAGCTGACCGAGAGCATCATCGCCGGGCACCACAGCGGCGTGCACACCTTGGGCTTCGGGTTCGACCTGTTGGTGGACGGGCTGGAGCGTCTGCGGGTCGCGGGGTGAGAGGCCGCGGGCACAAGCGGTCTGCTACAAGGCGCGGCCATGACGACGATTCGCAACCTGACCATCAAGCCCATCAAGGTTCCGCTGCCCGGAGGGAAGTCCCTCCGACTGGGGCCGAAGGCCGACGGCCTCGTGCGTGAGGGCGCCGAGAAGCACGGCGCGGTCATCCGCATGGTGGAGGCCGGGACCATCGAGGTCCTGACTGGATCCAGCCACGGACACGGCCCCGCTCAGAAGCGTTAGCTCAGAGCCCGCGCGCCCACTCGGGGCGCAGCCGCACACCGCCCGCCAGGGCGGCGTCGATGATCTCGGCCATGCGTGCCCCATCCTGGGGAAGGCGTCCCGCCAAGGGCAGGTAGTTGCTCGCGTGGTTGGTGCGGAACAACGCGTCCTTGGGTCGAGCCTCGGCCACGAACGTGCGCAGCTCGCCGAGCAGCCCCGCCTGATCCGGCAGCGCGAACCGGCCCTCGTCCACCCGGTCCGCCAAGGGGGTCCCGGGCACCACCGTCAACGTGAGCGCCGCGAGGTAGTCGGGGTTCATGGCGGTCGCGAGGGCCGCGGACCCGGCGGCGTGCGCACCCGACCGCTCCACGCCGCCCGCACCCAACAAGAAGATGGCGGAGGTCTTCATGCCCGCCTCACGGGCCCGTTGCGCAGCCTGCACGTGCGCGTCGAAGATGGGCGCGCCCTCGCGGCCGTCTCCCGGGAGCGCGGTCAGGGGAGACTTCGCGATGCGCCGCAGGGTCGGCTCATCCCCGGACTCGGGCCCCAGGTAGATCAGGGAGAGACCGAGCTCTCTCAGCCGCCGGAGCTCCTCGTCGGTCTTGTCGAGCACGTTCCAGGCCATGGCGTACGAACTCACCTGCCGCAGTCGGGGGAATCGCCGGGCGAGTCGCTCGAGGATGGGCTCCCAGTGCGCCAGCGGCATGACGAGGGCGTCGCCGTCCGCCACGAACACCTTCTCCATGGCAGGGGTCGCCAGGGCCGCCGCGTCGATGTCCGCGAGGACCTCCTCCAGGGCACGCAGCCGAAAGGTCTTTTCCCGATACATGGCGCAGTAGACGCACTGATTCCAGGAGCAGCCGATGGTCGCCTGGAGGATGTAGGACCTTGCTTCGCTGGGGGGGCGATAGATCGCGCCTTCGTACCGCATGGGCCGAGGCTACCAGCAGGTATGGTCCGCGCCGCGGCAGCGTTGCCGCGTCCGTCCCGAGGTTCCCGTGTCGTCGTTTCACCAGTTTTCGTTGCTCTCCTCCCTCGTCAAGAGCCTGTCCGAGCAGGGCTTCACGCGCCCCACGGACATCCAGGTCCGGGCCATTCCTCCCCTCATGGAGGGCAAGGGGGTCGTGGGCGTGGCGGAGACCGGGAGCGGAAAGACGCTCGCGTATGTCCTGCCGATGCTGCACTGCCTCAAGGTGCTCGAGACCGAGGGGGCTCCGGTGTCGGAGCCGGGGCGGCCCCGCGGTCTGGTCCTCGTTCCGGGCCGCGAGCTGGGCGCGCAGGTCGGCAAGGTGTTCAAGAGCCTCACTCACGGCACACGGCTGCGGGTGCGGACGGTGCTGGGCGGGACCAAGAAGCAGATCGCCCGTCAGAACGTCGCCGGCAACCTCGAGATCCTCGTGGCGACGCCCGGGCGCCTGCTCCAGCTGCTCGACAGCCGGGAGCTGCGCCTCGATGACGTGCGCATGCTGATCATGGACGAAGCCGACCGCCTGTTGGACGCCGGGTTCTTGCCCGTCGCCGACCGGGTGCTCTCCTCCTGCCCTCGCGGGGTGCAGATCGGGATGCTGTCGGCGACGTTCCCGCAGACCCTCCAGGGACTCCTGGCTGACGTCTACGACGTCCCGCCGGTGGTCGTGCGCACCAAGGGGAGCGGTCGGATGCTGGCCACCCTCACTACGGACAACCGCGCCCTGAGCAAGGGAGCCCGCTTTGAGCTGCTCCGCGAGGTGCTCAACGAGACCGTCGACGGCGGCACGCTGTTGTTCGCCAACACCCGGCGTCAGTGCGAAGCGGTGGCCGAGTGGCTCGACGACGAAGGCATCCTCTACGGCCGCTACATGGGGGAGATGGACCGCCGCGAGCGGACGCGGAACCTCGAGCGGTTCCGCGACGGCGAGCTGGACCTGCTCCTCGCCACGGATCTGGGGGGCCGCGGGATCGACATCGATCGGATCGCGCGGGTGGTCAACGTGCACCTCCCCGGAGACGTCGACACCTACCTGCATCGTGCAGGGCGCACGGCCCGCGCGGGCCGTCCCGGCGTGGTCGTGAACTTCGTCACGCATCGGGACGAAGGGCTCATGCAGAAGCTGCGCAAGCGCGAGCAGCGGAAGTAGGTCGGTCGGCGCCCGAGGCGCCGGGATCACAACGGGTCGACCCCAATCCCCGCGCTCAGGGCGCGGAGGGAGGCCGTGGTCGAACCCTCGCGCAGGCGGGGGCGCGTCGTCTCCCCGATGGCGCCCATGGCGCGCAGCTCGTCGCACGCGTCGTTGGCTGCGCGAAGCTGCAGGCCGCGACCGGGGCGCCAATCACTCCGTTCCTTGAGTTCGATCAGCCACAGGGTCCGGTGCTCGGGACGGGCATCCGAGACGTCCACCACCGCGAAGTCGCCGCAGGCCGCGGACTGGTCACACCGCCACAGCCAGTAGTTGCGGCGTCTGTCGAGCAGGCCGAGGGCGAAGCGCTGCTCGGGGCCGCTGAGGCGGAGGCGAGGGACGGCTCGACACGGTGCGTATCGACTCCAGCGGCGGTCGCGCGCCACCGCTCGTTCGAGCCGAAAGCCCTCGTGGAGCAGCCAGACCGGCAGGCGGAGGAGGCGGGGTTGCATCGATGGAGTATTGGGACGCTGCCCCGGGTTGTCGTTGCCGGGCACAGTGAACCCTGCCAAGGCGGGCTGCGTGAAGGTGAGTATGCTCCCCACCCCAAAACGAAGGCGGATTGATGAGGAACGCGTACATCTCTGGAACCGGCGGCTACGTCCCCCCGCGGGTCGTGACCAATGAAGATCTGACGAACGAGTACGGAATTGAGACGTCCGACGAGTGGATCCAGCAGCGCACCGGGATCAAGGAGCGGCGGTTCGCCGAGGCTGGAGTCGGCTCCGCGGAGCTCGGGGCGAAGGCCGCCACCATGGCTCTGGAGAACGCTGGCCTGAAGGCCACCGACCTGGACATGATCATCTTCGCGACGCTGTCGCCGGAGTACCACTTCCCCGGAAGCGCCGTGTTCCTCCAGGAGATGCTCGGCCTCTGCGATGCGGGCAAGTTCGTGGGGTGTCTGGACATCCGGAACCAGTGCTCGGGCTTCCTGTACGGGCTCGGCACCGCGACCTCGATGGTGAAGTCCGGTGCGGCGGAGCATGTGCTCGTCGTGGGTGGGGAGACGCACTCCGCAGCCCTCGACCTCTCGACGCGCGGGCGCACGGTGGCGTCGCTCTTCGGTGACGGTGCCGGCGCCGTCGTGGTGAGCGCCACGGACGAGGACCGCGGTGTGCGCTACTGGAAGTGCGGGGCCGACGGTCGCTTCAAGGATGCGCTGTCTCAGCGCGTCTGGGACATCCGCAACCGCCCGTTCATCCCCCAGGACGCCGAGGGCAACGGCCTCGTCGACCCCGAGATCATGTGGGCCCACATGGACGGCCGGAAGGTCTTCAAGCACGCCGTGACGCGCATGTGCGAGGCCGTCATGGAGGCCTGCCAGACCACTGAGGTCTTCGGTCCGGACATCGATCTCTTCCTGTTCCATCAAGCGAACATGCGCATCAATCAGTACGTGGCGAAGCAGCTCTTCATCCCCGAAGAGAAGCTCGTGCACAACATCCACAAGTACGGCAACACCACGGCGGCCACCATTCCGCTGCTCATGTGGGAGGCCGTGGCCGATGGGCGCCTGAAGCCCGGCATGAAGGTGATGTGCTGCGCCTTCGGCTCGGGGTTCACCTGGGGCGCATCGCTCATCGAGTGGTAGGCGCGGTCCCCGGGCCAGGCCTCATGTGGAGCCGGATCAGCAGCCCCCCGCAGGCGAGCACGCCGACGATGCCCAGGATCTGCACGGCGCCGTAGGGGAAGTCCGCGCCGAGCACGGCGGCGGCCGCCTCGGCGACGGCGCTCTTGCCAGCGCTGCGCGGGGTGTGGAGGGCGAGGGCGACTCCGCGGCTGAAGTTGGCCGTCAGCTCCGCTGCCCCCCACAAAGCAAAGAGGGCGACCTGCTGCCACTGGGTGCGGACGGGGAGACTCAGCCCCGTCACGAGCGCGAGGGGCAGGACCCACATCACGTACCCGGGAAACGTGATGGAGATGCACAGCAGGGTCGCCAGCAGCGAGACGACGACCATCGAGTCGAGGCCTGCGCCGTCGGACTTCATCCTCACACACAGGGCGCTGACGACTCCGACGCTGCCCACGATGGAGAGCGCCTTGATGACCGCGGGCGGCACCTCGAGCCCCAACGTCCATAGGAGCGCCCAGACGGAGACAGAGGCGCTCGGATCCAGGGTGTGGCTCAGGATGGGGGTGAGGCCGTGAAGCAGCCAGTGGGAGGCGACATAGGCGCCCAGGAGGCCGACCAGGACCGGGAGCCAGCGTGTGATCCGCTGAGCGGGGGCGCCGCTGTGGATCGCGAGAGGGAAGACGAGGATGAGAAGGAAGTACTTCCCGGCGAGCATCGCAAGGACCAGCAGCGGGAGCAGCCATCGGTCCCGCCGGGTGCGGGCGGCCTCGACCAGCGCCAGCACGAACAGGGAGACGTAGGTCTCTTCCTGAGGCAGCACAGAGATGGTGGCCAGGGTCGTCGGCAGGAAGGCGAAAGCGAGCAAGGCGCGGCGCGTCTCCGGGGCGCCGTGCCTCCGTCGGCCACTGAGCCAGCCCATGGCTGCCAAGCACACGAGCGACCAGGAGAGCGCCCCGAGCCGGATGGCCCAGAAGTCAGGCACGAGCCAGGTCCACGGGCGGACGAGCAGGCCGAAGAGCAGGGGCAGCAGCGGGGGGAAGGAGCCCCAGGTGTCCCAGAACCCCGCCGCCCGGTAGTCCCCGAAGAGCACGAAGGGGTGGGCCACCAGGCGCAGCAGGTGAGGCGCATCGTCACCGAGCTCGACCCCGGCGACGGAGAACACCGTGGCCGCGATCAGGCCCGAGCCCAGCACGAGGGCCAGGACGGGCAGAGCGAACGCGCGCAGAGCCCTGTCCGGACGGGGCGCTCGGGGGTCGGCGGGCACGGGCGCAGGGTAGGGTGCGGGCCTTCAGGATGCGAAGGAGCCGACCGTGAGCGGGTCGTGTTCTCGGAGCCGCCCCAGGATGCGCGCATCGTCTGCGCCCCTGTTCTTCCAGACGCTGATGGTCCATGGCTGGTACTCGCGGGTGCCGGAGGCCTGAGTCCGCAGCGCCCCGCCCCCTGCACCGGTAAGAGCACCCGCGCCGCGGCCTTGGCCGCATAGAAACCGCACATGCCGTGCACGCCCCCGCCGGGGGGCGTCGACGCGGAGCAGATGAACAGGCTCTTGTTCGGCGTGGTGTAGGGGTTGAGCCGCGCGACGGGGCGGGTGAAGAGCTGCCCCAGGTCGGCCACCCCCCCGGCGATGGCGCCGCCGAGGTAGTTGGGGTTGTGCGCCTGATAGTCCCGCGTGTTCATGGCGTGGCGGGCGACGATGGTCTGGCCGAACCCCGGGGCGAAGCGCTCAATCTGGCGCTCCACGACCGCCGTCAGGTCCAAGGTGGAGCCCGGGGGCACGTGGCAATAGGCGTAGACGGAGTGGTGGCTGTCGGCGCTGCGGGTCGGGTCGTGCTGACTCTGCTGCACCACGAGCACGTAGGGATTCTCGGGGTGCTCGCCGGCCCACACCGCGGCCTCGGCCGCCGCGATCTCGTCGAGGGTCCCGCCCAGATGCACGGTGGACGCCTCGAGACAGCGCGGGTCCCGCCAGGGGATGGGCCCGCTCACCGCGAGGTCGAGCTTGAACACCCCCGGCCCGTACCGGTAGCGCCGCAGGCGCCTCGAGTAGCCCGCCGGCAGCGCATCTCCGGCGATGTCGGCGAGCTGGGTCGGGCTCGTGTCGAAGAGGTACGCCTTGGCGGGGGGCAGGTCGGCCATGGAGCGCACGTGCACGCCTGTCTCGATGCGGCCTCCTCGTTCATGGAGCAAGGACGCCAGCGCTGCGGCGATGGATGCCGACCCGCCCTCGGCCACGGGCCAGGGCTCCGTGTGGCCCGCGATGGAGAAGATGAGGCCGAAGGCCGCGGTCGTCATGCGCTCCAGGGGCAGGATCGAGTGGCCGGCGCATCCGGCGAACAAGGCGCGGGCTCGCTCCCCGGCGAAGCGGGACTCGGCGAGGCCGCGGGCCGAGCGCAGCGCCAAGAGGCCAAAGCGGATCAACTGGAGCGGGTGGCGCGGAACGCCGAGGGGGCCCATCAAGTCGGACAGAAGCCCCTCGGGGTTGTGGAGCAGCGGAGTCATCAGGCGCTCGTAGGCGCGGGCATCGGGGCCGAGCTGGGCGGCGGTGTCGTCTACCGAGGGGTAGAGCAGCACGGCGGGGCCGTCGTCGAGGGGGTGGGCCACCGACGCAGCAGGCTTCACCCAGCGCAGGCCGTGCTCGCTCAGCGGGAGCGTGCGCCAGTAGGGCGACAGGATGCCCATGGGGTGACAACCCGAGCAGATGTCGTGCCGCAGGCCCGGCACGGTCAGCTCTTCGGTCCGCATGCCTCCGCCGATGGTGTCTCGGGCCTCGAGAACGAGGACGTCCGCCCCACGCCACGCGAGCTCGACGGCCGCGGAGAGACCGTTGGGACCCGAGCCGATGACGACGGCGTCAGGCATCAGGGGCGGGCTGTGGGAGGCGCCAACGCGCAGAGGACTCGGCGGACCATGGGCGCCAAGGTAGCGCCTCAGTTCTTCGAGGAGCCCTCGAGTCGGTGTTCTCGGCGCTCGTGGTGAACGTCGCCAGGCAGGGGAATCCCGACACGCCGAAGACCGACGCGGCGACGGAGCATTGGCTCCCGCTGCACGTGATGGACTTGCTGATGGCGAACTCGGCTTCGGTGGGGGAGGTGAAGCTCCCCCCCGCGGTGGTGGACACCGTCACCGTGGCCTGAATGCCGATGCCCGTCAGCGGGGCGCTCGTGGAGGTGTTGTTGCAGACGAAGTCCATGTTCTGGTCGTAGAAGCAGGACGCGTTGGGGTCACCTTCGGCTGTGTAGTCCCAGGTGAAGGTCTCGCCCACCGTCTCGAGGTTCACGAGAGTGGCGCCCTCGCGACACGCTCCGGCGGTCATACATCGCCGGTCGGCGCGCCTCCTACTCCTTCGTCTGCACGGTGACCTTCTTCAGATCGTGCTGGAGCTGCAGCAGCTGGTCGGCGAGGTCGCCCATGCGCTGGCTCAGCACCGCAGTCTGGTCGGCCTCGCCGGCGGCCACGGCCTCGCGCGCCGCGCTCTTGAGCTCCGCCTTGAGCTCTTCGCGGGCCTCGTCCATGCCGTTCATGATGACGCCGATGAACAGGTTGAGGATGACCATGGTGGCCACGAGTACGAAGCTGCTGAAGAAGATGGCGGCGCCCCAGCCGTAGCCGCGGCTCGTCTCCGGCGTGCAGACCGGGTTGCCCTCGTACCCGTAGTTCATGCACCCGTACATGTTGATGTACATGATGTCCGTCCAGTCCTCGAGGGTGGCCACCCGGAACAGGGACAGGAACGAGGTCTGCAGGTTGGTGAAGTGCACCGGGTCGTTCTCGTGGAACATGAACGTGGCGAGCACCGCGTACAGGTAGAAGAGAATGAAGAGCAGCAGGGAGATGTAGAACATCGACGGGATGCTCTTGAGCAGCGCCGAGACGATGATGCGCAGCTCGGGGAGCGCGTTGACCAGCTTCAGCACACGCAGGAGACGCGCGAGGCGAAGCACCGTGACGTACTGCGCGTCCAGGGGCATGAAGCACACCGCGACGATCAGGAAGTCGAAGACGTTCCACGGGTCGAGGAAGTACCGCCAGGGCCTGCGTCCCTCGGCGCCCATCTTGATGGCGATCTCCGCCACGAAGATCCACAAGATGATCTGGTCCAGCAGGTGGAGGATCCCGTGATACTCCTGCTCCACGCTGGGATAGGTCTGGATACCGACCAGGACGCCGGCGAACAGGATCACCCCGATGATGAAGTTGGAGAACCAACTCGCTTCGGCGATGGACTTCAGGAACGGAACCACGGCACGCCTCCATGTCTCACTTGAGGGCGCGGAGAATGCCATAGGAAACCCGGTGGTCTCACCCCCCCCAGGGAGGTGGGACCTTCTGTGACAAGACCTCGCCCCTGAGCATGGCGCGGGTACCATCCCGCGCCATGAGCGCACCCCCTTCCGTCTTCCGCCCCGACCTCTTCGCTGGCACCACGAGCATCGTCACCGGAGGCGGCTCGGGGATCGGTCTCGCCATCGCGCGCGAGCTGCTGACTCTCGGCGGGAGGGTCGTCATCTGCGGCCGCAAGGAGGACAAGCTCACCGCCGCCACGAAGCTGCTCCAGGAGGAGCTGGGTGAGGACACACCGGTCCACCCGGTGGTGTGCAACGTGCGCAAGGAGGAGGAGGTCAAGGAGCTCATGGCCCGGACCATGGAGCTGGGCGGGCGCATCGACTTCCTCGTGAACAACGCCGGCGGGCAGTTTCCGTCGCCGGCAGCCTGGATTCGCACCAAGGGCTGGAACGCGGTCATCGAGACCAACCTCACCGGCACCTTCCTGTGCAGTCGCGAGGCGTATCTGGCGTCCATGGACGAGCACGGCGGCTCCATCGTGAACATCATCGCCGACATGTGGCGGGGCTTCCCCGGCATGGCGCACACCGGCGCGGCGCGGGCCGCGGTGGACAACCTCACCAAGTCCCTGTCGCTGGAGTGGGCATGGAAGGGCGTGCGAGTGAACGCGGTGGCCCCCGGCATCATCCTCAGCTCGGGCTACGGCAACTACGACCCGGTGTTTCAGAAGACCTTCATCGACATGGCCGAGAACATCCCCGCGAAGCGCCTCGGGACCGAGGAGGAGGTCGCGAGCTCGGTGTGCTGGCTGCTCTCGCCGGGGGCGCGCTACGTCACCGGAGCGACCTTGCGCGTGGACGGCGGCGGCTCGCTCTGGCGGACCCACTGGGAGGTGCCAGAGCACGACGCCATGCCCCGCTACGGCGGACGCAGCCTCGAAGACATCATCGCCGCGACCGGGGGAGGGGACCCGAAGTGAGAGCGCTGCTCGCCGTCTTCGTCCTCGGTGGAGCGCTGTGCGCCTCTTCCGGCGCGGAGGCCCACCAGGCGGACCAGTTCGCGACGTCGCCCAAGACCCTGGGCATGGCGGGAGCGGGCGGCGCCTTGACCGATGGCGCCGGCTCGTTGTTCTCGCTGCCCTCTGCGGTGGCGCTGGAGGCCCAGGACATCTTCCGCGTCTCCTGGATGGGAGGCAGGATCCACCTGGCAGAAGTCCAGGGGGTCGACCGCATCGACGACGAGGGCAACATCATCCCCGGCGATTCGCTGCCGCCGTCGCGCCGGCTCCCCGAGCAGGGGTTGACCCCCCACGCCGTCACCGTGGACCTGCTGAAGACCCTGGGCCCCTTCGTCACCGCCGGGGCCTACGTGACGTTCCCGATCCCCAATCTGTACTTTCACGACAGTCAGGACCCCTGGTCCCCCAACGTCGTGCGGTGGCGCAACCGCATCGCGCAGTCCACCGGCGTCATCGGCGGGGCGGTGCGTCTGCCCGTGCGGGGGATGCCCGGCGTCGGGGGCGTCAGCAAGGAGAGCGCCCTCCAAGGGGGCGTCTGGCTCGGGTTCTCCCTGGGCATCCTCCCCAACGCGAACATCGACATCGACCTCGACCTCATCGGGGTGGACGACCCCAACGGCGAGCCGTTCATCGACGTGGCCCTGCGGGACGTGGACCTCGTGGTGAAGGCCCGCTTCCGGCCCACGTTCTCGGTGCTCATCGAGGGCGGCACCTTTCACGAGAAGCTCGCCGGGACTCGGCTCGGCTTCACCGCCCGGCCGCCGACGCAAGCGAACATCGACCCCATCCACCTGGACGTGGAGGTCCTCGACCTGGGCAACCTGTTGCCCATCTTCAACGCCGTGCAGCGCATCCAGGCGGAGGTGTGGTTGGGGCTCGTGGACTTCTACGAGCCCTGGCAGCTCAAGCTGTCCTTGGCGCACCAGGCCGACCGCTGGGCGGTGAGCGCCGACGTCCAGTGGAACAACTGGTCCTCGCTGGTGGCGAGCTACGGCCGCGTCGTGGTCGGTGACGAGGGCGACGGCGGCTCGCTGTACCTCGACTTCCTCCAGGGGTCCGAGTACGCCGTCGTGGGGCGCCGCGTCATCGGCTCGGAGGGCTTCCGAGATAGCGTGGACCTCGCCTTTGGGGGCGAAGTCGTCCCCGTGGACCTGCCGGTGTGGCCGGGCAAGCCCAACTTGCGGCTGACCGTGCGGGCCGGATACCGCTACCAGAGCTCCATGCTCAAGCCCGTGGACGGTCCTTCGGCGCTTCTGGACGGGGACGTGCACACGGGCGGGGTGGGGCTCGGGCTGAGCCTGCCCTCGCTGCCCATCTTCGACGGGCCCTTCGTGCTGGACTGGGGGCTCCAGGTGCAGCGCATCGGCGGCATGGACCTGCCGAAGACCGCCGCCGCCCTCGAGGGGATCGACGGTCTGCCGGTCGTCTACAGTGACAACAGTCGGTGGCCCGGCGGATGGGCCGTCGTGACCGGTCTGCAGATCGGCACCGGGTTCTGAGAACTGCACCTCCCCGAGGTCTCATGCGCGCTGTCTTCTTCGCCCTCGTCGTCGCTCTCGCTGCGTCTCCGGCCTTCGCCGACGTCGCCCCTCCGCCAGAGCCCCCGCCGCCCCCGGCCGAGGAAGCCTGCACG
>JAGSHC010000454.1 GCA_023954745.1 Deltaproteobacteria bacterium | reverse complement strand
TGCGACGCAGGGGCGGCCCGTTGACCCCGGATGGGCGTCAAGTGGCGGGGGCTGCGACGCAGGGGCGGCCCTTTGACCCCGAGGCGGGGACGACGACGACTCCGTCAGCGACGGCGTCACAACTACCCCTCCATTGTCTATCCGGCACCACTTGCGACGCGATCACCGCCCACAACCGCCCTGTCGGCGTCACAACTACCCCTCCATTGTCTATCCGGCACCACTTGTGACGCGATCACCGCCCAAGGCCGCCGTAGGCCCCGCGGGTTGCCGGGCGACGGGTCGGGCTGCGGCGCTCCCAACCCTGTCGTAGGGTTTTCCCCATGAGCGACGACACCCCCTGGGAGCCCGAGCCCATCGTGCTGCCCATCACCGATGAGCTCGACTTGCACCACTTCAGGCCCAAGGAGTGCGGTCCCGTGGTTCGTGACTGGCTGCCCGAGGCGCGGGACGCGGGGTTCACGCGGGTGCGCATCATCCATGGCAAGGGCATCGGCAACATCCGCCGCACTGTGCACAAGGAGCTGGACCGACACCCATTGGTGGCTCGCTACGAGCTCGCCGGCCAGGGACACGGCGGCTGGGGAGCGACCCTCGTGTGGTTGAAGGAGTCCTCCGAGGCGAACGACCAGCCGGGGAACTCGGAGGGCGAGTAGCGCTCCCCGGACTCAGAGGACGAGTAGCCCTCGGCGGGCCCAACCCCAGTCCGTGTCCAGCTGCGTGTCCGGGCCGTGTCCGGTTCGTCGGACACGGCCCAGACACACCGCCGGACACGAGTCGACAGCCCATCTCGAATACCCCTGCGACATCAGCAACTTAGGGCCCTCTCAAGACCTGGCACGCCTCCTGCTCTCTCCATCGGCGACCCCACAACGGGGCCGGAGGTGAGCGATGACCGTGGAGATTCTTGGGGGGACGCTTATGGGCGTCGATGGGGTCCTGGTGCGCGTCGAAGTCGACGTGCTCTCCATGCTGCCTTCCTTCGCGGTGGTGGGCCTGCCGCTCAGCTCGGTGAAGGAGTCCCGCGAGCGGGTGCGCAGCGCCATCGCCTCGGCAGGCTTGCCGTTCCCGCGCCGCCGCATCACCGCCAACCTCGCCCCAGCCGGGCTGCCCAAGGCCGGTACGGGCCTCGACCTGCCCTTGGCCCTGGGGGTAGTCGCCGCCGCAGACGATTCCACTCCCTGGCGAGAGCCTCCTCTGGCTATCGGTGAGCTCGGCCTCGACGGGCGCGTGCGCCCGGTCCGCGGCGTGCTGCCCATAGTCGAAGCAGCGGCGGCAGCGGGCTGCCGGAGGGTCATCGTGCCGCGCGACAACGCCGTGGAGGCCTCGCTGATCCCGGGCGTCTCCGTCCTCGCGGTGCGCGACATCGTGGGGGCCTGGGCGGCAGCGCGGGGCCACGACGACGACCTCTGGCGCAACCAACCCACCCAGGTCAGTCCCCGCTACGAGCCCGACCTGACCGATGTCCGTGGGATGCCCATGGCCCGTCGCGCCCTGGAGATCGCAGCGGCAGGAGCCCACGGGCTGCTGCTCCAAGGCCCGCCGGGCGCCGGGAAGTCCATGCTCGCCAAGCGCCTGGCCTCCGTCCTCCCCGACCTCGCCGACGAGGAAGCCCTGGAAGTCACCCGCATCCACTCCGCCTCGGGCCTCCTGCCGTCGTCGGCCGGGCTCATGCGGCGCCCTCCCCTACGCGCCCCACACCACACCGCGAGCGCGGCGGCGGTGTTGGGGGGAGGCCGGCCCCTGATGGCTGGGGAAATCTCCCTCGCCCACCACGGCGTCCTGTTGATGGACGAAGCCCCCGAGTTCAGCCGTCGGACCCTCGAAGGACTCCGCCAGCCCCTGGAGGACGGAGCGGTCACCATCGCCCGAGCGCATCGCACGGCTCGCTTCCCGGCGCGATTCCAGCTGGTGGCCACCCGCAATCCCTGCCCCTGCGGCATGTACGGCTCGTCGAACGAGTGCGTCTGCATGCTTTCGGAGCGGGACCGCTACCTGAGGCGCCTGTCAGGACCCATCGTCGATCGCATCGACATCTCCTGCTGGGTCGAGCCCGTCGCGGGGGAGCAGCTCCTCGAAGGCGAGGCCGCCGAGTCCTCTGCCAGCGTACGCCACCGGGTGGAGCAGGCCCGAAGCGCCATGGGAGGCACTCCAAACGGGCGGGCGTCGGTCTCCCGCTGCGTGGCCCGCATGTCCACCAAGGCCCGCCGCGAGGTCGAGGCGTCGCTGCGCGCTCTGCGAGGGAGCACGCGAAGTGTGCAGCAATTCGTCCGGGTGGCGACGACCATCGGAGACCTCGACGGCGCCGACGTCGTCGCACCTCACCACGTGCAGGAAGCGCTGCTCCTGTGCGGCGCGGCGGGTCCCCGCGACCGGCGACC
>JAGSHC010000295.1 GCA_023954745.1 Deltaproteobacteria bacterium | reverse complement strand
CTCAAGACGGCGAGCGTGCGGGGACGGCGCAAGCTCAGCGCCGCGGAGAAGGAGGCGCTGGTGGAGGACGGGCCCCGCCGGCGTGGGGTGCGCCCGCCCGGCGCTCGAGAGGTGTGGGGCAACCCCGTCGCGTGGCGAGAGACGGTGACCCGGGCCCATGGCTTCATCACCACCGTCGCCGGGCGGGTCTACATCGCAGCGATGGTCCTCCTGGCGGTGGTGCTGCTCTTCCTCGAGCGCCTCGACATCGACGGGGAGGCCTGGTGGGCCGCGGCGATGATGGGGTACGCCTTCACTGGCGTGCTCGCCGTGCTGGTCGCGACGTCCTCGATGGTGGCCGAGCAACGGCGAGGGACCCTCGCCCTCCTCTGCGTCACCCCCCTCGGCGGCGGGCGCATCGTGCTCGGCAAGCTGCTGGGCCTCGGTGTGTACCTGACGCCTCCCTTTGTGATGGCCTCCGTGTGTGCGCTCCTCGGCTCCAGCCACTCCCTGTCGCGCTTCCGTTGGTGGAATCAGGTCCCCGACACGAGCCTGCTCGTGACCCGCACCGGCTTCGCCATGTGGCTGGGCTTCGCGGCGGCCCTCTTCCTGGGCTCCGCCTCTTTGTGGTTGGCTGCCCGCATGCGCACGCCCACCCGCGCCTGGATGGCCACCGTCGGCTTCGCCTGCGCCGTCGCCATCGTGCCCGGCATCGCCCTCGGCCTCGCCCGGGGGCAGGGTTGGGTCTCAGAGGTCGTCGCGTGGATCAATCCGGTGCTCAGTGAGTCCTTCTGGGAGGACGACCTGCCTCACCGGGTCATCCCTTCGGGCGTCGCGTGGGTGAGCCTCTCCCTGGCGTTGCTCGCCCACAACGCACGCACTCTCGGCCGAGTGGCCCGGTGAAGGTCACACCATTCGTCGTCGTCGAGCGTGAGCTCGTGCGGCTCGGACGACGTTGGCAGACCATGGCCGGTCGCACGGTGTTCGCCGGGTTCGTGTTCTTGATCGTGGGGGTCGCCTACACAGCGCAGGCCGCCATGGGCGACCTCGTCAGCATCTCGACCCTGGCGGAGATTGGGCGGGGCATCTTCCTCGCCTGGGAAGGCACGCTCTTCTCGGCGGTGGTCCTGCTGACGCCGGCGATGGTGGGGCAGGCCATCATCGACGAGAAGGAGGGGCACACCCTCGAGCTGTTGGCGATGACCCGGCTCACTCCCCGGCGGATCCTGTGGGGCTCCATGCTGTCGCGGCTCCTGATGATGGAGTCCCTGATCCTGGCGGTGATGCCCGTGCTCGCCCTGGTCCTCGGCTTCGGCGGCGTCGGGCCTCTGGAAATGCTCGCCGCCCTCGTGCACGCCAACGTCGCCATGCTCGTCATCGGCGCCGTCTCCACGTTCCTCGCGCTCTACTCCCGCAGCGTCATCGTGGTGGTCTTCCACACCTGGTTCTGGCTCTTCATGGCCAACTTCGTCTCCAGCGCACTGACGAGCATGGCGACGCTCGGGGGCTCCAACCTGATGCTCGCCAATCCCCTGACGGCCATGGTCGGTCTCGGGGCGCAGCAAGTGGGGGCCTGGGCCGTGCTCATCATTCCCACCCTGACCTGGACAGTGGTGGCGCTGGGCGTGATGCACGTCACGACCCTGTGCTTCGAGACCCTGGCGCTCGGTGAGCGGGAAGCGAGCGCCGACGACGCCGATCTCTCCGCTGCGCACTGGCAGCTCGAGACCCTCCGCCGCAAGTTCGCGCCGGCCATCCTCGCCCTCGTGCTCCTGTCGCCAGTGCTCGTCCTCGAGCGGTTCGTGGGGAGTTGGCTCCCGGTCATTCCCCAGCTGGTGTCGTGGACGTGGATCGCCATGGTGCTCGCTCTCGGCGGCACGATGCACCTGCTCGCCGTGCGGCGCGGCGCCCTCAAGCGGGCGCAGAAGCGCAAGGAGCCTCACATCCGTGGTCACTGGCAGGACCTCGGGGCCCACTACGCCCAGAACCCGAGCACGCCAGCGCCGTCCACGCCCCGCGATGTCGCCGAGAAGCTCGAGCAGGTCCGGACCCGCAAGGGCAAGGTGCTCTCCCCACTTCAGCGGGACGTGTGGGACTTCCCCATCGTCTGGCGCGAGGTGGCCACGTCCGCCCATGGGCGCATCCGCACCGGGCTCGCCGCCTGGTACATCTTCTTCGGGCTGCTCTCGATCCTCGTCGCCCTGGTAGGCGAGCTGGACAACGGCGGCGCCGCCCTGGCTCTCGGGGCGTTCACCCTGATGCCGGTGCCGCTGCTCGCTCTCTTGCTGGCGACGTCGTCCATCGTGGGAGAGCGACGCGCCGGCACCCTCGAGCTGCTCTGTGTCACCCCCCTCCCCAGTACGCGCATCATCGCGGGCAAGGTGGGTGCGGTAGGCATGCTGCTCGGCCCCGGACTCGTCCTCGGCGCGGGATTCATGCTTCTGGGGACCCTTCAGGACGGGAACAGCGACGGGTTCGTCGTGTTCATGGGCATCGTCTGGTTCCTGGCGGTGAACCTGGCCCTGATCCTGCTTTGCCTCTGGCGAGCTCTGACCGTGGAGAACCCGTCCCGCGCCTGGGTAGCGAACCTCGTCGTGGTGTTCGGCCTCGCCTGGATCATGGGGGCCAGTACCGGGGTCGTCTCGCTCATCAAACCCCTCGCGGGGCTCTGGTCCCTGGTGGTGCCGTACTCGATCCTCGCGGTGGACTACGACTTGCTGCCGTCGTCCCTGGTCATGTCCACGGGCTTCTGGCTGCTGGTGGCGACGGGGCTCGGGATGGGCGCGGCGCGATCTCTGACGAACCAGGCCGCAAGCCAGTAGACATCAGAGGCGGTGCGAGGCGCGGTCCTTGCTCTACCGGTGGGCCTCGGCGTCCAGCCGATCCAGCTGCTCGACGACCCGGGCGAAGGCGTTGAGCGCCCGCAGAGAGGCTCTCGCCATGCGGGCTTGCAGCTCGAGCTCCAGCAGCGGGTCTGCGAGGTCGAGGAGAGGCTCAGCGGTGGCCCTGATCGCCTCGAGGTGCGCGCGCTCCACCGCGTGGCGCTGGCGGCTCGCCTCCAGCGACCGGAGCCGGGACGCCAGCCGCTGCTCCGTCTCTTTGCGGGCCTCGTCCCGCTGAAGCCGGGCGCTGGACAGCTCCTGGGACGCAGCCCTCGTCCGCGCGGGCGACCACATGTAGACGGGCACATCCACGGCGACGCCCACCTCAAAGGACACCGGCTGGGCGGCCTTGAAGACGGCGCCTCCCTGAGCCCAGTCGAGCCAAGGAAGGGAGCGGAGCTGCAACCGACGGAGGCGCGCCTCGGCCCGGGCGATCTCGGCCTCGGCCTCGCGCACCCGGGGGTCGCGCGCCTCGAGGCCCTCGAGCAGCTCCTCCCTCGTGGGGGTCGGAGCAGCCACGCGAGGTTCCTGCTCCTGCGGGACCAGCTGCAGCGGCTCTCCCACCGGCCACTGGAGTAGCAACCTCAGCTCGGCTTCGATGCTTTGTACATCGGCGGCGAGGGCGGCCTGGTCGTCCGCCGCGTCCCGGCGCTTCTCCTCGCTGTCCAGCCAATCCAACGCCGTCGCCAGTCCCTCGGCCCTTCGCTCCGCCACGGCCTGGGCGTGTTGGGTCCGCAGCTCCACGAGACGGGTGGCGATCTGATGCGAGGCCTGAGCGAAGGGGAGGGCATGGAAACGGCGGGTCACGGCCTCGCGGACGTCGTCTCGGATGGCGTCGAGCTCTGCATCTTCACGGGCCACCGTGGCCGCCCCTTGCTTGGCTGCGGCCTCCAGATCCCAAGGGCGCGGGAGGGGCATGCGCACCCGCGCCACGAACTCCGGCTCGCCCGGGTCCGGCTCGTTGACGGTGGTGACGTCCAGGTCGCGCACTCCGAGCCGGATGGACGGAGCGCCCGCCCGCGGGTCCGCGAGCCACCGCGCTTCCGCGGCCTCGCTCGACAGCTCCTGCAGGTGGATCTGGGCCGACACCTCCTCGGCGCGCACGAGGGCGTCCTGGAGCGTCAAGGGCTCGGCCCTCGCCGTTCCCGCCATGAGCAACCCACCGGCGAAGAGCACCAGGAGCAGGCGCCGCGGCTCAGTCATCGTCGGTCGCTCCCTCGAACGCCACGTCGAAGCGCTGGCCGGGGACGAGCCCCGCGCCGTCCACGGCGATGCGCACCGGACGGACCCAGCCCACCTCGTTGGGGCGCTGCTTGCAGCGGTCCGGGGCCTCGGACACGAGGCCGCTCACGTCGACCACGGTTCCCTCCCGAGGGGAGCCGCCGTCGGCAGGCCACAGCTCCACCTCGCCCCCCGCCTCGACCCGCTGTCCGAAGTTCTCCGGCACGCAGGCCACGACGGTCGTGGTCTCGAGAGGCAGCAGCTCGGCGAAGACTTCCTGGGCGCGAAGCACCTCGCCCTTGCGGTAGTGCACCGCCGAGACCCGGCCAGCCAGAGGGGAGCGCAGGGTCATGTCCAGCCGCCTCAGCTCCAGCAACGCCAGCTCTTCTTGCACCACTCCGAGCGCCCGGGCACCGCTCGCGACGGCGGGGGCTGCGTCGTCGTCGCCCTGCTCCATGCCCGACTCGGCGATGTCTGCCACCTGGGACTGGGCCGAGAGCCGCGCAGACCACTGAGCCACCTCGCCCTTGAGGGTGGCGACCTCCGCTTCGGGCCGGGTGAGGATGTCGCGGGTGGCGAGGCCCGCGGTGACCTGCTTGCGGGCGCTCTCCAGTCGTGACTCCGCCAGGGCGAGGCTCTCCCGAGCCGCGCGAAGCCGTGCCCGGGACTCGGCGCGCCCCGCCTGGGCCAACGCGAGGGAGGTCTGCGCATCCCGCTTCTGCCCCTCCAGCAGGGCCCCGCTCCTCGAGAGCTCTGCTTCCAGCACGCGAATGCGTCCGCGGATGGGCCCCTCGTCCAGGGTGCCTACGACGGCGTCCTGCTCCAGGAGCTGGCCGGGCTCCACATCAACGCCCACGACCCGGCCCGACTCGAGCGAGCCGATGCGCACCGGGGACACCTCGGCGTAGCCGGGCACCGTCCCCGAAGGCCGCCCTAGGGCGAGGGCCACCACGAACACGATGCTGCAGGCCAACAGAGCGTGGGGCCCGTGCCGGGTCACGGCGTCGCGCGTGCGCCAGCCCACCTCACACCTCCAGGGTCGGTTCCTGCATGTGCAGGGCGACGTCGGAGGTTCCCTCGATGGCATCGAGGGCATGAAGGAGCGCCGGGCGCTTGTCGGGGTCGGGGATGCGGATCTGGTACGCGTGCTCGAAGGCGTCGCCCTGGGCGGCTTCGCGCATGCTGACGAGCACGAAGTGCGCGGTGTGGGCGCGCAGCGCAGCGGTGACCTTCTCGGCGACCTCGCTGTCGGCGCTGGCCACGAAGCGCACGAGGCCGTCGAACTGCTTGCGGGCCCCGTAGTGGATGCCGAAGAGCAGGAACGCTGCGAGGCAGAACATCACCGTGCCGCTGATGGCCGCCGGGTACGCCTGCAAACCACAGGCGATGCCCACACCGAGCCCAGCGAAGATGAACACCATGTCGCGGGGGTCTCGCATCGTGGTGCGGAAGCGGACGATGGAGAGACCACCAGCCAGCCCGATGCCGGCAGCGATGGAGTCGCCGATGGCGAGCATCAGCATCGAGGTGACCACCGCACCCAGGGGGATGCCCTGCACGAAGGAGCGGGAGTAGGAGAGCCCTCGGAAGGTGGCCACGTAGACCGCGCTCACCATCTGGGCGAGGGCGAAGGCGAGGCCAATGGCGAGCACCGCCGAGATGAGGCCGGCGGCGCCTGGCTTGCTGAGCTGTTCGAGCAGGTTCATCGCAGGCTCATCCCCACCGGCTCTGGGCTTCGCGGTAGTCGCGGTAGTGGTCTTCCGACAGCGCGAGCATCGAGTAGCAGTACTTGCTGAAGGAGAAACGAAGCATGTCGAGTTGCTGCACCAGCGACACCATCCATGACGGAGCGTAGTCCGCCCACTTCAGCTCCACCACACAGGGCGAGGTGGTCATCCAGGTCTGGAGGGGATGGTCGATGGCGCGCCAGCGACGCGGGTTGGCCTCGAGCGACCAGCGGTCCTGCTCCTGGCAACGAATCTGGGTGTCGATGCTGATCCGCGCGTACTCGTCGACGCGGCTCATGTAGGCCTCACGGCGATAGTCCACGAGGGCCACGGGACGCAGGTCGTGGCGATGCATTCGCATGCCGAAGGGCCCCACCGGAGCACCGGCCCGAAGGCCCGAGGCCCAGTCGGGTGTCGGCAGAGACGTGCGCGTCTTCTTGATGACGTCGCCGTCGCGCAGCTTGATCTCCGCGTAGATCGGGGAGCTCTCGGCATCGGAGTACCAGCGCACACGGGCCTTGAAGCGCACCGGCGCCTCGCGCTCGTTGGCGTGGTAGAGCCGCATGTCGGGGGAGTCGAAGTAGAGCGAGCGGAGCCCGTAGGCTCGATCGGCGCCTGCATGCGCGTCCAGGCCGCAGAACGGCGAGAGAGCGGCGCGCAGCGCCGGCAACCGCGAGCGGTCGATGAGGTACTTGAACTCCCGCCGAGCGGGAATCTGGGCGCTGCGAGCCACCTACTGATTCGGCGCGCCAGGAGTGGGAACCACGCCCTCGACCCAGTCTCCCGTGCCATCGGGCTGGCGGGCCATGGCCAGGTCGGTCTGCTGCGCCAGGTAGTTGATGTCGTCGACGATGCCGTCGGCATCGCTCAGGAGGAGCGCCTCGCCGGAGGCGCTCAGCCGGAAGGACAGATACTCATCGCCGAGGGCAGAGTCCCCCGCCGCGATGAGCAGCAAGTAGCCGTTGCCCGGGATGGTCAGTCCGTCCAGGGGGTGGCGTCCCGGGGTCGAGTAGTCGTCGGAGATGGACCAGCCATCGAGGCTGACCTCTTCGGAGTCCAGGTTCGCCAGCTCCACCCAATCGGGAGTGCCCGTGGAGTCCGTGATCCCCGTCGCGTTGTCCGCCACGAACTCGTTCATGACGATGGAGTTGGACGCACAGCCGGGCAGCAGCAGCAGGAGGAGCGGGAGCAGGTTCGGACGCATGGGGCGTACCTCGAAGGGGGTCAGGCCGGGCGGGCTTGGGAGCGGTTGTGAGCTCCCGGTCTCGGGACGATGTCGCCCGTGTGACGGATCCTACCTCTATCGGTGAGCGACTGGACGACCCGGGATCCCGATGTCCAGTCCGTAGATGGTCCCGCCATCGCGGCTGATCACCCAGAGCTTGTCGG
>JAGSHC010000053.1 GCA_023954745.1 Deltaproteobacteria bacterium | reverse complement strand
TGCGACGCCTGGATCCGAAGCTCCTCGAGAGTGGCCTGGTGCGCATGGAGAGCATCGTCTCGGCGCAGGACACCTCCGCTGCGGTGGCACTGCTCTCCGAGCTGGTGGTCGAAGCGGAGCTGACCTCGAAGCCGCGCCTCGGCAGCTTGAGCCGCCGGTTGGCCGTGGTCCCCGGCGGTCGCGAGAGCTGAGAGCCCGCGTGCCGGCTCGGGAGATCGGGAGCGAGTTCGACCTCGCCCCCCGCGCCCAGGGGGCGCCCAGGGAGCCCTTCGGTTGGGTGCAGGAATCCGCGACCCGCCGCCTCGCCTCGGGCCGGGAGGCGCTGCGGCTGATCCTGGGCGGGCTCGCCCACGCCGGTCGCAGCCGATTGGTGCTGCCGGCCTACCTGTGTGACAGCGTCGGGCAAGCAACCCAAGGAGCTGGGGACTGGCGCATCGAGTACGTGCCCGTCGCGCCGGACCTGACGCCTGCGCCGGGCCCCCTGGCCAGTGCGCTCCAAGAGGAGCCCGACCGCACCGTCTTCGTCGAGGTGCAGGTGTTCAACACGCCCTACGGGGAGCACACCCTCGAGGTGCTGTCGGCTGCCACGCGGGCGGGGGTGCTGGTCGTGGAGGACCGCACCCACTCGCTGCTCTCCGCCGAGCAGCCGCGCCGGCCTCTCGCCTTCGCCAGCGTGCGGAAGTGGCTGCCGCTCCCCGATGGTGGCCTTGCCGTCGGCACGCGAGCACCCAGCGCTCCGTCCGACGAGGAGTTCGTGGCGCTGCGCCGCGGCGCGATGACCGCGAAGCACCAATTCCTGGTGCACGGTGAGGGGGACAAGTCCACGTTCCTCGGTGCCATCCAACGGGGGGAGCAGGCCCTCGACGCAGCGACGACCGCGCGCACCATGAGCTCGAGCTCTCGCTCGCTGCTGGACGCTGCGAACCTCCACACCATCGCCGCCCGCCGCCGAGCCAACCACGACCTGCTTCTCGGTCACCTGGGGACGGGGGCAATCCCCAGGGTCTGTCGTCCTCTCGAGGCGCCGCTCCAGGGGGCGGCCGCCCCCCTCGGCCTCCCCGTGCTCTCGCCGACCCGCGACGCGCTCCGGCGGCACCTCATCGAGCATCGGGTGTACTGCCCCGTCCACTGGCCGCTACCAGAACCCGTGGCGCTGGGGCGCTTCCCGACGGCGCAGTCCCGCAATCGAGAGTTGATGACTCTCGTCATCGATCAGCGCTACGACGCGGAGGACATGGCCCGGGTGGCCGAGGTTCTGGAGACCTTCGCGCGTACGGCGTGAGTCGCGTCAGGGCCTACCAGGCGATCTCGACGCCATCCCGGAAGAAGCCGCCGCTGGGGCCATCACTGTCCAGCGTGGCGGCCCAGACGATGCCCGCCACTCCCTCCTCCAACGATCGCGTGGCCCCGGGCCCGCCCAGCTCGGTGCGCACCCACCCAGGACACACGGAGTTCACCCGGACCCCGTCCATGTTCAACTCGGCATGGAGGATGCGGGTGATGGCGTTGAGAGCAGTCTTGCTGACGCGATACCCGGCGTAGCCGCCGTCCATGTCCGACAGTCCTCCCATCCCCGAGCTCACGTTGACGATGTTCCCGCCTTGCGCCCGGAGCAGGGGGGCCATCGCCTGCGCTACGCGCAGCGCGCCGAGCGCGTTGTTCTCGAAGCTCCGCAGGACGAGGTCGGGGTCGGCGCCCAAGGCGTCCGGCGCAGACCGGTCCTCGAGGATGGTGCCGGCGTTGTTGATCACCACGTCGAGGCGACCGAAGCGCTCCATCACGAACTCCGCCACCCGACGCGCGTCGTCGCCCTGGGTGACGTCGAGCTTCTCGGCCACGACCACCGAGCCTGGGGCTTCCTCCGCCACTTCGAGGGCAGCCGCACGCGCATCCACGACGCGGCGGGCGGTGAGGACCACGGAGTACCCTTGGCGGGCGAGGGCCGTGGCAGCGGCGCGACCGAGGCCACGCCGGGCCCCGGTGATGAGGACAACCGGCGTCTTCGACATGGCTGCAGCCTAGCCTGTGACACAACGTTGCTGGCAGGAGACGGTTCGCTGCCCTAGGTTCCGCGCATCGTGACCCGGAAACGCATCACTCGCCTCGGAGGCGTCGTCCTCCTCCTCCTCGCCGTCGCCGTTCTCGTCCAGGAGACGGGGCTCTCCCTCGGCTGCGCGCTGGCAGAGGTCGAGGAGCTGAGAGGTGCCGGCCCGACGGGGGTCGCCGCCTTCCTCGGCGCCTACGCCGTCGGCACCTGGGCGATGCTGCCCGCCTCATGGTTTCAGGGGGCGTCGGGGTTTCTCTATGGCGCCGGCCCCGGAATCGGCGTGGCCTGGCTGGCCAGCACCGCCTTCGGAGCCCTCTCCTTCGAGCTGACTCGAGGTCAGCTGCGCGACCGGGTCGCCGGCTGGATGCGCGCCCGCGACGGAGGGCGCTTCGAGGCCATCGACCGGATGATCGCTCGCCGTGGGCTCGTGGCCGTGATCTTGCTGCGCCTGAGCCCCCTGGCGCCCTACAACGTCGTCAACTACCTCCTGGGTCTCACCGCCGTCTCCCGGGGCACCTACCTGCTCGGCACCGCCCTCGGCGGCCTCGTGCCGGTGGTGGTCTACGGGTTGCTCGGCTCGGCCGTCTCGGACCTCGCTGCGATGAATGACGCCGGGCGAGGCAACCCCGCCGCCGCCGCCGCCGTCATCGGGACCACCGTCGTCGCCAGCCTCGGGCTCGCGCTGTTCGTCAAGCGAGCCCTGGGTGCGGACCCGCCTCACCCCCCAGAGCAAGCCCTCTCGGAAGCCTGATGAACAGCACCCGCCACCCTCCGTCTCTGACCCTTCCCTTCGTGCAGGTCGATGCCTTCGCCGAACATGCCTTCGAGGGCAATCCCGCCGCGGTGGTTCGGCTGGAGTCGTGGTTGCCCGACGAGGTCCTCGCGGCGATCGCGGCCGAGAACAACCTCTCCGAGACCGCGTTCGTCGTCGGAGGCGGAGGAGCCGCGGTCCTTCGCTGGTTCACGCCGGCGGTCGAGGTCGATCTGTGTGGGCACGCCACCCTCGCGGCAGGCGCCGTGCTCCTCGAAGAGGACGGCGGGGACCTCGTGCGATTCTCCTCTCGCTCCGGGGAGTTGACGGTGGCCCGCGTCGGCGACCGACTCGAGATGGAGCTGCCGGCGGTGCCTCCCATGGACGGCGAGCTTCCCCCGGCCATCGTGCACGCGCTGGGGACTCCCCCGGTGGAGGGCTGCCCGATCCGGGCGCTGCATCACGCGGACTACTGGCTCGCACGGTTCACGACCGCCGCCGAAGTGCGCGAGCTGACGCCGGACATCGGCGCGCTCCGAGCGTTGCGCAGCAATGTCATCTGCACGGCCCCCGGCGAAGGAGACCTGGACTTCGTCTCGAGGTTCTTCGCTCCGGGCTCGGGCGTCGACGAGGACCCGGTCACGGGGTCCGCCCACTGCAGCCTGGCTCCCTACTGGGTGGAGCGACTGGGGCGAAACCCCCTGCGCGCCCGGCAGATCGGACCCCGGGGTGGTGGACTCGAGTGTGAAGTGCGCGGGGCCCGTGTCGCCCTCCGTGGTCAGTGCGTCACGGTGATCCGGGGCTCCATGTTCGTCCCGCGGGAGCCCGCGGGACAGGCCTGAGGGAGCTTCGCAGCGCGGCACCCGTCATTCGGTTGTCGGAGTTCACGTCCAGGCACTATCTTGTCGCGCGCTCAGGCATGACCACGCGAGGTCCTGCCTCAACGCCCCGAGGAGCAGCAATGCACCACAGTCGACCCGTGCGCGGAGTCATTCGACTCGATGACTTGAGCTGGGACCCGTCCCTGCTTCAGGCCGACCTCGCCCGCTTCCAGGAGTCCGACTGGGAAGCGATGCACTACAGCGACAAGTGGAAGCAGATCATGGTCGCCCACCCCAACGGCGAGGGCGGGACCACGCTGCACCCGCGGATGGCTGACTGTCCCACGCTCCAGGCAGTGTTCGACGCGTTTCCCGGCAAGCTGCTCGACGCGAGCATTGCGTCCCTCGCCCCCGGCGGCTCCGTAGGCGAGCACCGCGACATCTCCGGCGGGACCCCCATGGGAGTCGGCCGCTTCCACGTCCCGATCGTCTCCGACCCCGGCGTCGAGTTCTACGTGAGCGGGAAGAAGCTGTACCTCGCCCCCGGCGAGACGTGGAACCTGGACACCTCGTATCCACACTGGCTGCAGAACCTCTCGGACATCACGCGGGTTCATCTCATCGTCGACGTCGAGCTCACCCCTCAGGTGAAGGAGATGTTGCCACCGACGGACATGCGCGACCGAGCGCACCGTGTGCACTTCGCTGCGATCTGCGCCGCCAAGGGCCTGGAGCTCGCCGTGAAGGACCCCCGCGCCCTCGCAAAGCGCGTCCGCAAGTTCGTCAAGCTGCTGGTGTTCAACCAGTCCGTACTTCGCCCGGAGGATTGAGTTGGCCCGCGTCCCCAAGTTCCTTGCCTGCCCCGAATGTGGCAGCCCCGACCTCCGCTGGTCGACCACCCTCACTCCCCTCGCGGCGCCCTTTGACGTCTCGGACGGTCTGCGCTGCGCAGGCTGCAAGCGGGAGTTCCCCTACGTCGACGGCGTCTGGGTGCTCTGGTCGGACCAGGTCAAGGAGCTGCGGCTCGGCGCCCCGCCCGAGGAGTCGGACCTCTCCGGTCGGGTGAAGCACGCCAACCTCTCGGTCTACGACGATGTCTCCGAGGACCACAGCGAGCACACCAACAACCTGCACAGCTACATGCAGACGCTGCTGTTCCTCAAGGCCCTGGCGGCGGACTACGCCACACAGCCCACGGCGCGGCGTGCTCGGGTGTGCGTCGACGTGGCGTGCGGCGGGGGCCCCGGCCTGGACGTGGGCAGCCGCCTGTTCGACGAGCGGGTCGGCGTCGACATCAGCCTGGGCAACCTGCGCATTGTCGCGCGGAAGGGGCACACCGCAGTGCTCGGAGACGCCGAGAGGCTCCCCCTGGGAGAGGGCTCGGTCGATCTCGTCACCTGCTTCGCCGCGCTCCACCACCTCCCGAACCCCGACGCCTTCGTCTCATCGGCCCACCGGGCTGTGCGCGCTGGCGGCGTCGTGCTCACGGGATGCGATCCGAGCAACGCGTTCATGCACTTCGGCCCCATCGCCCAGACCGTGTGGGACGCCCGAAAACCCATCTACCGGCTGCTCGCCCAGACCACGGGGAGCGAGCGCTTCTACATGCACAAGGACACCGAGTTCCAAGAGACCAACGATCTCGCGGAGTTTCAGCGCACCGAGGGCGGTTTCGCCCCCGAGACCCTCGAGAAGGTGTTCCGAGGCGCCGGCTTCGAGAAGGTGGACGTCTTCTACGGCCTCGACACCGAGAAGCGGCGCCAGTGGGACATGCCGCCCTGGAAGTTCTTCGTGCTGAAGGCGCTCTCGGGGCAGAACCCGCTGCGGCGCTCCAACTGGGTGAACCTCACGGCGATGGGCCGCAAGGCGAGCCCGAGCGCCTGACCGAGTCCCCGTGCTGAGCCACTGCTCACTGGGGGTCAGCGACCTCGACGCCAGTCTCGCGTTCTACGACGCGCTGCTGGCGCCGCTCGGGGTCGTGCGGGTGTGGACCTACGAGAAGGGTGCCGGCTACGGAGCCCCCGGCGGGCCGGACAAGCTGGCGATCTTCCTCGCCGAGCCCTCGGATCGTCCTCTCGCCGCCGGTCCGGGCTTTCACCTCGCGCTGAGCGCCCCCAACGCGGAGTCCGTGCACTCCGCCCACGCGGCCGGCCTGTCTCACGGCGGGTCCGACGAAGGTCCACCGGGGCCGCGGCCCCGGTACGGCAGCGACTACTACGCAGCCTTCTTGCGAGACCCCGACGGTCACAAGCTCGAGTTGAAGGTCATGGGGCCGAGCTGAGGCTCGGAGGCAGGCCGCTCAGTCCTGGTCCTCGCCGAGCAACTTCACTCCAGAGAGCAGGTCGCGGATCGAGGTCCCCGCTTCGAGCGGGTGGCGCAGGTGCGCGTCGAAGTTCACTGCGTAGTGGTTGCAGCGCCCTTCCTTGACCTTGTCGACATAGCCCTCTTCCACGAGATCGTGGACGATCCTCTGGACGGCTCTCTCGGTGACATTCACCTTTTCGGCGATGTCCCGCATACGCAGATCCGGGTCCTGACCCAGCAGCAGGAGGACATGCGCGTGATTTGAGAGAAAGGTCCAAGTCGACATGGAGATGTGTCCGTGGGCGTTTTCTAGCATCGGGGGCGCTCCCAATTGCACGAATTAGTTGTCGTGTATTCCGATTCTGGTTATACATTTCGTGAATCGCAACTCACGAAAGCAGACCCATGACTTCAAAAACGTTTCTCTCCGAAGCCCTGGCCTCTGTGGTCGTCTTCCTCGTTGCCCTTCCACTCTGCATGGGGATCGCCATTGCGTCGGGCGTTCCGCCCGCGATGGGACTCATGTCGGGCATTATCGGCGGACTGGTGGTGGGCTACTTCGCCGGCTCTCCTCTCCAGGTCAGCGGACCCGCTGCCGGCCTCGCCGTGATCGTCTTCGACATCGTCAACACCTATGGACTCGCGGCTTTGGGACCGCTGGTGATCGTCGCCGGCCTGGTGCAGATCGCTGCCGGAAAGCTCAAGCTCGGCCAGTGGTTCCGCGCCGTCGCACCTGCGGTCATCTACGGAATGCTCGCGGGCATTGGAATCCTCATCTTCGCGTCCCAGTTCCACGTGATGGTCGATGACGTCCCCCAGAGCAACGGGTTCCTGAACGTGATCACCATTCCGGGAGCCGTCGCCAAGGGCCTGAGCATCAGCTCCACCACGCCCCACCACCTCGCGGCAGCCGTCGGCGTCCTCACGCTGAGCGTCCTGGTCGGCTGGAACTGGGTCCGCTCAAAGACCACAGGCTTCCTCCACGCGGTGCCCGCGCCTCTGCTCGCGGTGGGCGCCGGAGTTGCTGCCGCGGCCGCCTTCAAGTTGCCCATCGCCTACGTGAGCGTGCCCGCGAGCCTCGGTGAGATGTTCATGTTCCCCACGTGGGAATCGGCGGCGCTCCTGCTCAGTCCAGCCGGTCTCGGCACCGCCCTCGCCCTCGCCCTCATCGCCAGCGCGGAGGCTCTCCTCTGCGCGGTGGCCGTCGACAAGCTGCACGACGACGACCGCAGCGACCTCGATCAGGAGCTCTTCGCCCAGGGACTCGGGAACACCCTCGCCGGACTGATCGGCGCCCTCCCAATCACCGGCGTCATCGTGCGAAGCACGGCCAACGTCGAGTCGGGCGGCACCACCCGCTGGTCCGCCGTGATGCACGGGGGCTGGCTCCTCATCGCCGTGGCGGCGGTTCCGTTCCTGCTGGAGACCATTCCAGTGGCCTCCCTCGCCGCCGTGCTCGTCTACATCGGCTTCAAGCTGGTCAACCCCGAGATCCCCAAGGCGCTGCTCGCTCGCGGCAAGGACGAGCTGGCCATCTACCTCGTCACCGTCGGTGCCATCGTCGCCACCAACCTCCTCGAGGGCCTTCTGATCGGCTTCGCGCTCTCCGTCGTCAAGCTGGCCTGGGGCTTCTCCCACCTGCAGGTGGACATCGACGAAGAAGAGAACCACGTCGACTATCTCGCGGCCAACCGGTCCGGCGCCGGCGGTGACCTTCCTCGGGTCGACGTGCACCTGCGCGGGAGCGGCACCTTCGTGGTGCTTCCGAAGCTGGCTCGCGAGCTGGAGAAGATCCCGGCTGGACGCGACGTGCACGTGCACCTGGAGCACGTGGACTACGTCGACCACGCCTGCTTCGAGTTGCTGTTCGACTGGCGCAAGCAGTACGAGACCCGCAATGGCTTCGTGACCCTGGAGTGGGAAGACCTCGCGGACCGCGGCACCTACCGCCCCACGAAGCGCGCGGGCAGCGGTGGGACCGAGACGGCCGCGTAGGAGAACGGACGGGACCGGGGGCGGCGTCTAGTCGGCTGCCGCCTCCGGGGCGTCCTTCGCCGACCCGCCGTGGTAGACGGTGCGAATCGCCTCGTACACCGCCTGGATCGGCGACGGCTCGAGGGTGGCGGGGATGAACTCCGTCGCGGAGAGTTCGGCCCTCAAGGGAGCGGCCACTGGGCTCTGGGGCTGGGCCCAGACGACGATGTCGCTATGCAGAGTCCCCCGCAGGTAGGGGATGCGCCCGATCTCCTCGTAGCTCACCGAGAGGGCGTCCATGTCGTACTTCTCGTGGGTCGCGCGTGGCTCGTGCAGGAGAATCACGTCGGGCGCGAGTTGCGAGATCCGCTCCTCTTGGCCCATCTCGTCGTGGGCGAGAGGGTCGTCGCAGAGCCCCAGCGTGTCGAGGACCTTCCAGCCACCGAAGTAGGGCACGATGCCCACGTCGTTCATCGCGACCAGAGCCTCACCCTCGGGATGGGCACGAGCCATGGCGTCGCCGAGGTCCCGCAAGACGTTCGTGAAGCCACCTGAGCGCCCCGCGTACTCCGAAGCCAACGGCAGGGTCGAGAGCGCCAGCATCACCTGCGCGGCCACGAGCACGCGCAGTGTCCACCCGCTCCGTACCGCGATGGACGCTGCGACCCCGATGGGAACGACGGCGTAGTAGGGGATGAGGAACCGCCAGTAGACGCCCATCATCGGGGTGACGAAGAGGTAGGCGCCCACCGGCGCCGAGAAGCTGAGCAACGTGAGGGCTGCGAGCTTGCGGGTCTCGCGATCCCGTACGCCCAGGAGCAGCGTCGCCACCGCAGGAGCGGCGAACAGGACGAGGAACGTACCCACGTAGACGATGGACTGCGAGCCGCTGCCGCCAGCCTTGATGTAGAACGGGTTGGGGAGGAAGTACCCGAAGTACGACCAGCGCCAGGCGAAGTAGATGATCCCGGGCAGCACGAAGTACCCAGCGACTCGGCCGAGCTCTCCCCGGGTGGGCAACCGCCAGGCGAGGGCGTAGCCCCCCACCATCGTCGCTGCGTAGCAGAGCGCGTAGTCGGGCCGGGTCATGCACGCCAAGAGAGCCACCAGCTGGTACCAGCCGAGGCGACGCGCGTCCTTCTCGAGGATCCCGGCGCACGCGAGCGGATGCCCCAGGCCCGCGAGGAGGATGGCCAGCCCCGTCTCCATTCCCGAGACCGAGTTGATCACGTACGGCGTACCGGCGAGGAGCGGCACGATGGCAAAGGCGGCCGGGAAGTCGCCGAAGCGCGCCCGCAGCATCCTGAAGAGCCAAAGCGCGAGACCGGACACCGCGAGCACCCCTCCGACGCGAGCGAGGGGCTCGGCGAGGCTGGTTGCGATGACGTGGGGGACCGCAAGCACGAGAATCCAAAGGAAGCTCGTGAATCCCTCGACCGGAGCCTCGCCACGGTTCCAGACGATCCCCTCTCCCTCAGCCAGGTGCTGCGCGAAGCGCATGCTGATGAACGAGTCATCGATCACGAAGCCCGAGAAGATCACGAGCTGCGCGACCCACGCGACGAGGGCGAAGGACAGAAGCAAGAGTGTGGACCGACGCATGTGCCTCCCTGAGGCCCCCGGAAGAGCCGCCGGAAGATAGGTCGGGTGCCCTCCTGCGACAAACGCCCCGGCCAAAGCAGCCTCAGATGCCCTGGACGAGCTCCTCGGTCGCGGTCCAAAGAGCCGCGGCCAGGTCGTCGTCTCGCCCCTCGGCGCGCGTCTCGGTGGGCGTGCAGTCACTGAAGTAGACGCCGTTGACCTCGGCCAGCGAGGGGTGCGTCGCGACGTACACCTGGGTGGCGGCTCCGGCGCCGATGGACTTGAGCAGGTGTCGGAGCCGGTCGTACATGCCCTCCCGGTCTTCGACGTGCCGTCCGAGGTTGGTCTCGATGACGCCCGGGTGCACGGAGTTCGCGGTGCGGCCCGTCGTCCCGAAGCGATGCGCCAGGGAACGGGCGAAGAGGATGTTCGCCAACTTGCTGCGTCCGTAGGCTCGCCAGGGAGCGTAGTCGGTCTCCCCCGACAGGTTGTCGAGTTCCATGCCGCGCTCGGCGTAGTGGTGGGCCCCACTGCTGAGCATCACCACCCGCCCAGTGGGGGTCAGCTGGTCGACGAGCCCGGTGACGAGCACGAAGTGACCCACGTGGTTGGTGAAGAGTTGCCGCTCGATGCCATGCACCTGCTCGAGCTTCGGGAGGGCCATGATCCCGGCGTTCGCGATGATTCCGTCCAGGGGGCCCAGGCCACTCACCGTCGTGACCGCCGCCCGCACCGACGCCAGGTCCTCGAGGTCGCAGGCCACGCCGACGCCGTCTGCGCCGAGGGCCGAGAGCGCGTGGTCGGCCTTCTCCTTGGTCCGAGCAAGTCCGATGATCCGCCCGCCACGGAGCGCGAGCACCCGAACCGTTTCGTTGCCCAGACCGGAGTTGCAGCCCGTCACGAGCCAGGTCGTTCCTGTGAGATCGAGGCCCTCAGTGACCTCTTCGGCCGTACTCGTGGCGCCAAACGTGGTGGACATGCTGCTCCTCGGGGGCGGCCCGAGTCATTCGGGTTGCGCCACCCGGGAATCCTAAACGGCTTCTCGTTGAGATGAAGGCGTTGAGGCGGTCCTCGTCTGCCCATAGGCTGCGCACATGCCCACCCACCCCACTTCGTGTCCGCTGCGACAGGTGCGCTTCGCCCTCCTGAGCTCGGCCTTCCTGTCCCTCGCCGCGCTGCTGCCCACCGCCTCCCAGGCGGCCGCTCCGCCCGCCGCCACCGTGGTCCCCACCATGACCGCCGAGCAGGAGACAGACCTCTCCAAGGGCAAGGTGGTCATCGTGGAGGGCCTCCCTCCCGCGCAGCCCGAGAACATGCGAGCGATGGGCGTGCTCGACATCGATGCGTCAGCCGACGCCGTGTGGCGGGCCTTGTACGACTGGAAGGGACGCGAAGCCGACAGTGCGAACGCGAAGCTGGTCACTCCACACGACGAGTCCAGTGAGAGCGGCGTCCGCGCCGTGTCCGTGACATGGGACATCGAGGTGCTCGGGAACAAGCTGCAGTACACGAATCGCTACACGCACTGGGAACCTCAGAGCTATCTCGAGTTCGTCCTCGACGACCGAAAGACCAACGACCTGGCCTTCAACTGGGGGAGCTATCGCGTCGTGTCGACGGGTCCGACCACGAGCCGCTTCTTCTACACATCCGAGACCGACACCGGGCGCAAGCTCCCGGGGTGGGTCAAGGAGTGGCTCACGAAGACCGGCCTCAAGAAGATGCTCAAGGAGATTCGGACGCGAGCCACGGGGTACGGCGCCTGAGCGAGGAGTTGTGGGCCCGAGGCGGCGCACCGTATCCTGCCCCCGAGCACGGGCCGACCCACGCGAGGACCATGGCAAGCACCCACCAGCGGTTGCACGACACCGAAGAGATCAAGGGGTCCTCCAATCGCGCCTTCGGCTTCGTCGTCGGGGGCGCTCTGGCGATCCTCGGTCTGCTCCCGCTCCGCGGAGGGGGTGACCCGCATCTCCTCTTGCTGGTTGGCGGGGGCCTTCTGGGAGGCCTCGGGCTCGTGGCCCCCACGGTCCTCACCCCGCTCAACGCGGGGTGGACCCGGCTCGGCATCCTCATGGGCAAGGTGGTGAATCCCCTCGTGCTGGGGCTGATGTTCTTCCTCTTCGTGACCCCCATGGCCGTCCTGATGCGCCTGGGGGGCAAGAAGTTCCTCGCACTGGACTTCGATCCCGGCGCGACCTCGTACTGGATTCCGCGCGACCCGCCGGGACCCGAGCCCGAGTCGATCGTCTACCCCTTCTGAGAGGCCGAGAGTGGAATTCCTCCAAGAGCTCTGGATGTTCATGAAGGTCCGGAAGAAGTTCTGGCTCCTTCCCCTGCTGCTCGTCCTGCTGGTCTTCGGCGCGCTCATCGTGCTGACCCAGGGCAGCGCCGTCGCGCCGTTCATCTACACGCTCTTCTAGGTCGAAGGGCCCTCTCTGCGCGTTCTCGGAATCTCCGCCTACTACCACGACAGCGCCGCAGCGCTGATCGAGGACGGCGTCATCGTGGCCGCGGCCCAAGAGGAGCGGTTCACCCGTAAGAAGCACGACCCCGCCTTTCCCAGCCAGGCCGTCGGGTACTGCCTCGCGCACGCTGGCATCTCGCTCGCGGATGTCGACCACGTGGCGTTCTATGACAAGCCTCTGGTCAAGTTCGAGCGCCTGCTCGAGACGTACCTCGCCTTCGCCCCCCGCGGGTTCACCTCGTTCCGCATGGCGCTCCCGGTGTGGCTCAAGGAGAAGCTCTTCCAGAAGCGGCTGCTCAAGGAGAAGCTGTCCCAGATCGAGCCCGGCTACGACTGGGACGGCAAGCTGCTCTTCGGGGAGCACCACCTGAGCCACGCCGCCAGCGCCTTCTTCCCCTCCCCCTTCGAGGAGGCCGTGGTGCTCACCATGGATGGTGTAGGGGAGTGGGCGACGATGTCCGTGGCCATCGGACGGGGCTCGGACCTCCGGATCGTGAAGGAGCTGCACTTCCCCCACTCCCTTGGCCTGCTGTACTCCGCGATGACGTACTACACGGGCTTCAAGGTGAACTCCGGCGAGTACAAGGTCATGGGTCTGGCGCCCTACGGCGTGCCGCGGTTCAAGGACCTCATCCTCGACACCCTGATGGACCTCAAGGACGACGGGTCCTTCAGGCTCGACATGCAGTACTTCGACTACTGCACCGGCTTGACGATGACGAACCACCGATTCGACGCGCTCTTCGGCGGCCCGCCTCGGAAGCCCGAGGAGTTGGTCACCCAACGTGAGATGGACCTCGCGGCGTCGATTCAAGCAGTGGTGGAGGAGGTCGTGTTGCGCCTGACACGGTCGCTGGCCGCCGAGACGGGCATCAAGAACCTCTGCCTGGCCGGGGGCGTGGCGCTCAACTGTGTCGCCAACGGGCGCGTGCAGCGGGATGGGGCCTTCGAGAGGCTCTGGGTGCAGCCCGCCGCGGGAGACGCCGGCGGGGCGCTCGGGGCGGCGCTGACGGCGTGGCATGGCCTGCTGGGTCAGGAACGCATGCGCAGCCCGGGAAGGGACTGCATGGCTGGCTCGTATCTGGGGCCCGAGTGGAGCGCAGAGCAGATCCGCTCTGCGCTGCGGAGGCTGGGCGCCACCTTCGTCGAGCTCGAGCAGGAGGTCATGATCGAGGAGGTCGCGGACGCCCTGGCCCAACAACAGGCGGTCGGCTGGATGCAGGGACGCATGGAGTACGGCCCCCGGGCCCTGGGCGCGCGCTCCATTCTCGGGGACCCACGCTCACCGACCATGCAGAAGACGCTGAACCTGAAGGTGAAGTTCCGAGAGAGCTTCCGGCCCTTCGCTCCCTCGGTGCTCGCTGAGCGCGTCGGAGACTGGTTCGAGTTCGACGGGGAGAGCCCCTACATGCTGCTCGTGGACGGGCTGCGGATGGACAAGCGCCGCCCGATGACCGAGGAGCAACGCGCGCTCTTCGGCATCGAAAAGCTCCAGGTGATCAGGTCCGAGCTACCCGCCATCACCCACGTCGACTACAGCGCGCGGATCCAGACCGTGCACGAGGACACCAACCCCCGCTACCACGCGCTGCTGTCCGCCTTCGAGGAGCGCACCGGCTGTCCTGTGCTGGTGAATACGTCCTTCAATGTGCGTGGCGAACCCATCGTGAACACCCCCGAGGATGCCTTCCGCTGCTTCATGGGGACGGGGCTCGACGTGCTCGCCGTCGGGAACTTTCTGCTGCGCAAGTCCGAGCAGGATCCTCAGCTCGCCCAGGACTACAGGACGGCGTTCGAGCTCGACTGACCGTTGAGGCTGAGCGGCCCGATGCCCCACCAAGGCAGAAACCCCTCTGAAGCAAGCCTCAGAGGGGTTTCTCAGATTGGTCGGGGTGAGAGGATTCGAACCTCCGGCCCCATGCTCCCGAAGCATGTGCGCTACCAGACTGCGCTACACCCCGTCATGTCTCGCCGACAGGCGGCAAGGACGGCGGAGATTATGGCCGCGCCTCATGCGTGTCAACCGGAGCCAGGGGCACTACGATCCAGCCCATGCCGCCCCTGACCTCTCCGGCGCTCGCGCTCGCTGCTGCCGTCGTCACCTGGGGCGCCGTCACCGTTCTAGAGCGTCGCTGTCCGCCGTCCCTGCGCGACCGGTCCGACGAGGCCCGCGGCAAGCCCCGCATCGGCGGGCTGGCGATCCTGATGGGTCTCGCGGTGGCGCTGCCCCTCGACCCCGCCGGTTGGCGGGTCTTGCTGCCGGTGGCCCTGGCCACCATGGTCGGTCTGCACGACGACGCGACGGACTCCCCGCCCGTGCAGAGGCTGCTGCTTCTTGGGGTGATTGCCGTCGGGGCAGCGTGTCTGTCCCTCCCTCCCGAGCTCTTCGCTTCGCCCGTCAATCTCCCGGTGCTGGGCATGGCCGCCATCCCCATCGCGTTCTTCATCCTCTGCGTCACCGTGGGGTTCGACTTCATCGACGGGCTCGACGGTCTGGCCCCGGGCCTGGTCCTCGTGGCGCTGGTGCCCGTGCTCTGGATGGCACCCGCGCCGTGGCTCGTCGCGGCCACCGCCTCGGCGGCGACGTACCTCGCCCTCTCGAACCGCCCGCCGGCGAAGACCCTCCTCGGCGATGCCGGATCCAACGGTCTGGGCATGCTCGCCGCCCTGGCGGTCCTCCACCCTCGTTGGGCGCAGGTCCCTGCGTTCCTCGATGAGCGGCACGACTTCTTCGGGCCGGACCCGTTCTCCGTCTGGGCGGGCCCTCTCGCCCTGGTGGGTCTCGTGGCAGTCCCACTGCTCGATCTCGTCACCACCATCGTCCGACGCCTGCGCATCGGCGATCTGCCATCGGGAGAGCGCGGGCACATGCACTACCGGCTCGCGGACCTCCATGACAGCGCACGGCTCGCCGTCCTCGAGCTCGTCGGAGTCGGAGCGCTGTGCGGCGTGGTTGCCACCATCAGCTTCTTGATGCCCTGGCGCATCCCCGAGGCAGTCCCCGGCGCGCTCCTCGCTCTCAGCCTTCTTCTGTGGCGAACGCGAGCGACTCGCCCGGCTCCATCGGATAGCCGTTGAGGAAGTCCGCGGCCGGCAACGCCCGCTTGCCGGGGGGCTGGAGTCGGAGGAGACGCACTGCGCCCTCGCCGCACGCCACGACGACGCCGTCACGGGCTGCCTCGAGCACGGTTCCGGCTGCGCCGGACCCTTCGGCCACCTCGATCTGGTGGACCTTCAGTTTGCGACCGCGATAGCTACACACGGCGCCCGGCCAAGGCGTCATGCCCCGCGCATGGGCCGAGACGAGCCCAGCGGGACGGGTCCAGTCGATGCGGCCGTCCTCCTTGCTCAATAGTGGAGCGTGGCTGACGCCCTCGGAGGGCTGCGGCGTCGCGGAGAGGCGACCGGCCTTCATCTCCTCGAGGGTGCGGATCAGCAAGGATGCGCCCAGGGCTCCGAGCCGCACGCCCAGTGTCGAGGCCGTGTCCTCAGGCTCAATGGGCTCCTCCTCCACGAGCAGCATGGGACCGGTGTCGAGGCCCTCTTCCATCCACATCGTCGTGACCCCCGTCACCGGGTCCCCGTGTGCGAGCGACCACTGGATCGGCCCCGCCCCGCGCCAAGCCGGCAGCAACGACGCGTGGACGTTGACACAGCCAAAGCGAGGGGCTTCGAGCAGTCGGGTCGTGAGGATGCGGCCGTAGGCGATGACCACGGCCACATCGAGGTTCATGGCCTCGACGGCCTCAGGAAACGCGCCGCTACGGACCTTGCGGGGTTGGTGCAACGCGATCCCCAGCTCCTTCGCCCGCGCGGCGGTGGGCGGCGAACGCATCTTCTTGCCACGCCCGGCGGGCTTGTCGGGCTGGGCGACCACCGCCACCACCTCACACAGGTCCGGCCTGGCGAGGAGAGCATCGAGGGTGGGAACAGCGAGCGCCGGCGTGCCGAAGAAGGCGACGCGGAGCGGGTCAGCCAGCGGTTGGGACGGGAGCGCCGTCTTTGGATCGTGCGCCATCCTTCATCCTCTGCTTCTGCACCTTCTTGAGGTACAGCTTGCGCTTGAGCGGCCCCATGCGGCCGTAGAGCGTGATGCCGTCGAGGTGGTCGATCTCGTGTTGAAAGACGACCGCGTAGAACCCCTCGGCGGCGAAGCGAATGGGCTCGCCGTTGCGGTCGAGGGCCTCGATGACAATGCGGTTGGCCCGCTCTACCTCGAAGACGAGGTCGGGGACGGAAAGGCAACCCTCGTCGTACACGAGGACGCCCTCACGCTCGACGATGACGGGGTTGACGAGCTGGGTCAGGAACGCCTTCGCGCCCTCCTCCTCGTCGCCCTCTTCCTCGATCGCCTCGCCCTGCCGAATCGGAACCGCAGCGACGATGATGCGCTCCTTGACCCCCACCTGGGGCGCGGCGAGGCCGACCCCGGGAGCCGCGTACATCGTCTCCGCCATGTCGTCGAGCAGCCGCCGCACGCGATCGTCGACCACGGACACCTCAGTCGCCACCTGGGTCAGGATGGGATGGGGCACCTCGAAGATGGGGAGAATCGCCATGGGGCTCTGTATAGACACCGCTTCGGGGCCCCGCAAGCAAGCGCGAGCAGCGGCGGGCTACAGTCATCAGGGTGTTCCATCCGCGCTCGATCCCTCCCTGGAGCCCGCCCCTCGATCGGCTGGTCATCCGTGCCGCGCTCGCGCGAGGTGCGGCGTGGCCCCGGACCGCCGAGGGCCTCGCAGCGGCGGTCGCCACAGCGGTCGGCCGTGAAGACACCCCGGCCCAGTGGGTCGCGTCCCCCGAGACAGCACTCCTCCGCGCCCTCGACGCGCGTTTCCCCGACGCTGTGCTCGCTGCCCCCGCGTGGGGTCGGACCTCCTTCGCAGCCCCACTCGAGGGCCGTGACGTCGTCTGGATGGAGCCGGCGCGCCTCCGGCTGGATCCAGGCGCCAGCGAGGTCGCAGCCGCCATCGATGCCGGCGCGACGGCGGTGCTCCTCTCCCCCGTAGCCGGTGACTGCACGTCGCTGCTGGGAGTCGATGACCTCTGTGAGCGGCGCGGAGTCGCCCTCGTAGTCGACGCCCGCGCGGCCTCCGGTGGGCGCGTCCTCGACGGGTCTCCTGCATCCCTCGGAACGCTGACGCTGGCGTCGGTGGACGGAGAGCCCGGCCCAGCCCCCTGCCCCGGCGCCGTGCTCCTGGGGGCAGATGCCGCCACCAACGAGCCGCCCGGACCCGGCCCGTCGCCCTCCTGGAGCCTTGCGGCACGCCTCCTCGCGGACTCTCTCCAGTTCGAGCCGCGCGTGCGCCGACTCTGGGATCCGCCGCGAGCGGATCGACTTCTCAGCCGGTCCGCAGGTCCAGCGCCGGGTTGGGCCTTCGCAGCCGCTGCAGCCCGACTTCAGCAGAGCGCAGCCCGCGCCTCGCAGCGAGCTCGTCACTCGCGAACCCTCAGCTCCCTCGTCCGCCACATCCAGGGGGTCGCGCTCCCGACGGACCCAACGGGAGTGCAGTCGGCTGGAGGGGCCATCGGCCTCCGCATCGCCCACCGCGATGCGGTGCGCAGCGCCCTGAGCGTGGCGGGGGTGTCGCCCGTGCCCCCCGGCGGGTGGCTGGCTCCGGACGGCAGACGCGGCCCCCGCGCCACGGAGGTGCAGGAGACAGCGCTCCTGCTCCCACTCCTCCCCTTCTATCTCCCCCGCGATCTCGACTTCATCGGAGAGGCGCTCCGGCGCGCTGCCCTGCGGTCGGTGCCCGACGTGCGATGATTCCCCGCCCACCGGGCGGGAGAGAGATTCAGTGACCGACTTCGTATGGCTGTCCGCGAATGAGTTCGGGTTCAAGCTCCTGGAGCAGGTTCTCGCGCTGCAGGACCCCGAGATCAACATCCGGGGAGTCATCACCCTCCGTCCCGACGCCCGCACGGTCATGTACGACGGCGTCCCTCCGGACGACTGGAACCGCTTCGGGATCGAGGTGGCGTTCATCGACCGCATCGAGAAGGACGGCGCGGAGGTGCTGCGCGCCTGGGCCCCCGACCACGTCGTGATGGCCGGCTGGCGACAGATCGTGCCGGCTGAGGTGTTGGACATCCCGCGCCGGGGCTTCGTGAGCTTCCACCCGACGAAGCTGCCCTACGGCCGGGGTCCTGCGCCGCTCATCAATCAGATCCTCGCCGGCGTCGAGGACTCCGCCATGAGCCTGATGTACACCGACGACGGCGTGGACTCGGGCGACCTCATCGGTCAGGGCCCATTCCAGATCGGGCCCGACGACCACGCTGAGGACGTCTACGCGAAGATCGTCGCCCAGGGGGTGGCCCTCGGGATCAAGCATCTGCCTCAGCTGGCGCGCGGGAACGCTCCCCGGCTCGCCCAGAGCTCTGACGACGCCGTAGTGTTTCCGAAGCCGTCGCGGGCAAACTGGATCGACCTGGGCGAGAGCCTTCAGTCCACCTACGCCCGCATTCGCGCCCTCTCGCGGCCCTACCGCGGCGCGCATCTGGAAGACGGGCTGGGCTTCCGACTGGTTGTCTGGCGAGCGCGACCGACGCTCACGCCCCGCGGGACGTTGATCCAGCCGGGCGTCGGGTTCGAGGCGCATCGCGATCGGCCACAGGACCTCTACTTCAGCGACGGAACCGAGCACCTCCAGGTGGTCGAAGGGGAGATCAAGAGCAAATGAGCACCGTGCTGGTCATGTCCGCGCACATGGATGACGAGACCCTTGGCTGCGGCGGCGCGATCGCCCGACACGCGGCGGGCGGAGACGAGGTGCACGTCTGTGTGATGACGGACAGCTCATCGACGCAGTACCCGGGAGACACCGAGAAGCTCCAGGCGAAGTACGCAGAGGCCCAGAAGGTCGCGAAGATCCTGGGAGTGCACGAGGTCCACCACCTCGACTTCCCCGACATGCGACTCGACACCGTCGCCATGGCCGACCTGGCTGGGGCGGTGATCGGCCTGGTTCACACCATCAAGCCGGAGATCATCTACACCCACCATCCAGGGGACCGAAACAAGGATCACCCCCTCACCTACGAGGCCACCATGGTGGCGGCGCGCCCGCAGCCGGGCCACTGCGTGCGGCGTGTCCTGACCTACGAGGTCCTCTCGTCGACCGAGTGGGGTGAGCCCCACATCCCCTTCGTTCCGAACCACTTCGTAGAGATCAGCGCTCACCTCGACGCCAAGATCGCGGCCATGGCTTGCTACACGGATGAGCTACGAGAGGCACCGCACCCTCGCTCCCTGGAGGCGATCCGGGTGAAGGCCCGCGACCGGGGCATGAGCGTGGGCCTCGAGCACGCCGAGGCCTTCTGCGTCGTCTACGACCTCGTGCGCTGACCGCCCACAAAGGGCAGCCAGCGGGGTCTCCTCGAGCCGAGCACCGCAGGTCGACGAGACCGTCTAGAACGAGAGTTCGTCTGCCATCTCGACTTCGCACTGCGTCGCCGTGAAGTCAGCGCGGACGCCCCCCACGGTGGAGCCTTGGTCGAGGATGTCCCCGGAGATGTCGACCTCGCGCTTGCTCGAGGAGGTCTCGACAATGTCCAGCTCCGCCGCGGACAGCTCGAAGTTCTCGGGGTAGTCCACCGTGGCGGTGGTCTGCCCGAGGAGCATGGTCAGCGCGGTGAGGTCATCGAGCTCGGACTCGTCCAGCTCCTCGCAGTCCCAGGCATCGGCCAGCTCCTGATTGAAGCGGCCCACGTGGTGCTGAATCGATGCGATGAACGTGCCGTCGCCTCCGCCGCCGAGCTGCACGTAGTGCCCTGCCGCCGGCGCCGTGATGGCGTCCGTGTCGTTGCTCTCCACCTCGCGGGTCAGGGTGGCGCGGAGGTAGCTCGCGTTCGCGTTGTCCAACGGGTTGAACGCGTTGGCGATGTCGTCGTACCACGCGTCCCAGGCCTCGCACTGGGTGACGCCGTCCGCGATTCGCTGCTGGAACGCTTCGAATGCGGCCTGGCGCTCAGCCTCGGCGTTCTGGCGCTTCGTGCAGTAGTCGGAAACGCTCGTTGCCACGAGCTCGTGCCGACGCGCTCCCCCCGTGGTGTAGGTCATCCACTGCGCCGAATTGACGGTGAAGCCATCCACGCCGTCGGCGCTGATGGAACCCGGACACCCCAACCCGAACAGGCCGAGGCCGAGGGTGAGGACAGCAGAGGAAATCGTGTGTCGGAGCATGCGTCGGAAGCTAGCACGCAGGGTGCCGGCAGACGGGGCGTCGACGTTCACTGGATTTCGGAGGCGAGACACCCCATGGGCAGCGTCTGACAGCCCAGAACGAAGGGGGCCCGGACTCCAAACTGTCGAGCGTGGGGGGGGGTCGCACCCGACAGTCGATAGGAGCCCGGGCCATAACGTCGTCGAGACGACCTTCGTGACCACAACCTGTGTGACACCGGGAATGTAGGTCCGCTTTGGGGAGCGGTCAATCGGGAATCCAACTTTCGTCTAATCGGCTTCCCAACACCCTGATTTCAGAGCGGAATCTATTGGGGTCAGAGCGCCCGATTCTCCCGATGAGCCGCCGTGGGTCCCGCCCGCGGGTCCCCAAGGGGCGATTTAGAGGTCGTCGCCCTCGCCCGGGTCGAGGTCGATGTCCCGATCTGGGTTCTCGACGGACACCGGATCGTTGCGGATCTCGGTGTCGAAGCTGCCTTCGAACACCACCTGGCCGTCCGCCTGAGAAAAGCGCTGGGCCGTGAACGCAAGGTGGTAACGCCCCTTTGCGCGCGCGGGCCCATCTTCGCCGGGGAGGCTGAGCTCCTCGAGGATCACGGTGCCGACCAGCGGTTCGTTCGTTTCGTCGCGGGCCTCTTCGATGGTGAGGTCCGCGTTGTCCTCGCCCTCTCCGTAGTAGTCGCCGCCGAACACCTGCGTGGCCACGTTGAGTCGCGAGAACACTTCGTATTCGCACTGGGCGAGGGGCGGGTCCTCCTCGTCGTCCGGGTTCCCGTAGCGCGTCTCGTCGCCGTCTTCCACAGGACCCACGGCGTCGTAGTTGACGAGCAGGGTGCGGGGCAGATCCCAGTCCGAACTCTCGAAGGTCCGAGGAGCGTCCTGACACTCGACCGAGCGCACGTCGTCCTCGCCGGGGAGGTTGAGCAGGATGACGAGGCGGATGTCCTCGCTGAGCCTCTGGTACTCGGTTGCGTTGCTGTTGATCTCGTCGAAGACGCAGAGTCCCACGCCCGTACGGTCTTCGGTGTCCACGCCCGGGTCGCAGCCGTCACCGGAGACGCCGTAGACGCGATCGCTGCGCGTCATGTAGTCCCAATCGCCGAAGCTGTCGTCCACCAGGGCCTTGTAGGCCTCCCCGACGTCGAGGTGAGCCGTGAGCTGGAGGTCGCCCTTCTGGGTCATCAGGCCGCGCACGCGGGTGGTGTCGTAGCGCAGGAAGAGATCGACCAGATCACTGCGGACGCGGTCGTCGGGATCGCAGTCGTCGTCGTCCGGCTCGCACACGAGAGCGCGGTCGGCGAAGACGTCCTGCCAGAGGCTCTGCTTCTCGATCGGGTACAGGAGGTCGACGTACTGGTCGACGTTTCCCGCGCTGACAGTGAAGCGGGCCCCTCCGTCGATCTCCCCCCAGAAACAACCGGGGAGCAAGACGCCAGCGGCGAGCGGAAGTGCGAGCAGGCGAACAATCTTGAACACGGCGGACTCCGAGGCAGGGACGCGCATCGGCGGAGGGTAGATCAGCGCAGCGCTGAATGCGCGGTCGGTTTGGGGCCTGGCTCCCCCCCTCGACAACCGGTTCGAGGGAACACAAGGTTTGAAGGAAAGGTGTGTGAGAAACGTCCGATGTAGTGAGAGTGGACGGAACCAGAAGACGGACTCCAGAGAGGAGGCGCGCAATGAAGCCCTGGATCATCGACCGGATCGAGAACGACCGCCGCGAGAGCGAGTGGAAACCCGTGCCGCTTCGCATCCAGCAGCCGCCCCCCGAGTGGCTCGAGGAGCAGCGGCGCCGCCAGGAGCGGGACGCCCCGTCACACCGCGGCGTCACCATCATCGGTGGCGACGAGCCGTCTGACCGAGGGGTCTTCATCATCGACATGTAGACGCCGCACTGGACGCCTCGAGCCGCAGGTCGGGCTGCGCGATCGCGCGGTCAGCCGACGTCTCGCACACCCACCGGACCGACGCTGCGCGCAGCGCGGATTCCCAGGAGCACCAGGGTCTCGCCGTAGCGGTCCTTGCCCCGCTCCACGCGCTCCAACTCCCCGCGAGCAGACAGGAGTTGGCGCACCCGGGCCGCCTGCCCTTGCGCCGCCATCGCCAGGTTGTTCTCCTGCCGGGACCGATGGATGAGCGCGAGGTTGCGCAGACCTGCATACATCCCGCCGAGGTCATCGGCGTTCTCGTACAGATAGACCGCGCGCACGCAGTGGAAGATGGCTCCGTCTCGATCCCCCTGGTGCTGAAGCAACACCGCCATGGAGTGGTTGGCGGCCGCCGCCTCGGGACGATCCGCAGCCTCGAGTTCGTCGATGCAGCCCTCGAACAAGGACACCGCGTCGGCCCATCGCCCCCGCTTGGAGAGATCCATGGCGAACCGATACAGCTCTTCGGCCTCGGGCACCGGCTGGTTGTCGTCGGCGAGCAGGTGGCTCCACATGCGCAAGGCGTCCATCGCGACCTCCAGGCGCCGAAAGCGACGCCACAGCGCCATGTCGACGCTATTGGCGTAAATTACCATGCACGTGCGAAAGAACGGCGAACAGTTGGCGTTGAGGAACACTTCGAGGCCCCTCCGGGTTTCCAGGAAACTCGACACCCTCCTCGAAGGCAGGAAGACTCTCCCGATGCGCGCGCCCCGCACATTCCCGCTCCAGGCCTGCGCCTCGGCTTTCGCCGTGGCGCTCGTGGTGGCTGCCATCCCCTCCTCGGCGGACGCGCGAGAGGACTGGTTCGAGCCCGGGGCGCTGGGGATGGGTGGGGCCGTTCGAGTCCTCGGCGGCGACATCACGGCAGTGCGGCTCTCGCCCGCTGCCATGTCCGGTCGGCCAACCTACGCCACGGGCGTCTCATACAGCTTCTACGGCCGCGAGAGGAACCACATCTTCTCGACTGGGGCGTACGACAGCAAGACGAGCCCCCTCGCCCTCGGCAGCACCTACTCGGTCAATATCTCGACCCCGCCATTCGACCCCCAGGACACGCTCAATTGGTATGTCCCGGACTCGGAGCTCGCAGACACGAAGACCACCCACCGCTGGGAGGTCGCGGCGGCGTATGGGTTGCTCGAACGCCGGATCAACTTCGGCCTCGGCCTCAGACTCCTACGGCACAACTACCGGCTTCGAGCCAACGAGGTTCGGTTCACGATGGACACCGGGGTGATCTTCTGGCCCGTGGAGTTCCTCGGGCTCGGCGTGTCACTGGCCAACTTCATCCCGACGAAAGACGACCGGCACCCCACCCGATTCTCCGGCGGCGTCGCCCTGGCGATTCCCAACATCCTGGACGTCGGAGTGGACGCGGTCCTCGACTTCACCAGCCAGGACGTCATCAAGGCGGATGTGCACGGTGGCGTCACCGTGAAGGCGCTGCAGATCGTTCTCTTCCGTGCCGGGTACTACGGGGATCGCGGGTTCACCGAGAACTACATCACGTGGGGGCTGGGGATCGAGATCCCCACCGCGCGCGTGAAGATCAAGATCGACTACGGCATGCGCATCGAGGTGGGCCCACTCGACGAAGCGCTTCGCGCTGACCGGCGTGAGGGCTTCCAGCGGATCTACAACTCCATCGGAGCGAGCGTCGGCTTCTGAGTCTCGCGACCGATGAGGCCAGACCGTCGCCTACTCTGCCCCCATGCCTCTCGCTGTCGTCATCCCCGCAGCCCCCGACTCCCCCTGGGTGGAGGCATGCGTGGCCAGCGTGCGGCAACAGACGGACGGCACCATCTACGTGGTCTCCGACGGGCGCCCCCTGGACGACAGCCTCGCAACCCTCGTGACCGCCCCGGCCGACGCAGGCTTCGCCCAGCGAGCCAACCTGGGACTGCTCCGGGCCCTGGTCGACGGAGCCGAGCGCGCGCTGCTCCTCAACGACGACACGCTGCTGGTTCCGGGGGCCATCGACGCCCTGCAGGAGTCGAGCGCACCGGTCTGTGGCGCGGTACTCGAGCATTGGGACGGCGGCGTGCAGCAGGCTGGGCTCGACGTGTCGATGCGCACGGCTCGCGTCCTGGCCCGAACCGTCGTGGGCGAGGACGTCACCGTGGACGCAGTGAGCGGGGCCGCCATGTGCATCGACCTCGCGCTGTTCGAGAAGCTCAGCGGATTCGACAGCCGGTACCACTTCTACTTCGAGGACATCGACTTCTGCCTGCGGGCCCGGGCCCGCGGGGCCCGCGTCGAGCTCGTCCCTGCCGCGCGGGTCCGCCATCGCGGGGGAGGAACTCGCTCCCACCACAGCAATGAGGCCGCCTTTCACCTGGGACGCTCCCACGCGATGCTCGCTCGGGAGCTCGGCGGCGGCCCCGGCCAGTTGCTTCGCTTGATGACCGTGGCCTCGGCAGGAAGCGCTTGGACCGTGAGGTCCGTCGGCTTCGGGGGAATCAGGTCGTTCGTGCGCGGCTTCGCTGAGGGAGTGACGGCCGCCTGAGCAGAGTGGGCAAGCCGATGCGGGCGGCCCTCAACCGGCGTCCGTAGCTCGCATCGACCCCGCGGAGCCCCAGCGCCATCCGGCGCGCGAGGGAGCCAGGGGCCTGAACCACGCTCGCCCCCCACGCTGCCAGGACCGCCGCGGGCAGCAGCGTCCTCGTCCCACGGCCGTAGCTTCCCACCACCCCATGACCCGCGGCTCCAGCGAGGCCCATCCCCACCACCCGGGCCGTCGTCCAGAGGGGGGCCAGGAGCAGCCAGGAGATCGGGAGGTGGACCAGGGCAACGCGCACGCGGTTCCGCTCCACGAGGAACGCCTTCCTGAGGCCGAAGCGCCCGAAGGAGCCCCCCACCTTGTGCAGGCACACGGCGTCAGGCGCGGTGCGGGCGAGGAGCCCCGCCCGTGCAGCCCGCAAGCCGAGATCGGCGTCTTCGCCGTAGGCCCAGAAACCCTCGTCGAGCGCGCCGACCCTCGCCAGAGCCGCGCGGCGGAAGGCCACCGCTGCCCCAGAGAACAGCAGGACATCCTCGGCGGAGTCGAACTGGTCGGCGGCGGGCTCCCCGCGCCCGCGACACCAATTGAGTCCGTCGGGGTAGAGGTCGTGACCACAGCTGTCCAGGCGACTGGGGTCGTCCGCGAGGAGGACTCGCGGCACCGCGATGTCGGCGGAGGCGAGGGCCTGCTCGAGCGCGCCGAGGCAGCCGGGGCGGAGGGTGGCGTCGGGGTTGAGGAGGACGACGACGTCACCGGTACTGGCCGTCACTCCGGCGTTTGCGCCCGCTGCGAAGCCGACATTCCTCGGCAGCCAGATGCGGCGCAGCCGTGCATCCGAGGGCAGGAGCGCCGCGCCACGGTCGGGCGATGCGTTGTCCACCACGATGAGCTCGACGTCCCCAGCCTCCGCCAGCACCGACGCGGCACAGGCGATGAGATCGTCAGTGCCCGAGTAGTGCACCACCACCACGGAGACCCGCCCGGCGACGCCGGCCTCGCTCACGGCCGGCGCGAAGGGGTACGCCCCCCCCATCACTCCTCCCAGGGAGCCTTCTCCCGGGTCCAGTCTTCGGAGTCCTGCATGCTCTGGCGAGTGGGTACCGCGCGGGCCGATCCCGACTGCTGCGGAAGACGCGGGGTTCCCTTGCGCAGGAAGTCGAGGTCCACCTCGGGCGACACCAGCATGGTCTGGCGGGTCGGCAGCCCCTGACCGCTCATGGGCAGCAGGGGACGCGCCGTGTCGGCGGGGAGGACGCGGACGGACGCCCCGCGAGCCTCGAGTGCCTCTTGCAGAGCCTCGGCGGCGCCCAGATCGGCGTCGTGAGAGACGAGGCAGGGCAAGCGCGCGAGGGCCTGCTCGAAGTCCGCAGCCGCCCGATCGGGGTAGAGTCCGCAGAGAAGACTGAGCACCCGCCGGTAGGCGTCCTGGTCTTCGAAGCGACTGATTCGGATGGCGACTCGGTCCAAGGTGGCTCTCCGGCCCGGTCTGCGCGAGGCGCACTCTGCGGAAGAACCATCGTATCAGGCGGGTCCTGGAGACAGATCATGATCAAACGCATCCACCACGTGGCCATCGCGGTCGCGGATCTCGACGAGGGCGAAGCCGCCTGGGGCCCCCACGGCATCGGGCTGCCGGCAGAGGGGCGCGAGGACGTCGCGAGCCAGAAGACCAGCGTCGCCATGTTCCCGGTCGGAGAGAGCCGCATCGAGCTCATCCAGCCCATGAGCGAGGACTCCGCCGTCGCGAAGCACCTGGCCAAGCGCGGGCCCGGCATCCACCACATCTGCATGGAGGTAGACGACCTGCGCGCCGAGATGGCGCGACTCAAGGCCGCGGGACTGCGCTTCACCAGCGACGAGCCGGCGCCAGGCGCGCACGGCTCCCTCGTGGCCTTCGTGCATCCGAAGTCCACCGGCGGAGTGCTCCTCGAACTCAACGAGTTCGCCACCGACGAGGAAGGAGCGCACGAGTGACCGACCCCCTCGCCGGACTGATCCTCTGCGGCTTTCCGGGTCTCGACGCCGACTCTGACGATGTGCGGGCGCGGGCCGACCTCGGCGTGGGTGGCTGGATCGTGTTCGGGCGCAACGTCGAGTCGCCGGCCCAGGTGGGGCAGCTCCTGCGAGACCTCGGGGCCCTGTCCCCCACCCCGCCGCTCCTGGCCCTCGACCAGGAGGGGGGGCGAGTGGCACGCCTGCGCGCACCGCTGACGGTCTGGCCTCCCATGGGTGTCGTGGGCGCGACGGACGATCCGGGGCTGGCGGAGTCCGTGGGGCGCGCTCTGGCCTCGGAGATTCGCGCCGTCGGGTTCAACCTGGACTTCGCCCCGTGTGTCGACGTGAACAGCCACGCCGAGAACCCGGTCATCGGAGACCGCGCCTTCGGGTCGGACAGCGGAACCGTGCGCCGACTCGCGATCCCTTTTCTGCGTGGCCTTCACTCCACCGGAATGGCTGGCTCCGCAAAGCACTTCCCCGGGCACGGGCACGTGGACGTGGACTCGCACTACGGCCTGCCGGTCTGCCATCTCTCCCGAGAGGAGCTCGAGCCCCACCTCGCCCCGTTCCGCGACGCCGTCGCCGCGGGGGTTGCGACGGTCATGACCGCCCACGTGGTCTACCCCGCAGTGGACGCAGAGAACCCCGCCACGATGTCCTCGGCTTGGATCGACGGGGTGCTGCGGGGGGAGCTCGGTTTCGCGGGCGTCGTCCTCACGGACGACCTCGAGATGGGCGCGATCGTCAATGAGGGCGGCATTGGGGCCGCCTGCGTGCGGGCAGTCCGTGCCGGCGTCGATGGCCTGCTGATCTGCCACCGCCTGGACCGCATGGAGGAGGCCGTGACCGCACTCCGCGCCGAGGCGGACCGCGACCCCGCGTTCGCGGCGCGCTGTGCGGAGTCCCTTGGACGACTTCGCCACCTCGCCATCACCCACCGCCCCGACCCGGTGCCGCTCGGCGAGCTGTCCGACCACATCGGAGCCCACGGGGCGCTGGCGGCAGAGCTTGCAGGCCCCCAAGGGGCAGCCGCCGACCCCACCGCCTTCGCGCCCCAGGCATGAGTCGAGGTTGACCGCCTCTCCGCTGCCGAGTACCAAGCCCCTTCACCCCGCCCAGGAGTTTCCCGTGTCCGAGACCCACGCCACCCATTGCTCGGAGTGCGGCGCCGCCGTCCCCGTGCCCTCCGACGCGACCCCCGGCGAGCTGCTGGTCTGCGACCACTGCGGCGTGGAGCTCGAAGTCGTCAGCATGAGCCCGGTGGAGCTGACGATCTTCGAGGAGGAAGAGAAGTAGGTGGGAGCGGTCGCCGCACGCCTCAAGGACGCCATCGCGCAGCTTCGGGTGGAGCTCCGCGAGCGCTACCCGGTGTTGGTCGACGACACGTCCTGGAGCGTGGAGGCCGACGCCATTCGGGTGCGGGGTTCGGTGCTCGTGCCGTCCCAGGCCCTCGCCTATCAGAAGGCCATCGGCGCCGCCCTCGCGCGGGGAGTCTCTGACGTTCCCCGTCCCCTCGTCCTCACGGACCTCTCCGCCGACCACCGGGCCCTTCGCTGGGCGCGTCTGGTCTCGGATGTGGACCTGTTCGGCAGCCCCGACGAGGACAATCTCCAGACGCAGTGGGCGGCTGGCGCGTGGGTGCGCAGCTTCCTCGACGAAGCAGACCGCGCCCGGGTCCTCATCCAACTCCCAGACGGCACCGTCGGTTGGGTGACCCGCGCGCACCTCGCCCCTGCGACCCCCCAGAACGACCCTTGGGAGCACCTCGTCCGGAGCCCAGCGGGCTCCCTCACCCCCGCCGCGCGCACTCTCGGCCACGCGGCCGCCGTAGCGCGCGACCGTCTGGGGCGCCCGTACCGCTGGGGGGGCAACACCCTGGAAGCCGCGGACTGCAGCGGCTTTGTCCAGTCTGTCGTGCTCGATGCCGGCGTGCTCATGCCCAAGAACACCCGGGACCAGATGCGGCGCGGGGTGCGCGTCGCCCAGGGGGCCATCGACGCCGGAGACCTGGTGTTCGTGAAGGGTCGCGAGAAGGCGCTGATGCACGTGGGCCTCGCCCTCCCGGACGCCGAGAACTCAGCAAACGTCAGCGTGATCCACTCGTGCCTGTCCCGTGCCCGGGTCCTCGAAGAGTCCCTGCCCGACTTCCTGGAGCGCTACCGCTTCGTGGCCGCTCGGCGCGTCGTCAGCTGGGCCGACGCCCCATGAGCGGCGAGCTCCTCCGACCCTGGCTCCACGGCGAGGCGACCGGGCCCATCCACGTCATCGGCGCCTCGGGGGCCGAAGGGGTCGCGTTGCTCCAGTACCTGGTCGGCGAGCTGGGAATCCCCAGGGTGCACGCCCACGACTTCTCGGCTGACGAGCGTGCCTTCGCCAAGTCGTTCCGTCGGGCCAACACCTCCTGGGAGCGACCCGAACGGGAGCGGATCCTCAAGGCGCTGCGCAGCCTGCCCGTGACGTGGCATCTGGGAGAGTCCTACTGCACGGGCCTGGACGGCGCGGGGCTCATCTTCGCCTCCCAGAACTGGTTCAACTATTCGTCCAACATGCCGGCTCTTCCCAACGCCATTGCCGCCGGAGTGCCTCTGCGGGGGGTCGTGGACCTCGCCATGGACCTGTTCCCCGGAACACGCCTCGGCGTCACTGGCAGCAATGGGAAGTCGACCACCTCGGGCCTGCTGGCTCACCTGCTGCGGGAGGGCCTCCCGACGGAGCGCGCGCTGCAGCACGGGGGCAACGATCGGAACGCCCAGGCGCGGCTCGACGCCTTGGCCACGTCGGCGCCGGAGGACTGCCTCGTCTGGGAAGTGAGCAATCGCCACCTGCGCGACCGGACCGTGCCGGTGGACATCGCGGTGCTCACCAACGTCACGGCCAACCACATCGAGGACCACGGGTCCTGGGAGGCCTACGTCGCCGCGAAGGCACGACTGGTTCGCGGAGCGACCCAGGTGGCGGTGCTGTCGGCCACGGACCCCGAGTCCGTCCAGCTCATCGAGTCGGTGGAGTCCGAAGGAGTGCGCGTGTGGTTGGCGGGCTGCCCGCCCGGAGACCCGCTGGATCGACCAGGCCGAGGCCTCGTCTGGGTGAGTGACGGCACCCTTGTCGCTCGGGCACCTGGAGCCTCGTCGTCGGTCCCGGTGGGCGACCCCACCTCGCTGCCGCTCCCGGGGGCGCACAACCAGCGAAACCTCATGAGCGCCGTCGCGGCCGCGTTGGAGGCTGGGCTGTCCCCCGCTCGGCTCGCAACCGCATGGAGCCGCTTCGCCCCCATGCCTGGGCGCCTCGAGGAGGTAGCCGAGCGAGACGGCGTGCGCTGGATCTACGACATCCAGGCAACCACAGCCCCCGCGTCGGAGGCCGGGATTCGGGCTGTGGGTGAGAGCTCCCGCCTCGTCCTTCTGGTGGGCGGTGAAGACAAGGGCATGGACTACGCGGGCATGGCGAACGCCGCCGCTGACCACGCCCGGGCGATCATCGCCTTGCCAGGGACCGGGGCCGTGGCGCTCTGTGAGGCGCTGGCGGGGCGGGTCCCGGTGACGGATGTACCGGACCTGGATGCTGCCCTCATCGCCGCGAGGAACCAGGCAGAGGCTGGCGATGCCGTCCTCCTGTCCCCGGGCGCTGCCTTCTTCCAGAGTCGCTTCATCACGCCGGGGCGCAGCTTCGCGCGTCGGGTGCGCGACCTCCTCGGGTGACCGGCTCATGAGTCCCGGAATCTGGTCCCACGCTGCCCTGTTCGGAGACGGCGGAAGCCCGGCTGCGCTGGCAACGGACCGCGGGTGGAGCCTGGGCGAGGGCGACACTCCGGCTCAGGACTGGCCCTCCCTCGCTCGAGAGCTCGGGCTCGACCGGTTGGTGCTCAAGCGGGAGGACCTCAACCCCGGCGGCTCTCACAAGGACCGCGGATTGCTCTACCAGGTGGCCGCCCATCGAGCGGACGGAGCGGGCCCCCGGGCGTTCGCGCTGTCGTCCTCGGGGAACGCCGCGGTGGCCGCAGCCGCAGCCTGCCGTCTCACGGGGGACCGGCTGTTCGCCTTCGTCTCGCCCCAAACCGCCCCGGCGAAGATGGCGAGCCTCGAGGCGTCGGGTGCGGACCTTCTGGTGTGCAGCAAGCCCATCAACTTCGCGCGGTACGCCGGCCGCGTGTTCGGCCTGACGGACCTGCGCGCCACCAAGGACCCCCGCTCGGCGAACGGCTACCGGAGCATCGCTGGCGAACTTGCGTCGCTTCGGCCCGACGCCCTGCTCACCTTCAGCTCCTCCGGAACGTCGCTGCGAGGAATCGCCGATGGGTTCGACGCCCTGGGGCTCTCCGTGGCCTGCACCGCGGTG
>JAGSHC010000344.1 GCA_023954745.1 Deltaproteobacteria bacterium | reverse complement strand
GAAGACGGCTTCACCCACGCGGTGTACACCTCTTGGGCGCCCGACACCGGTGACACCGCCGCCTACGACGCTCTGTTCGTCGCGAAGCCAGAGCGGTGGAGCAGCGACGTCGCACCTGTGGGCACCTCGGGCGACCGGCCCGTCGCCGGGGACTACGCCATGGAGTGTCTGTACTACTGGGACGTGCGGGACGCGGAGTAAGGCGCGCGCTCAGCGGTCGGTGCGCTGAACCCTCTGACGCGCGAGGGCCAGGCTGCTGCGGCGGTCGCGCGCGAACAGACCCCAGGCGTCTTCGCTCTTCGCGAGCTGCCGAAGGAGCTTCCCGGCTTCCGCATCTCGCGGCCGCACTCCGCGGAGGCGTCGAGAATGGGGGAGGTGTCCAAGCCCTTGGCGCCCACACGCACGACACGGTCTGGCGGCGTGTTGGTTCGGTCGGCGTTGAGCAGCAGGGTGTACATCACCAGAATCGGGCAGTGACGGCGCTACTTCGGAGCGCCCTTGGGCGTCCGGGGGACCGGAATGTCGTCCACCGACGGCTGGGGCCAGGGGGTGGCCGCGCGCCCGCCGGCCGCCTGGTAATCGTCCCAGAGTTCCTGCCGGAAGTAGGCGTGGATCCGGTGACCGGGCCGCAGCTTGTAGGTCTCTGTGTGCCACGCGTCCGTCTGAGCTTCCATGAGCTTCTGCGTCTCGCGCAGGTCCTTGCCCGTCGCCAACACCAGGTCCGCCTTGTCGATCCACTTCTGCTTCGGGACCTTCTTCGCGTAGCGGGCACGGTCGTGGTCCCACCCACGCGTGATCACGTACCAGCGATAGGGGTTCTTGGCCCACACCGACAGCGTGTTGAGCCCCTTGCCGTCGTCAGCAGGCCGGGCCCGGGCCGCGCCGAGGGCGTCTTGCAGGAGCGGGAAGAACTCGCGCTCGGTCTGCACGTAGACGTACGGGACCTTCTTGTCGTCGTAGCGGTCCGCGTTGTCGTCCAGGGAGGTCGCCAAGAGCCCAGGCACCGCGCTCAGCGGGACGAGCATCAGAAGAGCCCCCAGGCCTCGCAGACCAACGTGGGTGTTGGCGTTGCGGGCGGCAAGCCACGCTTGCTGGGCGCTCCAGCCGACGAGGACGAAGCCCGCCAGGTCGATGTTGAGCACGCACCACGGCGTCTTGTAGGAGATGGCGGAGTAGACGACGAAGCTCCCGAGGAACCAGCCGATCAGGGCGAGTCCGAAGCGGTGGCGCCGTACCAGCGCCCACACCATCGCGGGGGCTGTCATGTAGAGCGCCCACCCCTCAGTGAGCTTCATCAACTCGAAGAAGTAGCCAAAGGGCTTGCCCTGGTTTCGACCCGTGACGCCGTATTCGGTCCAGGGGCCGTAGGCCTGGAAGAAGCCTCCGACGCCGCTCCAATAGGTGAAGAAGGAGGAGAAGAACAAGATGATGATCACGGCGAAGACGCCAGCGCCGGCAGCCCAGATCACCCAGGACTCCTTCGTCCAGGCGAACAACGCAGACCGGCGGTCTCTGCCGCCGAACACGTCCGGGTCGTGCGGGTCGTCTGCGTCGCCGGCGCGCCCGAGAAGCCAGGCGATCCCTCCGCCGAGTCCCAAGGCGCCGAGCGTGATGAGCGCTGTCTCCTTGTTGGCGAAGGCGAGAGCGGACGCCGCAGCCGAGAGCAGGCCCCACTTCATCGACGGCTCCGCAGCGAAGCGCAGCAGGGTCGTTCCCCAGAGAATCGTGAAGAACAGGAGGTGGATCTCGTGGATGTTCGTCCGCGAGAAATAGACCACGCAGGGAGCCACCGTGAGGAGCAGGCCCGTCATGAGCACGCCCACGGTGCCCAGCTGTCTTCTCGCAGGCAGGAGCGCTGCGGGGAGCAGTGAGCCGGTGACGACGGTCCCCATCCGAAGCGCTGCGTCCGACGGGCCACCCATCAACTGGAACCAGAGGAGGTTCCAGTAGTAGAGAAAGGGGCCGTGGTAGTCGCTGTGGCGGTAGACGTAGTAGTTCCACCACCACAGACGCAGGGTGAACCAGCCGTTGACGCCCTCGTCGCTGTGAAGGGGCTTGTCCTCGAGGCCGGGGAGGCGCAGCCAGAAGCTGAACGCCACCAGGAGAAGCACGCCGACCCAACAGGTGATCAGTGCTCGACGATCGAGCCGAGACTCAGGCATCTCCGGCCTCTCCTTCGACGCGTCCGTAGTCGTCCGAGATGCGGACGACGTCCTCGAGCTCGGGGGTGGAGACCTCGATGAGGTCGCAGTCGGTCACAGCCTGGAAGCGGTGCCGCCGTCCTGGGGCGACGTGGATGGTCGCCCCGGGGCCGAGCTCGTTCTGGGAGAGGGTCCCGTCGTCCTGTTCCAGGGTCACCAGGACCTCACCGGACTGCACCAAGAGGCTCTCCTCCTTCACCTGGTGGTACTGGAGAGAGAGCCGACACCCTGCGTCGAGGTGCAGGATCTTGCCCACGTAGGCGTCGGTCTCGGCCCACACGATCTCGTAGCCCCAGGGCTTTTCGATGCGCCGCACTGAACCGCTGCCTAGGGCTGCTGGGTGACGAAGGTGCCGTGGGGGGTCGCACCCTGCAGGCCGACCGCCGCGGCGTCGGCTGCGTCTCGGCTGGGGTAGAGGCCCACTCGGACGCGGTGGTAGGTCTTGCCGTTCACTTCGGCGGCCACGTAGAACACCTCGTGCCCCTGGCCCTTGAGCTTGGCCACGGTCTGGGCTGCTTCTTCGAGAGCCTCGAAGGCACCGACCTGGACCGTGAATCCGCGACCTGACGGCGCGCCCGGGAGAGCGATGGGAGCCGTCGGGGGCTCCGAGGTGGGCTCGGGTACGACCGGCTCGATCACCGCGACCGCCTCGGGCTCTTCCCCTTCAGGGAAGGAACGCTCCACCCGCTCGATGACGAGGCTGGGCTTCGGAGTGGGCTCGGGCTCCAGCGCCGCCAGCTCGGGGACCGGCTCGGGCTCCGGTTCCTCTACCTCGGGGGCGGATTCCGGCTCGGGCTGTGGCTCGTCGGCCGCGGTCGCTGCCGCGGCACGACTCTGATCGGACGCGCTCAGCGGGGGAGGTGGATCACTCGGGGCCGTGGAGGCCAGGGCCCGCTGGTCGTTCTCCGCCAGCATGTCTGCCAGCAGCGAGCCGGCGTCGCGCTCGTCCTCGCCGAGGGGCTCGAGCAGCGCCACGTCGATGGGGCTCTGCAGGCGCCCGATCTGAAAACCAATGGCGAACACCGCCGCCGCGAACACGAGCGCCGAGATGAGGAAGGAGGAGAGCTGCGGTCCGGTGACCCGGTACTCGCGAACTTCTTTGATCCGATCGAGATCGCGCACGTTCGCTAAGGGTCTCCATGCCTTCGAGGCGCCCTCACGCCTCGAAGCCAAATCCGTCGATCACGCTGTCGGGCGGATCTCCTCGACGATGAACGTCTCAATGATGTCGCCCACCTTGACGTCATCGTACCCGTCCAGGCCGACACCGCACTCGTAGCCCTGCAGGACTTCCTTCACGTCGTCCTTGAAACGACGCAGGGAACCCATGCTGCCTTCCCAGACGACCACGGAGTTCCGCAGGAGACGGACCTTGTGGCTCCGGCCGAGCTTGCCGTCCTGGACCGCCACACCCGCGACCATGCCGGCCCTCGGGATCTTGAAGGTCTCTCGGACCTCCGCGTGACCCTGGACGCGCTCGACGAACTCGGGGTCGAGGAGACCGACGAGCGCGGCCTTGACCTCGTCGACGGCCTCGTAGATGACCCGGTAGGTCCGCACTTCCACGCCGGAGCCATCCGCCGCGTTCCGCGCCTTCTTGTCGGGGCGGACCCCGAAGCCGAGGACGATGGCGCCGGAGGCGTCGGCGAGGGTGACGTCACCTTCGGTGATGCCGCCCACAGCCGCGTGCAGGATCTTGACGCGCGTGTCGCGCACCTCAATCTCGCCGAAGACCTTCTTGAGGGCCTCGATGGACCCCTGCACATCCGCCTTGATGATGAGGTTGAGCTCCTTGATCGAGCCCTCCTGCATGCGGCGGTAGATGTCTTCGAGGCTGAAGCCCGAGTTCTTGTCCTTCTTGCGGCGCTCGATGTCCTTGCGGTGTTCGATGAGCTTCTTCGCGTCGGCGTCCGTGGCGACCACCGCGAACTCGTCGCCCGCAGCGGGCAGACCCGAGAGGCCGAGGATCGAGACCGGCGTGCTGGGTCCGGCGACCTTCACGCGCTTGCCGTCGGGGTTCAGCATCGCTCGGATCTTCCCGAACTCGGTGCCGGCCACCACGATGTCGCGCACCTTGAGGGTGCCGTGCTGCACGAGGATGGTGGACAGGGCGCCCATGCCCTTCTCCATCTTCGCCTCGACCACGTGGCCCTGAGCGGCCCGGTCGGGGTTCGCCTTGAGCTCGAGGAGCTCGGCCTGCAGGTTGATGCTCTCCAGGAGGCCGTCGATGCCTTGGTTCTCCTTCGCGGAGACCTCGAGCATCTGCACCTCGCCGCCCCAGGCTTCGGGGATGAGTCCGTGCTCGGACAGCTCGTTGCGCACGCGGTCGGGGTTCGCCTCGGGCAGGTCGCACTTGTTGATGGCGACGATGATCGGGACGTCCGCAGCCTTGCTGTGGGAGATGACTTCGAGGGTCTGCGGTCGCACACCCTCGGTCGCTGCCACCACGAGGACCACGATGTCGGTGATCTGCGCACCGCGGGCACGCATGGCGGTGAACGCCTCGTGACCGGGGGTGTCGATGAACGTGATGCGCTCTCCACCGGCCATCACGTCGAAGGCGCTGATGTGCTGCGTGATTCCCCCAGCCTCGCCGTCAGCAACGCGGGCGTTGCGGATGGTGTCGAGCAGGGTGGTCTTGCCGTGGTCCACGTGACCCATGATGGTCACGACCGGAGCACGTCCCACGAGATCCTCGTCGACGTCCTCTTCCACCGTGGGAGTGATGATCGTCTCCTCCTTGAAGGACGAGTCCTCCACGGTGAAGCCGAACTCCTCGGCGACGATGGTCGCGGTCTCGAGGTCGAGGCGCTCGTTGAGCGTGACCATCTGGCCCATGCCGATGAGCACCTTGATGAGCTGACCACCCTTGACGCCGAGGTCGTGGGCGAGATCGCCGACCGCGATGGTGCTGTCGACCTTGACGATGCGCTTGTGCTCAGCGGGGGTGGTGATCTCCGTCTGGAGACCCGAACCGCGCCGGGAACGTCCCTTGCGCCGCCGCCGGTCGTTGCCGCTGCCGTACAGGGCGTCGCGCCGGCTGACGATGGACTTGCGCTTGCTCTTCTTGGTCTTGGCCGCAGCCGCACCAGGCTTCGCCGCGGCGGGTCCGCCGGGGGTGCGCTTGTCGCGGTTGAGCGTCGCAGGGTCGAGGAAGCGGATCGGCTTGTTGCGCTTCGGCTCCGGGGCCATGATCGAGGGCCCGGTGGGGGCCTTCGGGGCCGTGCCGGGGGCCGTGGCGATCTGCCGGGAGATGTCGTCCTCGATGATGCGACGGCCCTTCTTGGGGACGTGCTGGACGATGCCCTGATCGCGGAGCAGGTCCTCGAGGGAGGCCTCCTTGTCCGTGACCGTGGCCTTCGCAGCGGCCGCAGCCACCTCGGCGGCCGTGGGACCCTCAGAAGCGGGCGCGGCCGTAGCAGCGGCAGCCTGGGTCTCCGTGACGGCGGGGAGGTTCGGCTGGGTGCGACGCACCTCGTCCGCGGCGATCTCGGCGTCGCTCAGCACCG
>JAGSHC010000127.1 GCA_023954745.1 Deltaproteobacteria bacterium | reverse complement strand
GGGCGTCTCGGAGCTGGCGTTGGGCCCGGCCGCCCTGGCCGCCGAGGCCCGGGCGCGCAGCCTGCCCTACGTCGCCACGAACTGGCAGCAAGAGGGAGAAGCAAGCTTTCCCCGGGTGCTGCGAGTGTCCGTGCCCTCGGGAGAGGAGACGGTGGACATTGCGTTCCTGGGGGTCACGGACCCCACCTTCGCCACCGGGCTGCCCACTGAGCTGCTGGAGGGGCTGACCCTCGTCGACCCCGTCTCCTCCGTCCAAGCCGAGGTGGATGCGCTCCGTGCTTCTCCCACGCCGCCCCAGCTCGTCGTGCTGCTCGTGCAGCCCAGCGCCGAGCTCCAGCAGCGACTGCGTTCCGTCCTGTACGGGGTCGACTTGATGCTGGGGGATCCCACGGCCGCGACCTTCCGGGTCGCCAGCTCCGAGGTGCGCTTCCGCAATGTCGGCGGCGCCTTCAAGGCCGCTCCGATCACCCTGCCGCTGGACGGCATCGCTGCTGCGACCGTGACCCTGGGTGAAGCCCCGGAACGGGTGGTGGTTCGTCCCCTGGAGGTGTCCTCGACGTCTCCCATGGACCGGGAGCTCACCGCGACTCTCAGCGAGCTCCATGCGCGAGAGGATGTCGAGCTCGGCAAGCCACTGATTCCTCCAGACGAGCCCCTCGCCGGGGTGAGCGAGGCCCGCTGGACCAAGCTGGTCTGCGAGGCCCTCCTCCAGCGCACTGGGGCTGACGCTGCCTTCCTCGACGGCCTCGCCTTTCACCGCCCCACCCCTGGCCCCCTGACAGAGCGGCAGGTCGTGGACCGGCTTCGGGGCGGCCACATCGTCGAAGTCCATCGCATCGACGGCAATCGGCTCGCCGCCCTGCTCCCCGCGGCGGATGGAATGACCCCGGTGCGGTGCGGGGCACCGACGAACACGTTCTTCCCCCGGGTTCATGGTCGCTTCGTGGACCCCAACCGGACGTATCGCATCGCGACGACCGATGTCACCCGGCGGGGTCCTCTGGGCCCGCTCCTGTCCCGGGGGTCGAGCGAGCTCATCGGGCACCAACCGAAGTTCCGGGCTGTCCAGACCGACGACGGGCCCCTGACACTCGCCACCGCCGTTCTCGAGACCCTCGAGGAGGCGGCGGAAGACGAAGACTGGGTCACCTCGTGGCTCGACCGCACCCCCAACCAGTGGCGGCCTCAGCTGTTGCTGAACATCCGGCGTCTCGGCCTGCACATCACCTGGTTCGAAGGGGCGCGCACGGATCGCTATGAGGCCGTGCCCGAGTCTCTGCTGAACAGCCCCTCGAGCTTCACCCTCGGGGGCGGCGCGGACATTGCTCTGGAGGGCTCCAGCGCCAAACTGCTGGCGGACCTCCGGTTCACTGCGAACTACGTCCGGTTCGTGATCGCGGGGCTCCCGCCCCAAGAGGTAGCAGACGACTGGGTGCTCTCCACTTCGCTGGAGGCGCCGGTCCTCGGAACTCCCTACGCCCGCTGGTTCCAGGTCCGGCCCTTCGTGCAAGCCTCGCTGGACTCGGAGTTCACCCCCTTCGTGGCCGACAACGGGACGGAGCTCCCCCAACAAGCGGACCTCTCGGCCTTCGGTGGTATCGCCTTCTCACCGGGTCCCTGGCTGCGATCGTTCCGACTCGGACCGTTCGTCAACCGTGACCTCGGCCGGCTGACGGACAAGGGCACCGAGTTCGGAGCTCGACTCACGGGAGCGACCCGCCACCTGCTGCCGCCGCGGGCCGTCATCCTCGTCTCTACCGCTTGGGACGTGCAGGTGTTCGCCGACACCCCTCAAGACGACGCGGCCGACCTCCGCCTGCGCGCCTGGGGAGAGGTGCGCGGCTCGGTGCGACTCGTGCGCGCCCTCAGTCTCGGGATCTTCGCGCAGGGGCTGCTCGTCCAGGGGCGCGTGCCCCAGACGTCCACGCCCGCCGGCAGCATCACGGTGGGGGCCTCCTTCGACCTCAGCACCGCGGTGCGCCTCGATGTGCGCCCGCGGGTGTTCCCCTAGGGCCCTCGGCGACAAGCGCTTCCTGCTTCGCTACTGGAGCCGCGAGGCCCTCATGAGCCCGGGGGCAAAGGCGGGCTGGCTTCCACCGGGTCTCGGTCCCCTCGACGGAGCCGCGCCATGAACTGGCTCTTCATGGCCTCGTAGCCGTCGCGCCCGACCAGCCCAATGGCCGCGAAGAAGAACACGTAGCTCCCGCCGTAGAGCGAGGCGGCCGCGTACCACTTCGTGTCGGACGCCAGCGTCGTCATGGGTACGGCAAACACGCCGAGCCACAGCACGGTGCTGACGACGATGGCAGTGATGGCCCAGAAGCGCTTCGACACGGCCGGGAGGATACCCGCTGAGAGATCTCGCTGGCTGCGGCGGGGTCAGCTGCGACGGCGTCGTGCGATTGCCAGGCCCAGGGGGAGCAGGGCGAAGGCCCACGGGGCTGCGCTGGGGGACGCGCTGTCGCAAGAGCATCCGAACTGGGTCGTCTCCACTGGCTCTGCGTCGTCGTCATCGCTCACCGCGAAGTCGTCGTCGTCACCGACAGCGTCGTCGTCATTGGCCGCGTCGTCGTCATTGGCCGCGTCGTCGTCATTGGCCGCGTCGTCGTCGTCGGCCGCGTCGTCGTCGTCGCCCTGACTGCCGGTGGAGTCGTCGTCGTCTCCCACGGAGTCGTCGTCGTCCCCCGCGTCATCGTCGTCGCCCTGGCTGTCGTCGTCGTCCCCCGCACCGTCGTCGTCGTCGTCGTCGTCGTCGCCGGGGGTCACGGAGTCGGCGCCGTCGCAGTCCTGGTCGACGCCGTCATCCCAGATCTCGGTTGCCCCCGGGAACGTGCCAGCGTCAGCGTCGTTGCAGTCTCCTCCACACGTCGTCCACCCATCGCCGTCGGCGTCGAAGCCCTCGTCGGTGAAGCCGTCGCAGTCGTCGTCGACGCTGTTGCAGGTCTCGCTGATGGACGGGTTTGCCGAGGCGCTCGCGTCGTCACAGTCTCCACCGCAAGTCGTCCAGCCATCCCCGTCGACGTCGTAGCCCTCGTCCACGAGCGTGTCGCAGTCGTCGTCGATGCCGTTGCAGGACTCCGACACCAGCGGGCCCACCGCGGCGTTGCTGTCGTTGCAGTCGCCGCCGCACGAGGTCACGCCGTCGCCGTCGCCGTCGAAGCCCTCATCCACGAGGCCGTCGCAGTCGTCGTCGGTGCTGTTGCAGCTCTCGACCGCTGACGGGGAGACGGCCGCATTGCTGTCGTCGCAGTCGCCGCCGCAGCTGGTGACCCCGTCGCCGTCCGCGTCGAAGCCCTCGTCCACCTGGCTGTTGCAGTTGTCGTCGATGCCGTTGCAGGTCTCCGTCGCGGTGGGCCCGACGCTGGCGTTGCCGTCGTCGCAGTCCCCTGCGCACGAGGTCACCCCATCGCCGTCCGCGTCGAAGCCCTCGTCCACGACTCCGTCGCAGTTCTCGTCGAACCCATCGCAGGTCTCGGGCGCGCCGGGGTAGATGCTGGCGTCGAAGTCGTCGCAGTCGACGTCGTCGCAGTAGGTGTCCAGGTCCGCGTCGGTGCAACCGGCTCCGCCCGGGGGCTCGAAGCGAATCGCCAGGCCCGTGCTCACCGACGCGGTGTTGCAGCTGTACTGGAGCTGCGCGAAGGAGCCCGCGGCGATGCCCACGGTCGCGCTGGCGCCGTTGCTGTAGAGCGGGTCCCCGAGGTCGGTGTCGTAGTAGTGGAACTCGATGGAGTTGTCCGCTTCGAAGAGCTTGACCTCCACGGACAGGTCGCCGGTGTCGGCGTAGTTGTCGATGTTCCACCACTCGACGACGTAGACGCGGTTGGGCGCCGTGCCCTGAACCCCGTGGTAGACGCCGGTGCTGTCGATGTCCGCGGGGTTGAGGTCGTCCCAGAAGGGCGCCAGGAGATCGAAGCTGGAGGTCGGCCCGCAGGAGTTGGTGAAGCTGAGGTAGTCCCCCGCGCCCAGGCCAAGTCCTCCGTTGCTGTTGATGGAGATCGTCGACGACGCCAGCCCGTAGAACGTGAACGCAAAAGGCAGCGTGACGTTCACCTGGCCGTCGTCGGGCAGGGTGCTGATGAGGGTCGAGGCGAACGTGTAGGCGTACACGGGGCCGCCGGGCTCGGTGCTGTCGGTGAAGGTGTACCCGAAGGAGTCTGGCCCCCCGGTGGCCGCGATCGCAGCCGAGGGGAGGAGGAGGGCTCCGAGAGCGGAGAAGAGGGGAAGTACGCGTCTCACCGGCTTGCACCGTAGATCGGCACGGGCGCTCCGGCCAAGGGTCACTGGAGTGTCCATACGCGCCCGATGGCGCTTGCGCGGGGGTCACGCCGGCCGCTACAAGCCGGCCTCCCCCACCCCATACCGCCCCCACAACGAGGGGCGAACGAACAGGGAGCGACCGGCCCATGTTCCACCTCGGCTTCGAGCCTGAGCGCCTCTCCGACGAGCACATCACTGCCTTGGAGCGCATGCGCGTCCAGGCCAGCACCGACATCCTGACGATGGTCACGCTGGCCAACAGCGGGCACCCCGGGGGCTCCATGAGCACGCTCCCCGCGTTGCTCCTGCTGTACGCCAACTGCCGGGTCGATCCGGCGGCTCCCCTGGACGATCTGCGCGATCGCATCTTCGTGAGCCACGGGCACATCTCCCCTGCCACCTACTCCACCCTCTCGGCCTTCGGCTTCTGCGATCGCGAAGAGTCCATCGTGGGCTTCCGTCGCTTCGGCAGCCACTTCTCCGGCCACGTGGAGATCAGCGTCCCCGGCGTCGAGTGGAACACCGGCAACCTCGGGCAGGGACTGTCCGTGGGAGTGGGCGCCGCCCTCGCCGGCCGCCTCGTGGGCGCCGACCCCAAGGCCGACCTGCGGGAGCAGAGCCACGACGCCGCCTACCGCTCCATCGTCCTCATGGGCGACGGGGAGCAGCAGAAGGGCCAGATCAGCGAAGCCCGCCGCCTCGCCGTCAAGTACGGCTGCACCAACCTCATCGCCTACGTCGACGCCAACCGCCTCCAGATCGGCGGGGCATGCGACCACGTGATGCCCCAGGACATCGCGGCCGGGTGGGCATCGGACGGCTGGGACGTCATCGAGTGCGACGGCCACGACTGGCAGGACCTCTACGCCGCCTTCCGACAGGCCTACCGCGGCGGCGAGCGCCCGGTGGTCGTCATCGCCCGCACCATCATGGGCAAGGGCGTCGACTTCATGGAGGACCTGGCGAAGTACCACGGCCAGGCCGTGCCCCGGGACGCCCTCGACGGCGCCATCGCCCAGCTCGGCGGCGTCAACCGCATCGATGAGTACGAAGCGATTCGCAACGCGATGGAGCCCGGCACCCTGGGCCACCACTTCCCCGAGAACCCGCCGCCCCGCCTCACCGTGGGGCCCGCTCGGGTCTACGAAGCGGGCACCGTCACGGACTGCCGCTCCGCCTACGGCCACGTGATGAAGGAGCTGGCCGAGGGCAACAACAACGAGCGGATCAAGGTCGCTGCCTTCTCCGCGGACCTCGAGGGCTCCGTGAAGCTCAACGCCTTCCACGCCGAGTCCCCCGCGGGCTTCATCGAGGGCGGCATCCAGGAGCACAACAGCGCCACTGCGTCGGGTCGGCTCAGCAAGGAGGGGTTCGTCACCTTCTTCAGCACCTTCGGCATCTTCGGCGTGACGGAGACCTTCAACCAGCAGCGGCTCAACGGCTTCAACCGGAGCAACCTCAAGCTTGTGTGCACTCACTGCGGCACGGACGTGGGTGAGGACGGCCCCACCCACCAGGTGGTGGACTACGTCGGCCTGCTCCGCAGCACGTTCGACTGGAACATCTTCGTGCCGGCGGACGCGAACCAGTGCGACCGCATCATCCGCGTCGTCGCGGACCGAGCCGGCAACGACTTCGTCGGCATGGGTCGTAGCAAGATGGCGGTGATCGAGAAGGCTGACGGGGGCGCGTTCTACGACGGCTCTGTGGGCTTCGTGCCCGGCCGGGCCGAGGTGCTCCGAGACGGAGACGACGGCGCGATCCTCGCGGTCGGACCCATGGTCGGGCCCGCGGTGGCCGCACACGACCTCATCTTCGCCGCCACCGGCAAGAGGGTGCGCATCGTGAACATGGCGTCCCTGCGCCCCTACGACGCCGACGCCATCGCGTCCGCCGCGGCCACGGGCTACGTGCTCACCGCCGAGGACCACCACCCCGACACGGGGCTCGGCGGGATCGTCGGGATGGAGCTGGCGGACCAGGGCATCGCGACGCGTCTCGAGCGCGCCGGTGTCAACCAGTGGCCCATGAGCGGAAAGCCCAACGACATCTTCGCGGCCTTCGGCCTCGACGCGAAGGGCCTCGCCGACCGGGTGATCGCCGCGCTGTCGTAGCCCGCCCGGGGCAGCGTCTACTGAATGACGCCGGTCTCCTGGACCCGAATCACGTACTCGACGGCGGGCCCGAGGGGCCGCGCGCTGGTTCGGCACGAAGGGTCCTCGACGCTCCCATCGGTGACGGTGGGAGGCGTCCCCCCCTCTCCGCACTGGGCGTAGAGGGCGACGCCATCGAGGTTCTCGAACCGGTTCGGCCCGGTGTCGGACTCCTGGAGCACGAGGGGCGCCCGGTCCAGAACGATGGCGTCGCCGGAGAGGTCAGCGAACCGGTTGCCGCTCACCACGAGGCTTCCGGCTGCCCCACCACCACGAGCGAGAATGCCCCCCGGGAGGGAGGGCCACGACCCCGAGTCGCTGACGTCGCAGTCCGTCATGGTGACGTCTCCCCCGCCAAGCACGTAGAGCGCTGGGCCCACCAGGCCAGAGAACGCGGTTCCCTGGACCGTGACCTGCGGGTCGCCCCCTTCGGGCTCCGCGATGAAGACGCCCGCGCCGCCATCCTCTGAGGGGTGCTCCCGCGTTCCGCTCACTTCTCCGTCAATCATCGTGAGGTCTCCGCCGAGCACGACCACCCCGGCAAAGGCGTTGCCGGTGAGCAGGGAGCTCGTCAGCGTCGCCGTTCCGCGGGTGGGCACGTAGAGCGCCGGACCCTCGTTCGCCTCAGCCAGGAGGCCGTCCGCCTCGAGGGTCGCGTAGTCCTGGATGACGATCCCCGCCGCCAAGGCAGTCGGTCCGGTGCTGGTCGTGCCGACGCGCCCCCCGGTCAGCGTCACGCGGGTGTCGACGCTCGTGGCGAGCAGTCCAACCTCGACGTTGTCCTCAATGACGAGGTCCGTCGCCGTCACGCGCGCTCCACGGGCCACGGTCAAGCCGCGTCCGGTGTCCAGCCCCGCTCCGGGTCGTGTCCCTCGAATGCTGGCGTTCTCGAGAAGCACGTCCACCCCCGTGCCCGAGACGAACATCCCATGGCCCTGGTTGTCCGCAATCTCCAGATCGTTCCCCTCGAAGAACACGTCCCCCTGCACCACCAGCCCGAGTCCGCCGAGACGACCGTTGGGAGCCGGAAGAGTGCCGGCGATCCGCACTCCCTCCAGGGTCGTGCTGGCCTGGTTGGCGTCGATGAACACGCCGACTCCCTGGTTCCCCAGGAACCGGACGTTGTCGCCCGCGAAGACGCTCTGGCCGACGACGACCATCCCACAGCCCCCCTCGCCAGCGGAGTTGGGGAGGTTGTCGGGCACCTCGGAGTCCGTCAGAAACACCCGCCCTCCGCCGCTGACGAAGATGCCTGTCTCCACGTTTCGCTGGACGGTCACCCGCTCTCCCACCACCTGACATCCCGAGTTCGACGAGAGCCCCCACCCCGAGCCGCCTGATCCCTCCCGCGTGTCCTCGATGGTCACGTCGAGCAGGTCCACCCGGGTACCTGGCTCGCTACAGGCCATCGCGATGCCCAACGCTCCGGTGACCGTGAGCTCCCGCGCGTCGAGGCGGCCGCCGGTCTGGGCGACGACTCCAACCCCGGTGGGCGCGTCGGCCGCGGGTGTGATGTCGCGAACGATGACGTCGCGCAAGGTCGCCACGCCTCCGGCTCCCTGGACCCGGAGACCTACGCTGCCGGTGCCTCCGACCGTCAGATCCCTCAGCGTCACCGCGCTCTCAGACACCACGAAGATGGGCTCCGCGTCCAAGGCGCCGCCAACCGTCACCAGACCGGTGCAACGTCCCGCCAACTCGACGCCCCCCGCGTCCTGCTCGAGACGTAGCCCTTCGTACCCGCCCGCGGCGAGGGCGACGCGTCCACCTCCTTGCTCGATCGCCTCCTCCACCCCTTCTGCGAGGGTGGAGAAAGGGCGCGCCTCGGACCCGTCACCGCTGTCTCCCCAGGGGGCCACGTGGATGGTGTCTCCATCACGCTCGATGTCTCCCCAGGGGCCGGCCCCGCAGTCCCGAGGCACGCAGCCCAGGGCGTCGTCGTCCTGCGCGTCCAGGGCTTCGCCGTCGGCGCAAGACTCCGGGTAGGCGGGCTCCCCGGTGGCAGGACAGCCTGCGAGGATCAAGAGCAGACCCACGAAATGCAGTGGCCGTAGGCTCATGATGGATTAGTTCGCACCATCGTCCAGCGCGAGACCCTCGGCGGGACACCCCGCGGCCAGCACCACCCGCACGAGGAGGGCGGTCTGTGCCCGCCACCACGTCAACATCGGCATCATCGAGATCCCTGCTCTGCTCCACCCGCCGGGAGTCTAGTCTGGTGTCCGGTGCGACGCCCAAAGAAGGTGGGCCAGGGCACCCGCTGTCGGGTTGCTATGTTCCCCGCCAGATGGCGGCTCCCCTCAGCCGACGCCCCAGGAGTCTTCCGTGCGCCACGCAACGACCTTGTCCCTCGCCTCGCTGCTCGCTCTCATCCTGCCGAGCTGTGTCGTGCTCGACGACCCGGACTGGATGGACGACGACGACGACGTGACCGACGACGACGACACGGCCAACGACGACGACGACGAGGGGCCCTGCGATGGCGACCCCTCCACCTGGGACCTCGACCCTCCAGCCGAGTGGGACGTGGCGGCCTCCTTCGTGCTGCCCAACGGCGATCCGGTGCAGGACCTGATGATCACCCTGTGCGGGACCTCCTGTTACAACGAGCCCACCAACTGCGACGGCGTCGTCTACTTCCCCTTCGCTGAGGACGACGACTACGTCATCGAGCCCCTCTTCGCCATCGACCTCGAGTTCGACAAGTGGGCGCGCTCGTACGACTTCGTCACCTACAGCGGCACGCAGATCGACATCACCAGCACCCCCTTCACGGTGCCGTCGGTGGAAGAGATCGAGCCCATCGGCACGGGCGAGGTGGAGCGAACGTTCGCCAGCGGGCTGGAGGTGAGCTTCAACGCCGACGATGTGGAGCTCCCCTTCGGGCCGGACGTGGGCACCCTCGGAGTGGTCGAGATTCCGCCGGAGCGGCACCCCACCGGCGGCCTGCTGGGTTGGACGCCGGTGCGCGTGTGGGCCACGGCAGTGTGGGAGATGGAGATCGAGGAGCCCGAGGGCTTCCAGGTCGTCGCACCCCTGACCCAGGCGTTGCCCGAAGGGGCCGAGGTCACCTGGCTCGTGGCCCACTACGACTACGGCATTGTCGAGGGCAGCTTCGAGGTGTTTCCGGCCGAGCTCTCCCAGGACCGGATGAGCATGCGCACGCCGGCCGGACAGGGCATCGACCGCGCGACCATGTGGATCGCAGCGATGCGCATGCCCGCCGATGGCTGAGGGCGAGCCCTCGGGCCACGGACTCGAGCTCGCGGGAGAGCTGTACGCAAAGGAGGGAACCCCCTGCGCGACGTGCTCCTGCTCGTTCATGAGCCTCGGCGCCGGCGCAGGCACGGCGGCCGGATTCTCCATGGGCACCGGCCTCACCCTGCGGGTGTGCCGCATCGGGCGGGAGCCCTTGGTGAGGACCGACGGCGCATCCGAGGAGCTGTGGTGCGACGACTACAGCGGCTTCTCCTCGCTGGTGCCGCTGCCTGCCGACGATCTCGACACCATGCTCAACGAGTGCAGCCGGGGGTTCGTCGGGGATCTCGCGCAGGGAATGCGGCCCATGCCACGCGAGCTCGCAGACCTGCGCTGGTACGACCGGGGTCTCCGCGAGGGCTGGCTGCCGCCGCACCGCATCGAGAGCAGCGGCAGGGGGCGTGGAGAGCGCATCTCCGGGCCTTGGGACCAGTTCCAGGTCGTCGGCGTCACCCCCGCATTTGGAGACGGCCACGCGCCGGCCATTGGCTCAGCGGTGCTTCAGGCGAAGGACCGCTCCACCTACCTGCTCCCCGACTCCATCGACAGCGAGCAGGTCCACGGTCGCGTGCACCCGCACACCTGGTGGGTGAACCAGGTGAGCGCTGGGGCCGCACTGCCGTTGGAGGCGCCCATTCAGGCCCACCGTGGCGGAGTGATGCTGGTGCGGCGCGGCGGTGAGAGGGTTCTGCGGGCGCACAGCTACCGGTACTGCACCGAGGCAACGGCGGAGAAGGAGCTCGACTCCATCGCGGCGGACTCGCTCCGGCAGGCACGCGCCGCCCAGCAGCGAGGCGATGACGTCGTCGCGAAGCTCTGCGCCCAGCGCGGACTGAAGGCGCGGCCTCGGCACCCGGAGCTTCGGGCCATCGCGGCCAGCGACGCCTCCTGAGGCCATGAGCCGGACGCGCGCCGAGACCGTGGGTGGGGTGCTCTGCGCACTGATCCTCTTCGTGTTCGTCGGCCACCGCCTCGCGATGATCTTCAGCGCCGGCGACTTCCTCTTTGCCCTCGAGCCGTCCGAGGCGAAGCACACCCAGATCGCCTGGGACCTCGCCACCGGTCGGTACGGCACGGAGTCCTTCGAGCTCGCCGCCTACGTCGCCAACTCGGGGAACGTCCACCACGGCAGCTACTTCACCTGCGCCATGGCGTACCTCGCGGTCTCCAAGGTCGCGGGGTTCGGGATGCTCTCGGTGCGCCTCGTGCCGCTGCTCTTCTGGGTGGCCGGCTTCTCGCTGCTCTGCGGGACCATGCTCCGCCGCTTCGGAGCCGCAGCCGCGGTACTCACCGCGCTCGGCCTCGCGCTCGTCCCCACCCAGATCCTCGGTCTGCAGGTCTCCATGACCGGCTCGCACAGCGAGGCGGTGCTCCCCCTGACCGCGGCCCTGGCCGCTTGGGCAGCGTGGGTCGCTGCGGGCTTCGCGGAGGGGGAACGGCGCACCCAGCCCACCTGGCTCACCGCGCTCCTCGGCGCGTCCCTCGGCTACATGGTGGCGTTCTCGTACCTGCTGCTGCCCGTGGCCGGGCTCATCGTGGCGATCACCCTCCTGCCCCCGCGGCCGACCCTGTCCCTGCGGACCTGGGGCGCGGGCATCGGCGGTGTGCTCGCGGGCTTCTGGCCCACCTGGCTCATCATCTGGCTCGAGCCGCGCGCCCTGTTCAAGAACTCCATCACCGAGAACCCCGAGACCATGCCGCTGGCCCTGGCCCAGGGAGGTGGCGCCGGCTGGCCCGATGTGAAGGAGACCCTCCTCAGGAACTTGCCCGAAGGCGCGTTCGAGTACTGGGTGACCCAGGACACGCTGCCGGCGTTCTTTGGCGACCAGTTCTTCGAGGACTATTCATGGCGTCTGGCCGTCCTCGGGCCGCTGCTGCTCTTGCCGCTGGCCCTCCTCGACAAGGACGCGGCCCGGCGCAAGCTCGGCACGCTGCTGGCGGTTGCGCCCGCCCTCTCGTACGTCTTCCTCGCGTTCACCACCCCTTGGAAGCCGCACATCCCCGTGCGCTACATGGTGCCCCTGTGGGTGATGGCGGGGGCAGGCACCGGTCTCGCCGTGGGCCTCGGCCTCGCGCGCAAAGGCTGGCTCGGCCGCCTGGTGGCGCTCCTCTTCACCTTGGGCTTTCTGTGGTCTGCGGGGCCGCGCGCGGTGGAGGCGAGCAAAGCGGTGCGCCCCGACCGCTGGTCCATGAACGCCGAGCACCGTCTCGTCACGTACTACAACCTCGGAATCCACACGACCTGGGCCGAAGACGTGGCCGCGCTGAACGACTTCATCGACGTGCGCAGCGCCTCGGGAGAGGCCCGCGCCTTCGGGGGCGTCCAGGCCGCGATGTGGGGCGGTGGCACCACCTTCGGGCTGGGTCGTGGGTCGTGGTCTCCCGAGGAGGCCATGACTTGGCCAGGGCTCGCCACCGCCATCAAGGAGTGGCGTGAACGCCAGCAGTTCTTCACCCCCGAGGAGAAGGACGACCTGCGCGCCGTGTCGAAGAACATCGGCTGGGGGTTGGGGATTCGCACGCGTTGGAACCCCGCACGGGTCGCGCAGATCCTCGACGAAGCGGGTGCCGACTGGCCCGTGGACCTCCCCCGGGAGCTCGTGTGGGAGGGCTTCGGGGCTGGCTGGGGACGCATGGAACCCACCCGCTCATCTCGCGCCATCACGCTGCCCCTCTCCATTCCCGAAGACTCCCGAGACGCCGTCTCACGCGGGATGGAGGCGGGCCGGGCCATCGGGGACGTTCCGGAAGCGCCCATCCCGCCGGTGTTCGAGACCGTGCGCGGCACCGCCACCTGAGCCGTGGCTACAGTGCGCGCCCTGCGGAGGTTGCGATGACGAGCATGCGAATCACGAAGGTGTACACGCGGACCGGCGACAAGGGCCTCACCCGTCTCGTGGGGGGCCAAAAGGTGCGCAAGGACGACGTGCGCATCGAGAGCTACGGCACCGTGGACGAGCTCAACACCGTGGTGGGCCTGGTCCGCATGGAGCTGGCCCGGAGCGAAGCCGACGAGCAGGCGCGCACCTGGCTCGACGCCCGCCTCGCGGAGATCCAGAACGACCTCTTCAATCTCGGATCGGATCTCGCCACGAAGGCTGAAGACCGGTGGGAGGGCATGAGGCTGGTGGAGCCTCGGGATGTGAAGCGACTCGAGGACGAGATCGACCACATGAACGAGATCCTGCCAGCCTTGAAGGACTTCATCCTCCCGGGTGGGGGCCCCGTGTCCGCCTTCACCCACCAGGGGCGCACCGTGTGCCGCCGCGCCGAACGTCGCGTCATCGGCCTCGCCGCGGACGAAGAGATCAACGAGCAGGCGGTGAAGTTCCTCAACCGGCTCAGCGACTGGCTGTTCGTGGCCGGGCGCTGGGTCGCCAAGGCGATGGGCGAGGCCGAGTTCCTCTGGAACCGGGAGCGGTAGCCAGGAGCGGGCGGGCGCCTACTCCTTGGGGCGCCAGACGCCGTCGAGCCGGGTCTTCTCCAGCCACGCAGCGAAGAGCTCGTCCGTCTGGTCGCGCCGGTCGAAGCGCGTGCCGAGCAGGTACTGATCGGCGAAGGCCTCCAGCTCGGGCTGACCCGTCACGCTGTCGGCAGGTCCGCGGAACAACGAGCCGTAGTTGCACTCGTCCGCGTAGATTTCCTCTTCGTCCACCTCCAGCACCGGCATCACCGCAGGCTCCATGGGCTCCCGGCGGGCGATGCGGTCCAGGTCGAAGACGTCCCACATGTCGTTGGCTGCCGCGTCGCGGCTCGTCAGGGGGTCGACTCCAAAGCGGCGCTCCAGGAAGGCGAGGATCGAGGCGTGGTCGTAGACCACCGAGTTCACATCCCCCTCCTTGGTCCACGGGCCGGCCACGACCGTGGGGACCCGGAAGCCGAGCTGGTCGTACCCCTCTTCCTCCCGGTCATCGGTGGCGGTGGGAGGCGGGACGTGGTCGAAGAAGCCGCCCCACTCGTCGTAGGTCACGATGAACAGGCAACGCTCCCAGTGGGGGCTGTTGGCGAGTGCCTGGTAGACGCTGGAGATGAGCACCTGACCCGCCACTGGGTGCGTGGGCGGGTGGTCGTCGCTCCTCCCGTAGGCAGGCTCGAGGATCGTGACGTTGGGCAGCAGGCCGATGGCAGCGTCCTCGTAGAAGTCCTCGAACTCCTTGATGTTCTCGCCGGGAAGGACATCCCGAAGCAGGAACATGAACGGCACGTTGTTGTAGTAGTTGCCCCAGCTGACCCCGGCCTCTTCCAGGCGCGGGTAGATCGACGGGAAGGACTCCTCGCTGAAGTCGTTGCCGTGCTCGCCGCCGTTCTGACCGGCGTGGCTGTAGAAGCGATTGGGCCAGGTGCTGGCGAGCTGGGAGCTGAACCACCGCTGGCAGAGCACGTGCTTGTCGGCGATGGCGTACAGGGGGCCGAGCTTGTCACGCCCGAAGTAGCCCATGACGCGGTGCGCTTCCTCGGGACCGTGTCGGTCGGCTTGTGAGGCCACGAACCCGCCGTTGGTGCCGCCAGTCATCTGATCGCGACCGGTGTTCCACCCGTGGGGCGGGTCCTGGCTGAGGCAGTTCACCTCCGCGGGGTAGGGCGCGACCCAGGTGCCATCGGGATGCTCGTTCCCCATCTCCGCCGTGAGACCGTCGATGTCCGTGCGCCCCTCCTCGAGCGTGTAGGCGCCGAAGTAGTGGTCGAAGGAGCGGTTCTCCATCATCAGGATGACGACGGTGTCGATCACGTCTGCGGGCTCTCGAGACTGAAGCGCGGGCTCGGGCTCCGGGGTCGGCTCCGAGTCGGGCGGAGTCTCCGGGTCACACGCGGAGAGGAGCGGGGACAGACCTGCCGCGCCGAGGCCCTTGAGCACGGCCCGGCGGCCCACGCGGGGCAGGGGCGGGAGGGCGCGCTTCTTCGTGTCGTCAGACATCGTCGTCTCCGAGGGCGCGCCGAGCGAGCGCGGCCTGTGCTCTAGAAGGTGAAGGTGAGGTTGGCGCGCACGCCAAGGCCCACGATGGGGGCCTCGTTCTCGATGCGTTGGGCGAAACTCTGGGGCGCGAACTCAGGTCCAGCGGACACCGTCGGCATCACGAAGAGACGGTGCTTCTCCATGAGCGAGCGCCGGTATTCGACGGACCACAGGATGGCTGTGACGCCAGTCCCCGAGGTCACGCCCAGGAACGACAGCGCGGTGATGGCGTCGCCCGGGTCGTAGTTCGTGCCCGGCACCCCGTTGGCGCTGGCACGGTCACGGCCGGCCCACACCGCCATGGTCAGCAGGGTTGCGCCTCCGAAGAACCCCGTCGCGATGAGGGCGGTGTCGCGGCGAATGCGCAGCTCCTCCATCCGCCAGCGGTTCATGAGCTTGAGCCGCGCCATGTGGGATGGCGCCGGGCCGTTCGTGGCGTACCAGTTGAGGAACCGCGGGGCGAGGATCATCGCCGGGAGTCCGGCCACGACGACGCCGAGTCCAATGGGCACTCCGATGGAGGCGATGAGGGGCACGACCTTGTCGTTCGGGGCGATGGCGAGAGCAAGGCCCGACACGCCCATCGTCAAGCCGACGACGCCAAGACCGCCACCGACGAACATCCGAGCTTCGCGTCGCAGGGCGAAGCCGTAGGCCGCGGCTGTGTCTGAGCGGTCCAGAGCCTTGACCTTCTTGCGGAGCCGCACCGACTGCAGCCGCACCTGCTGCGGCGTCATCTCGTCGTAGGGGATCTCCTCCTCCTTGGTCTCCTTCTTGTCTTCCTCCTCGGACTCTTCGGCCAGCGCAGACGCTGGAGAGACCATGGGGGCGGCGAGCAGGAGGGTGAGCAACAACAACAAGGGACGCGACGTCATGAGCACTCCATGGAATCGGCAAAGACGTAGCACACAAGGGTGGGTTCAGGGCTAACGTCCGCCCCTCGTGCCTACACCCGCCGCCCGCACCGACGCCCTCCACCTGCGCTACCCCGACGGGACGCGAGCACTCGCAGGAGTGACGACGGCGTTCGCCCCGGGAGAGTTCGTGGCGGTGTTGGGCCCTTCGGGTGCCGGAAAGTCCACGCTGCTCCGCTGCCTGTCGGGCGCGCTGTCCCCCAGCGAAGGGGAGGTGTGGTTCGGAGACGAGCGCATCGACACCCTGCGTGGCGAGGCCCGGCGCCAGCACCGCGCGCGGGTCGCGATGATCTTCCAGCAGTTCCATCTCGTCCCGCGCCTGAGCGTGCTGGCGAACGTCCTTGCTGGGTCGCTGGGGCGCGACCGGTCGCCGCGCACCTGGCTCCGGCAGTTTCCCAAGGAGGCCCAGGCCGAGGCGCGGGGTCACCTGGCGCGGGTCGGTCTGGCAGACCTCGAAGAACGCCGCGCCGACCAACTCTCCGGCGGCCAGAAGCAGCGGGTCGCAATCGCCCGCGCTCTGTGCCAACACCCGAGCATGTTGCTGGCCGACGAGCCCATCGCGGCGCTGGACCCGCGAAGCGCCAGCCAGGTGATGGACCTCGTGGCCGCCTTGAACCGGGACGACGGACTGACGGTCATCGCCAACCTGCACCACGTCGATGTCGCTACGAAGTACGCGTCGCGGATTCTCGGGATTCGCGATGGTCTGGTCGTGTTCGACGGCCCGCCGTCCAACCTGAACGAGGCGGCGCTCGAGGCCATCTACCCCACGCCCCCTCCCCTCTTGGAGACCGCATGAGGCTCTTGCTGCTGCTCGCTGCCCTGCTCGTGGGCTGCGGAGGGAAGACCACCCCTGACGCAGCCAGCGATGAACTCGTCTTTGGCTTGCTTCCAACCGAGTCCTCGACCGACGCCGAGCGCCGCTGGGCTCCTCTGCTCGAGCGATTGAGCACCGTGACCGGCAAGACCGTCAAGCCGCTCAAGGTGGTGGACTACGCCGCCCTGGTGGAGGCCCTGCGCTTCGGCAAGGCAGACCTCGCCTACCTCGGCCCCAAGACGTACGTGCTCGCGAGAGAGCGAGCCGGGGTGCAGCCCCTCGCCCAGGAGATCCCCATGAGCGGGCAATCGACCTATCGCGGGCTGATCGTGACGGCGGCGTCCCACGCAGCGAACGACCTCGAGGGGCTGAAGGGAAGCACGTTCGCGTTCGTGGACCCCAACTCCACGTCGGGCTACCTCGTGCCACTGGTTCACTTCGTCGAGGAGCTGAAGACGGAGCCTGAGGAGTACTTCGCCGAGGTGCGCTATGCCGGATCGCATCAGGCGGTGCTTCTGCAGGTGCGACTGGGTCACGTCGACGCCGGCGCCACCAACGAGCTCGATCTCGCGCGGGCCATCGAGGGCGGCGACATCAACGCCGACGAGATCAAGACCGTGTGGACCTCGGACCCCATTCCCGGCAGTCCCATCGTGGCTCGCAAGGACCTCCCGCCGGAGCTGCTGGCCCAGGTGCGGAACGCCCTCGTGGACTACAAGGATCCCGAGGGGCTCAAGCGGATGCAGAGCAAGGGCTTCGTCGAGGTGACCGACGCCAACTACGAGCCTGTACGCCGCCTCCAACGGCTCCGCGAGGCCCGCGGCAAGTGACGACGCCGTGAGCCGCTCCCGATCGCGCACCGTCAGCGGCCTCGGCTGGCTCGGGCTCATCGTCGTGATGGCCTGGGCCGCGAGTCGCTCAGAGCTTGCCTTTGGCGAGCTGATCTCCGGTGGCGCGAACATCCGGGAGTACCTGTTCGGTAGCGTCGACCACCCCGACGCTGGCTACTTCCCCCCCGACTTCAGCCGCTGGGATGTGTACCTCAGCGGCACCCTCGACACCCTGGCCATCGCCTTGTGGGGCACCGCCCTGTCGCTGCTGGGCGCGCTCCCACTCGGGGTCCTGGGCGCACGCAACGGGGCAGAGCTGTTCGGCGGCCCGAAGTGGCTCGACGGCACGCTGTATCACCTGGCTCGGCGCACGATGGATGCGCTGCGAGCCGTCAACGAGCTCGTGTTCGCTTTGATCTTCGTGGTCGCGGTGGGCGGAGGCCCCTTCGCTGGGGTGCTCGCTCTGGCGGTGCACTCCGCCGGCGTCCTGGGGAAGCTCCTGAGCGAAGCCATCGAGGCCATCGACGCCGGTCAGGTGGAGGCCATCGAAGCAACTGGCGCCGGCCGTCTACAGACGGTGGCCTTCGCGGTGGCGCCCCAGGTGGCGCCGCTCTTCGTGAGCTATCTGCTGCTCCGATTCGAGACGAACGTACGCGCCGCGACGGTCGTCGGAATGACCGGGGCGGGGGGCATCGGGCACGAGCTGTGGACCGCCATTCGCTCGTTCCAGAACCAGGAAGCGTGCGCGATCCTCCTGATCATCATCCTGCTCGTCGTCGCCATCGACCGACTGAGCGCAAGTCTGCGCGCCCGGGTGAGCTGACTCATTGCGGTGAAGCCCTCGGGCGGGTCGATCAGCCAGGCCTCATCGGCCGGCGCGAGTCCCAACTTCCTTGGCAGAGGCGTCTTGCTCTAGCCAGCGACGAATAGCCTCATGGTGAGCTCAGGCTCGCCGACGTCGCAGCCCCAACCCGCCCGCGAAGAGCACCCACACCACCATCCACGCGGACGTGCCGCCCGCGTTGCTCTGGGAGCAACCGCAGTCGGGTGTCGTCCCCCCAGGCACCACGGAGTCGTCGTCGTCGCCAATGGCGCCGCTGTCGTCATCGTCCCCGACCACATCGTCGTCATCGCCCGTCGCGTCGTCGTCGTCGCCTGTCGCGTCGTCGTCGTCGCCTGTCGCGTCGTCGTCGTCGCCCGTCGCGTCGTCGTCGTCGCCCGTCGCGTCGTCGTCGTCGCCCGTCGCGTCATCGTCGTCGTCGTCGTCGCCCGCCGAGTCGTCGTCGTCGTCGTCGTCGTCGCCCGCCGAGTCGTCGTCGTCGCCCGCCGAGTCGTCGTCGTCGCCCGCCGAGTCGTCGTCGTCGTCGTCGTCGTCGTCGCCAG
>JAGSHC010000416.1 GCA_023954745.1 Deltaproteobacteria bacterium | reverse complement strand
GAGGTACGAGGCGGCGTCGTCCCTTGGCAGGGCGGTGACGCGCAGTGGATTCCGTCCCATCGAGTGCGCATGGGCATGGCCCGCGCGGTGGGTGACTTCGACCGCGACGGGCGCACCGAGGTAGCCATTGGTCGGCTCTACGGCGAAGACGCCAACACCGACGGCGATCTGCGGGTGATTCAGGAGGACGGAACCGTCGAGATGGTGCCAACGCTGCGTGGGGTTCGCGCCGTGGGAGCGGGCGACCTCGACGGAGACGGCAAGGCCGAGCTCCTCTTTGGCGACGGCTGGCACAAGAACTACGGCAAGCTCGCGCGGTACCGCCCCAATGTTGCGACGCGCGCCGCAAACGGCACGTGGGCCGTCACCACCCTCGACGAGCGCACCGACAACTACGCCATTGAGCAGATCGGCATCGTTGGGCGGACGGTGGTTGCCGGTGGGAACGCCACCCTCGGGGTGTACGAGTTCGGAGGGAAGGGCTGGAGGATGCTCGAGCCGCGTCACTCCGTACGGGGGACCGGTGGGTTCGCTGCGTTGCCGGGAGGCGCCCTGCTCCTCAGCGGAGAGCGGGTGAGCCGCATCCAGCCGGGGGCGTCAGTCGACGTCCCGCTTCACGAACAGAAGCAGCCCAAGAGCCAGGAATAGGGCCGACCAGCCCAGGGTGACTCCGACGGACGCGCCCGCCTCGCTCCAGAACTCCGGCAAGCCCCTCGCGGCGAGGAAGTCGCGTGACGCCCAGACGGTCAGGTCGTGGATGCGCTCGGGGAGCTGCGCATCGGTGCACTCGATGTTGTCGAGCTCCGACGGGGTGATGGAGCGCCCTGCCTTCTGGACTGCCTGGGCGCAAGCTCCGCGCGCGATGCCGCTCCAGACCGTGGTCACGAACGCCACCCCCGCATCAAACAGCAGCACCATCATCGACCCGAAGAGGGTCAGCACCGGGGAGCGGGTCAGGGCCGCGAGCATCGCGGTGCAGCCCAGCGCCGGCAGGGTCACTGCGGCGCCGGTGATGACGCCGCCGAAGACGGGGAGGAAGAGCGAGCCCTCCGCGGAGCCCATCCAGCCGATGAATGGCGTGTCGGGGCCGATGGCGGAGAGGTCCCCCTCGAGACCAAAGAAGGGCAGACCGAGGAGCATCCCCGTCAACAGCGCGAGGAACATCGACTCGAGCGCGGCCCCCATCGCGACCGTCGCCTTGGCAGCAAAGACCCGCCACCGAGGGACGGGGCGCACGAACACCATGGCGATGGTGCCGAGCGAAAAGTCCTCGGCCCAGATCATTGCGAAGAGCAGGAGGAGGGCGAGCCCGTTGACGGGCATGGCCGCGAGGGAGACGGCGAGCTCGCCTGCGACGAGCCAGGTGAGGCTGTCCACGGCCTGCTCGGAGAACCGCGTCTCGGCCTCCCGTCCCAGAGCCAGCATGGCCACCGCCACGATGCCGTGCAGCATGCCGAACAGGAGGATCGCCCAGGCGAGGCCACGGCCCGTCGCCTTGCGCCACTCCGCGAGGCACATCCCCAAGAAGCCGCCACGCTCCATCATCGGATCTGCTCCCCGCTGCCGGGACGGGTCAGTCGCAGGAACGCATCCTCGAGAGACTCGCCCGCCTCCACCAGATCCTCCGTGCGGCCCTCGATGATCTTGGTGCCGTCCTGGATGATTCCGATGCGGTCGCAGAGGAGCTCCACGTCCGACAGCAGGTGGGAGCTCACGAAGACGGTGAGGCCTCGCTCGTCCCGCAGGTCGCGGATGAGCTCGCGTACCTCCTTCATGCCCGCCGGGTCGAGTCCATTGACGGGCTCGTCGAGCATCAGCATCTTGGGGTCACCAAGGAGGGCCTGGGCCACACCGAGCCTCTGGCGCATCCCCATGGAGTAGGTCTTGACGAGGTCCTTCGCGCGGTCACGGAGCCGGACGAGGGTGAGCAGCTCGTCGATGCGCCCTTCGGTCACGCCCGGGGTGTAGGCGGCGAAGATCCGCAGATTGTCCCGGCCCGTCAGATAGGGGTAGAAGCGAGGAGACTCGACGATGCCGCCAAGGTTGCGGCGCGCCTTGACCGGGTCGTCCTCGCCGAAGATGCGCACCGTGCCTTCATCGCGCCGGATGAGCCCCAGAATCATGCGCATCGTGGTGGTCTTGCCGGCGCCGTTGGGGCCGAGGAAGCCGTAGATGTCTCCCGGCTCGACGAGCAGGTCGAGGTTGTTCACCACGCGCTTGCCGCCGTAGGAGCGGCTGAGGGAAGCGACTTCGAGGGCAGAGACGGTCACGAGGGGCGGGATGGTACAGCAGCGCGTGGGGATCAGGTCGCGAGGCGCTCCCGCAGGACCTCCAGCAACATTCTGTTGAGGCGGGAAGGGGACGAGGGCGCCCACGAGATCTCTTCGACCTGGTCGGCCCGCCAGGCCACGTCGGGGCGGTTGTCGTTCAGGCGGGTGTGGGGGGCCCGGCCGCGCGCTGCTTCGGCCACCAGTGCGACGGCGCCCTGGGCTCCCCGGGGTCCCAGGGCGTGATCGTCGCGCGCCTGGATGCGGATGTACTCGCAGGGGAGGTCGTCCATGGAGGGCATGGGCTCCCGGTGCGCCCAGAACACATCGGGGTCCCGCGCGAGCGCGGCGCGAGCCGCCGGCGGGAGGTCCCCGGAGCGCAAGATGGCGTCGCGGTCCACGGGCCCCTCCCAGTCCAGGAGGAACGCGGTGGGGAGGCGGTCACCGTGAGCGGCGAGGACGGGCGCTGCCAGCGCGAGCCCGAGGGAGAAGCTCGCCACTCCAACGCTCCCCGCGCGCACGTCGCGGCGGGAGTGGGTGTAATCGAGGACCGCGCGGAGGGCGTCCTGCCCCTCGGAGCCGCAGAAGTCGTCGTGGCCCCAGGACTTGCCGCGCCCCACGGGGTCGAAGGCGATGCACCGCACGCCCAGAGAGGCGACCTCGCGGGCCGTCAGCGGGTACAGAGCGCTGTCGAAGACGGTGCCGTCCTTGTCCCGGCCTGGGACGAGCACGACGGCGGGTCGCACCAGCTCGTCGTCGGGCTCGGTGACGCGCACGAAGATGCGGTAGCCGGAGGTGTTCGTGAGATACGTGCTCGTGCGCCGGAGCTTCGGCCCGTTGTGGCGCGCCCGCGCAGATCGCAGCTGACGTCCTGGCAGAGCGCTGACCGCGCGCAGGCCTCGGCGAATGCGTCGTGCGTCGGGCAGCCCGAGCATCAGACCTCCCTGGCCTCGATGGCGGCCGGCAGGCTCTCGTAGATGCCACCGAAGCCGCCGTTACTGAGGATGAGCACGAGGTCGCCGGGCTTCGTGCCGTCAGCCACCAGCTGGACGATGTGGTCGACGCTGTCGGCCTGGATCGCGTCGACCCCGTGGTCGCGGGCGTCGGTGACCAGGCGGTCGGGGTCGAAGCGGTCTTCGGCAGCGATGGAG
>JAGSHC010000365.1 GCA_023954745.1 Deltaproteobacteria bacterium | reverse complement strand
CGCCAGCTCGCCGACCTCGACGAGGGAGCCGCGGGCATCCGAGCTCGAGGTGCTGGAGTCGGGGCCGGGAGCGCGGTCAGGCACTACCTCGAAGAAGTGCTCATCCCGCTGTACCGTGAGCACCAAGCATCAAGACGCCGGAGCGGCTCCCGAGGAGCCCGTCAACTCAGCCAGCGGCCCTCAAGCCCAGTGGCGCGCACGATGTCTCACAACACGACCCGGACATCCGAAGTTCCACGCTGCAACAGTTAGCACCTAACTACTTAATAGTGCAGTGGAATTTTGGATGTCCAGTGTTCTGTGGCGTGACGTGGCTCCTTCTACCGGAGCTGCGGCCCCCAGCCTGCCGGGGAACGGAGCGGGTGCCGAGCTGAGAACTCGGGGCACGCCTTCACCGGCGGATAGGTCACATAGAGGAGGTTATCGGACGAAGAGCAGCGGACGGGCAGCCTGACCGGCGCCGCGAACACGCTCGGCGTGGTCCGAACCACCGTCGGGCGCCGGCTCGCTGCGGCCGAGGAGTCCCTGAGCGTGCGGCTCTTCGACCGCACCTCCAAGGGCTACGTGCCGACGGTTGCCGGGGCCGAGCTCGTGAGCCTCGCCGAGTCCGTGGAGGCCGAGGTTCTCGCCGCGGAGGCCCGCGTGCTGGGCCGCGATGCCGCCCTCAAAGGACAACTCAGGGTCTCGACGCTCGACTTCCTCGTCGAAGGCCACTTCGAGGTGTTCTCGTCGTTCGCCGAGCGCTTCCCAGGCATCGAACTCACGGTCTGCAGCAGGACCACACCGGTCTCCCTCCGGAGCAGGGAGGCCGACGTGGTGTTGCGGATGTCCGAGAGCCCAGCCCCGCACCTGTTCGGGCGGCGGCTTCGCCAAGTGCGGTTCGTGCCATGCGCGAGCAGGGCCCTCGTCGAGCGGGTCGGCCCCGACGCACCGCTGTCCGCCTACCCGTGGCTCAGCGACGATCCGCGCGCCCCGCACGCTTCCTCGGACAAGTGGCTCGAGGCCCTGGTCCCTGGCGCGCGGGTGGTGATGCGGTTCGACAGCTACAGCATGATCCGTGCGGCGGTCCGCGCCGGCCTCGGAGCCCATCTGCTCTGGTGCGGTGAGGTTCGCCTCGATCCGGACCTTGTCGAGCTACCGACCCCGATCCCGCAGCCGTCCCCCAGTCTCTGGGTGCTCACGCTGGCGGAGTTGAGAACCGCCTCTCGCGTGCGCGCCTTCCTGGACCACGCATGGGAGCACCTGGGCGAACGCTGACCGGTCGCCAGGAGGCCAGCTCCGGCCGGATGCTCCTGGGAGCGACTCTCGGACCACGTCAGGCGACCCAGGGGGGACTCTCTTGGTCGACCCCTCATCATCACGCCCACCGGGGAAGACTGACTGGATGAAGCTCTCGATTTCGAGCGAAGCCGGCCGTCCCCGACCTCCCCGATGCCGCGGGGGTACCCCCAGCCCCACCAAGCCGTCGGGCTCAGAGAAGGGTGCCCGAAGGCCGCTCGACCTCGCCGCCCCGGACGGGCGGCGCCTGGGTACCCACAAATCTGCGCGATGGAATGCCGGCTAACTGAAAGAGATTGCCGACGTGGCCCGCACGGGCCATGTCCCGGAATGGGGCGCCTAGATGTGCCATGTGGGAGCCGGAGGCGAATCACATTGCATCGAAGCCCACGACGTCCCGCCGCATGGAGGGCGAAGCGGCAATCTCAGGTTAGCCGGCGTTCCATCTCACGATGCGAAAGGGCGCGCCGGACGCGCCGCCCGGAGAACAGGCTGGACCCTGGAGACAGCTGGATCGACCTGTGACCCTGGGCCCTACCAGCGGGGCGGGGAGGCCCGAAAGGCACCCGCGGAGGATCCGGGGCGGATAGGACGCATGAGCGCACGATTCGTCGGCCGCAGGGGTACCCCTGCGGCCATTCAGAGTTTCGGCGGGCGATCTCCGGTCGATCTCAAGTTCCTCACCCCGCCAGTCTTCCATGGGTGGGAGACCCCAGAGTCCTCTCCCGGTGCAGACGGCGACGAATCGTCCAGCCCGTAGACTCCGGGCGGCATCCGAGTCCTCCCGTGGGCCAATGACTTTCGCCGCCCCGGACGGGCGGAGCCTGGGCACCCAAATCTGCGCTGACGGGATTCGACTAACCGCTGCCGACCAGCCGACGCCCCGCGCCGTCCGACCCGCCGAACGGAGTAGTCTCCTGTCCGCTGCAGACACCCTCGACCTCCGAGGAGGACGCCCTGGCCGAGTGGGACAAGATCAAGGTTCGCGACCTCCAGCGGTTCGCCGCCGTCGTCGAAGCGGGCAGCTTCACGGGCGCGGCCAACGCCATGGACGAGACCGCCAAGCAGCTCTCGCGGCGGATCGCCTCGCTGGAAGCGCACCTGGGGACGCGCCTCTTCTATCGCACGACCCGCTCCGTGAGGCCGACGCCCGACGGGGAGGCCTGGTACGCAGACGTGCGCACGGTGCTCGAGCGGCTGGACGAAGCTACCGACGCCATCTCGCCCACGCACCAGCTCCAGGGGCTCGTGCGGGTGCAGGTGCCGACCCTCCTGAGCGAGATCGTGCAGGCGTGGTGCGGCCGGCAGCTGGCGATCCATCCCGGCCTCTCGTTCGTGCTCCTGGTGGGGGACCGCTCGGACAACCTGCTCGCCCGGGGGGTGGATCTGTGCGTGTCCGGAGTGCCCCCGACCGGAGCCACGCTGCTGGTCCGCAAGCTCGGGAGCCTCCGGTCGCAGATCATGGCGCACACCGACTACCTCGACCGTCGCGGGAGGCCGGAGAGTCCGTCCGACCTGATCCACCACGACTGCCTCCGCTTCGCCGGGCCCTCTCCACAGAATCACTGGGTCTTGAATCGGTCGGACGGCCTCGCGCAGACCGTGCCCATCGGCGGACGCATGGCCTGCAACGACTCCCGCATCCTGTACCGATGTCTGCTGCAGGGCTTCGGCATCGGCCCCGCCCCGGAGCTGCCGGAGGGCTCGCCGGGACACCGCGGGCTCGAGCGGGTCCTCCCCGATTGGTCCTTCGAGGCGTTTTCGCTGTATCTGGTCTTGGCGCCGGGACGGAGTCGGCACCCGTCCGTTCGGTACGTCGCCGATGCTCTGGCGCGCATCGGTCAGGACGTGATCGAGCAGCGCGGGGCGGGCGATGCGGGCCACGGGCCGCTGGATTGACCCTATTTCGGACATAAAGTGTCGCCGATACTGGCTCTTTTTTGTCTACAAGCTCGCTTCTACACTCCGACTGCGCTGCTGCTCCACCGTCTGGACCGCGCCGCAGAGGAGACACGATGCCCGCCATGGGGACGATTCTGATTACCGGCGCGAACGCAGGACTGGGGAAGGAGGCGGCGCGCCTCCTCGCGGCGGTCCCCGGCGTTCGGAAGATCATTCTGGGCTGCCGAAACCAGGCAAAGGCGATGGCCGCCAAGGCCGAGCTCGAGGCCGCCACGGGCGCGGAGATCTTCGAGTTCGTTCGGATCGACACGACCGACCTCGACGTGGTGCGCGCGGCGGTTCGGGAGCTCCCCGAGCGCATCGACGGCCTCATCTTGAACGCCGGAGGGGCCGGCGGCCCGGAGGGGCACCTGCTCACCCAGGACGGGGTGACCGGGGCCTTTGCGGTGAACGTGTTGGGCCACGCGGCTCTGGTGGAGGGACTCATCGCCGCCCGGAAGCTTCGGGGGACCGTGATCTACGTCGGCTCGGAAGCCGCGCGCGGCATCCCCGGGGGCGCCCCGCGGCCGGACTTGAAGACCTCGTCGGTGGACGAGTTCGCCACCATCGCGGACGGCTCGGTGTTGCCTCGCTTCAACACGATGACCAACTACGGCCTCGTGAAGTACATGGGCACCATGTGGGCGGGCTCCATGGCTCGCCGACACCCCGAGATTCGGTTCGTCGTCGTCAGCCCCGGAGCGACCGCCGGGACCAAGGCCGCGGACGACATGACCCCCCTGCGCGGGTTCTTCTTCGGCCGCGTCGCGATGCCCATGATGCGCCTGTTCGGATGGGCCCATGGCGTGGAGGAGGGGGCCGAACGCTACGTCACCGTGCTCCTGGACGACGCCTACGCCACGGGCCGCTTCTACGCGAGCGTCCCCCCCGGCACCAGCGGCGCGTTGGTGGACCAGAGCCCCTACTTCGAAGACCTCACCAACCACCAATTCCAAGACCACGCCTACCAGGCTCTGCAGCGATTCCTTCGCACGGAGCCGGCGGCCACGGGACGAGGCGACCATGCCGCCCACTGACACGCTCGAGTTCGACGGCCACTGCGCCTTTGCCCTCAGCATCGGCGCGACACCGCCGAAGACCAACGGAAAGCACACCCTCACCGTCGACGGGAAGACCTACACCTTCCTGAACCCGGTGGCCAAGTTCGTGTTCCGGCTCATGCTGAGGCGGAACCTCGAGAAGGCGGGTCGAGGTTGGGCGGAGCGAGTTGCAGGGGGCGCTTGAACCCACGCCGCGTAGGATCTCCGCATGTCCACGACCCGGCCGACCCGGCCCGCGCTGCGCTCCTACCGCTTCCTGGCGTCGATGTACGACGACGGCTACTTCCCGAACGAGCTGGTCGCGCGCCTCGAGGCCGTCCTCCTGGATCTATGCGGCGAGATCGAGCGCGCCCCGGACCTCACGCTCGCGGGCCTGTACGCGGACGGCGCGGTGGACGTCAGCACCGGGGCGACGTTGCTGATGGTAGCGAGCGCGGTGTCCGAACCGGTCGAGCCGCCGGAGTCCGTGACGGTGAAGGTCGCGGTGAACGCGCCGTTGTCGGCGTAGGTGTGAGTCGCGCTCTGCGTGGTGGCGGTGGTGCCGTCGGCGAAGTCCCACAGGAACGTGTGGCCGGTGCCGCCGTCCGTGAAGGTGCCGTTGAACGTGACCGGGCTGCCCTCGTTGGCGGTCTGGTTGACCCCCGCGTTGGCCACCGGCGCGCTGTTCGTGATGGTGCGGATAGGGCACATAAAGGAGGTTATCGGACGAAGAGCAGATGGGGCACATTGAGGTGCGATTCGTGCGGAAGGGTAGCGGTGTCGCCCGCAACAACGGCATCGGCCTCGGGCGACCCCGTAGAGTGGAGCAATGATCGCAACGACACCACGACTGCGGCCATGAGACGCCGCGAGCTGGTCTCGG
>JAGSHC010000391.1 GCA_023954745.1 Deltaproteobacteria bacterium | reverse complement strand
GTCGAGACCACGGTGCCCGGCTCGGGCGGGTTCGCCACGAGGGCCTCGGGAACGACCACGTCCACCGGCGCCTCGAGGTCGGCGGTGGCCACGCCGGCCACGGTGCTCAGGACGTCCTCCTCCGTCAGGGCCGGCAGCTCACCGCCGGGGCGGATGACCGTCGCCACGCGGCTGCCCTCGGGCAGGAAGGCCTTCGCCACCGCGTCCACCTCGGCCTTGGTGATGCCGGGGAGCCAGGCGCTGGCGGCGGCGTACTCGTACCCGATGCCGGGCACGTTCTCACCGTTGGTGAAGTTGCGGATCAGCTCGCCGAGGACCCGGCGCGACTCCTGGTTCTCGCGGTCCACCCACGAGCCCCGGTAGCTGTCGAGCATGCCGGCCTTGGCCCTCTCCAGCTCAGACTCGAGGACTCCGAACCGTCGCGCGCGCTCCACTTCGAGCATCAGCACCTCGAGGGCCTCCCGCTCCTTGCCGCCCTGCGCCGAGCCGCCGACGGACTGGGACTCCGTGGTGGGCGTCATGCGCCGATGGGACACGAAGCCTCGCTGCAGCGGCGACTCCGGGTTCCGCACGATCTCGGCCAGGCGCTCGCGCATGACGCGGGTGTACAGGCGCGTGACGATGCCGTCCCGGTAGGCCTGGTGACTCATCACCTCTTCGCCGGCCATCTTGTGCACCAGCCCGACGCTGCTGAAGCGCTGCTCGGGGTCTGCGACGATGCCCACCAGCGTGTCCTCGTGGGTGGGGATGGTGACCTTGTCTCTCTGCCGCGGCTCCGCTGGCGCAGCCAGCCCTCCGAAGGCCTCTTGGATGCGGCGCTCGGCGTCGGCGGGCTCGATGTCACCCACCACCACCACCGCCATGAGGTCCGGGCGATACCAGTCGGCGTAGAACCGGCGGACGGCGTCGGGCGTGAAGCTCTTGAGGGAGTCTTCGGTGCCGATGGGGCGGCGGTTCGCGTGGGGGGCGCCGAAGTAGCGCAAGGGAAGGGTCACGTCCCAGGTGCGGCCCATGGCCCCGCGGCTGCGACGCCACTCCTCGAGCACGACGCCGCGCTCGCCCTCGATGTCCTCGTCGTTGAGCAGCATGCCGCCGGCCCAGTCCGACAGGACCGTGAAGCCCTTGCCCAGCAGCTCCTCGTCGTCCGTGGGGACCTGCAGCTTGTAGATGGTCTCCTCGAAGGACGTGTGCGCGTTCAGGTGCGCGCCGAACCGGGTGCCGACGGACTCGAGGTACGTGATGAGGCTGTTGCCGGGAAAGTTCGTCGTGCCGTTGAAGGCCATGTGCTCGAGCAGGTGCGCGAGACCCTGCTGGTCGTCGTCCTCCTGCACGGAGCCCACCCGCACCGCGAGCCAGAGCTCCACGCGGTCCTTCGGGACCACGTTCTTCTCGACATACCAGCGCATCCCATTGTCGAGGGTTCCGGTGGCTACCTCATCGTCCCAGGGGAGGGGAGTGTCCAGGTCGTCGGGAACCGAGTACACGAAGCCGCCGTCGATGGTGACCTTCGTGGCGTCGCCGGCCCGCTCGATGACGACGCCCTTCTCTGGCGGCGCGGCGCTGCCCGAGGTGGCGGTCTCCGTCTTCGGACACGCGACGACCAGCATCGCGAGAAGGACGAGGGAGAGGGGGTGCGCGGACCGGCGCAGAGAGCTGGCAAGCATGGGGACTCCTGAAGGAGGAGGCAGGGTAGCGGCTTACTCCTCGCCCCTCTGCCCCAGCTTCTTCACCTGGATGCGCACGGCCCGCGACGCCGACGTCACCACGTTGGCCGCCACCTCCACTGAGGCCTTCGCCAAGGATGGGGTCTCCTGGTCCAGCCCCTGCGCCGCGAGCTCCCTCGCGCGCGACACCAGCGTCGCCGGGTCTCGTGGGCCCACCAGGAACTGCTTGCCGTACCGAAGGCTCAGGGACAGCCCTCCCCGGGCCATCTCGAGTCCCGAGCCCTTCTTCGTGGGGTGCTCTGGCAGCATCGTGAACCCGCTCAGGGTGTGCGGAGACCAGATGGCGGCGAGTCCGAGGTCCACCACCTTCTGGCGCATGCCGTGGTCTGCCAGGAGCAGGTCCGTGTGGCTCAGTCCCCAGGTGTAGCCCTCGCCCCGGTCCACGTGGATGCCCGTGACCAGCACCGTCTCGCCCGGGAGGTGGCGCTGACCCACCTGATGCACGATGTCGCGGTCCGCGATGTAGTGCCGCACGGGCGGGACCTTGCTCAAACGCGCGAAGCCCTCGGTCGCGCGGCGATGGTGCGCCCGAGTCAGGCCCGGGGCCTGAAAGGTGACGACCCCTCCCACCCGTGCGGGCCAGGTGGCAGCCGTCAGCTGAGCCAACGCACCCCCGAGGCTGTGCCCCGTGATGATGGGCGCGAGCCCGCCGGCGTCCTTCGCCGCCCCCAGAAGCATGTCTCCCACCCCCAACGACTTCACCGCGTCGAAGTGGGTCTGTCCGATCTGGAACTCCAGGTCGGTGCGGATGTCGTTGAGGTCATCGAGCTGCGTGCCGCGGAACACGAGGATGGGAGGCTTGCTGCCCACTTCCTCTTCGCTCGGCATCACGATGTGAAAGCTGAGCCCTGCTCGCGTCTCGAACGCGTGGGAGCGCTCCTTGGAGTAGCCGTTGGTCCGCAGGGCCTTCGCGAAGAGCGGAACCTCGGGGCTGTACGCGTACCGGTGGGCGAGGAACTCGGCGAAGACGTCCTCATCGGGGATGTCCCCGTGATGCAGTCGTCGCCGTCCCGCTCCCGCCAGCCGTCGACTCATCTTCTTGTCGAGATCGGGATCCAGGGGGTCGTCTTCTACCTCGCTCTTCGGCTGGTTCCGGACTCGCTCGACCAGGGCTTCGACGATCTCCTGGAGATGCGCCTCGAAGGCGTCCTCGTTCCCCTCGATCATGGGCTCGGGCGCTGCCGCGGCCGCCTTCTGGGGCACCCCATGACGCCAGGACATCCGTGCCACCTGCAGCACATCCGAGACCACGCTGGTCATGAGCGCTTCGGTGTCCTGGGCGTTCTCGCGAAGCAGCGCCAGATCCATCCCGCGCGCAGGCTCGAGCCCCTCGTCCAGGGCGAAGAAGTCGGAGACGACATCTCCCGCCTTCACCCTCTCGTGGGCGGGCACGAGGTACTCCTTGATCCGGCTGATGAAGACCTGAGCCTCGAGGAGAACCCGACCCAGCTCGGCCACCTCCCAGTCCTCGATGGCCCCCTGCAGAGCCGCCACGTACTCCGCAATCAAGGACGGCGCCGCCGAGAACATCGCCGCCCGACGTTGTGCCCAGGCCCGCCGGGCAACCGGATCGTCCTTGGGCTCGGGACCTGGCAGGTCCCAACTGTCCACCACGGTGGGCCCGATGGCGCCGCTCTTCAGGCCCTCGACGAACATCGCGGCCATCTGCTCAGGATTCATGCGCGCTCCCCACACGCCCGGTCGCGCCGGCCTCCCCGGCCGACCCCTCAGGCGGCGTCAGTCTCCCAGCCCGAAGCGCTCCATGTACACCCGGAACTGCTCGTTGATGCGGCCTTCTTCGACGCCCCACATGGCGGGGTCGTAGCGATGCTTGCCGCGCCCGTCAGCGCGCTTCTGGTCGAGCCAGCCCTGCAGCAGCGCCGGGTCCGTCAGCTCGAGCCCGAAGTGCTGCTCGATGCGATTCACCATGCCCACTCGGTCCCCGATGAGGGTCTTGAAGTCCACGTCGAAGAAGCGGTCCTCGTCGCCGAGAGCATCCCGCGCCGCCATCGCTCGGGTGACGCCACGCTGGAAGCGGTCCGCGATGTGCGGGCCGATGACGCTGGGGTCGATGCGGCCCTGCAGGGTGCGGCGCGACAGTGAGATCATGGAACTGTAGGAGGCTACGCAGTCGAAGGGCTCGCGGTGGGTCCACACCACGCACGCATCCGGGAACACCTTGAGCAGGGCGTCGAGCTTCCACAGGTGCTCGGGGCACTTCAGCACCAGCTGCTTCGCGGGAATCCGCCACAGCAAGATCTGGAGCATGCGGCGGTACTCGCGGTACGCCCACTCCATGTCGAAGTCCATGAGCCACTCGCCGTAGGGCTTCAGCCCGTGGCAGATGTCGAAGTTCACCACCGCGAACGTGTTGGACAGCAGCGGCCAGCACTCTTCGGCCGTCGTCGACTTCACCTCGTGGACCTCGGCCATCTCCGGCACGACGCGATACGCGAGCTTGAGGTCGTTGTCGCTTCGCTTGATGCGCGCCGCCCGGTCCTTCTCGAGGTCGTCGTGCCACGGGATCGGCGACGTGGTCTCCCAGAACTGCAGCGCCCGTCGATGCGGCGCCTGCTCGAGCATGTTCTGCAGCACGGTCGTGCCCGT
>JAGSHC010000144.1 GCA_023954745.1 Deltaproteobacteria bacterium | reverse complement strand
CTTCTTGCCGATCATCTCGGAGTAGATGGACACGCCCTTGCGGTTGAAGTCGGCCTCCATGCCGTGGCCGATGGCCTCGTGCAGCAGGATCCCACTGGCGCCGGCCGCGAGCACCACCGGCATCTCCCCCGCCGGCGGCCGCCGCGCGTCGAAGAGCACCATGGTGCGGTCGATGGCCTGCTGAGCGAGGGTGGTGAGAGCCTCACTGTCGTAGAACTCGATGCCCTTGCGGCCGGCGAGGTTGGCGCCGTTGGACACGGTGACCCCGTCCTTCTCCGCGGTGATGGAACACCACAACCGCGTCTGGGGGCGCACGTCGGTGAAGACGAAGCCGCGGGCGTCGGCGACGAGCACGCGCTCCTCGCTGTCGCTCCACCAGATGCGCACCGACTTGACCGCCGGGTCCAGGCCCCGGGCCAGCTGCTCGAGCTCTTGGAGCTTGGGCAGCTTCGTGTCGATGCCGACGTCTGACCACGGCACCTCGAGGTTGTACTGGCTGGGGACCTCGCCCCAGGTGAACACCTCGGGCGCCGGCGCCGCCGCGTTGTTGGCGATGGCGCTGGCGGTGCGGGCTGCAGCCTTCATGGACTCCAGCGTGAGGTCCTCGGTGAAGGCATACCCGGTCTGGTCGCCCACGACGCAGCGGAGGCCCACGCCCTCGTCGATGGACGAGCTCGCCTTGCTGACGATGCCGTCTTCGAGCGAGATGCTGTTGCTGCGCGTGAACTGGAAGTACAGGTCCGCCGCGTCTGCGCCACCTCGCGTGAGCTCCGCGAGCACCGTGCGCATCATCGCTTCGTCGATGCCGAACCACGTCAGGAAGGGGTTGGCGGGAGGAGCGGCGGTGGCGCTGGCGACGACTGCGCCCGAGCTCTTGCTGCATCCGTACAGGAACGTAGGCACCGTCAGTGACGCGGTTCCGAGAGTGGCGCCTTGCAGGAAGCGGCGCCGAGTGGGTCGGGACATGGATCCTCCGAGTGGAGCGCGCACGCTATCCCGAGACACCCCGTCGATGTGCAAGGGAGAGGTCAACTCGGAGTGGGGAAATCGTCCGGCCCGGGCAGGCCGGGGCGCACGATGTCGGCCACGGACGCGCTCAGCGCAGCGAGTCGATCACCCCATCGATGATCTGAGCCACCGTGCGGGATGGCTCGTAGCCGGTGAGGGCGTGGATCTTCGCCAGGGACGGCAGGCGCCGCATCATGTCCTCGAAGCCCGGCGCGTAGGCCTGATCGTAGGGCACGAAGACGATGGGACTGCTCGACCCCGTCCGCTCCTTGATGAGCTCGGCGAGGGCGAGGATGCTGATCTCCTGGGTCGAGCCGATGTTGTAGACCTCCCCATTGGCGGCGTCGGCGTCCATCAGGTCCACCAGCGCGCCCACGGCGTCGTGCACCCAGGTGAACGAGCGCTGCTGGGAGCCGTCTCCGTAGACCGTGATGGGCTCGCCCGCCAACGCCTGCCCCACCAGACGAGGGATCACCATCCCGTACCGGCCGATCTGTCGCGGGCCCACGGTGTTGAAGAGGCGCGCCACCGTCACCGGCAGGCCCTTCTCCTTCCAGTAGGCCAGCGCCAGGAACTCGTCGAGCGCCTTGCTGCAGGCGTAGGACCAGCGCCCCAGATGGGTGGACCCCAGGGTCAGATCCCCCGACTCCACGAAGGGAATGGCGGTGGACTTGCCGTACACCTCGCTCGTGCTGGTGAGGAGGACCTTGCGGTTCTTCTTCGCCGCCATCTCGAGCACCACCTCGGTGCCGCGGACGTTCGTCTCGATGGTCCGCACCGGCGACTCGACGATGAGCTGCACGCCGACCGCCGCGGCGAGGTGGTAGACCACATCGGCGAGGTCCACCTGCTCGGCCATGGTGCGCCGGTCCATGACGCTCCCCAGCGTGTAGGAGAACCCAGGGTTGGCCTTGAGGTGAGTGATGTTGTGCATCGAGCCCGTCGAGAGGTCATCGACGACGTGCACGTCGTCCCCACGGGCGAGGAGGACTTCCGCGAGGTGGCTGCCGATGAAGCCGGCTCCGCCGGTGATGAGTGCGCGCATCGGCGGATGGTAGCCCGAGCGCCTCCGTTCTATGAGAAGCCGTTCAGGCCTTCGCGGTGCCGTCGATGGCGCGCATGCCGGGAGCTTCGCGCCCGGTGGACTCCACGTACTCGATGTAGCTGCCGGGGTACACCAGGGGATCCCCGGGGCGCAGCTCCAGCACCTTCGTGGCCAGAGCCCGCAGGAACGAGCGGTCGTGACTCACGAAGACGATGGTGCCCTGGTAGCTCTCCAGAGCCTTGAGCAGGGCGTTCTTCGTGCCCAGGTCGAGGTGATTGGTGGGCTCATCGAGGAGCAGCAGGTTCGGCTTGCCGAACAGCAGAATCGCCAATGCGAGCCGCGTCTTCTCGCCACCGGACAGCACGCTGACGCGCTTGTCGACGTCGTCTCCGCGGAACGAGAAGGCGCCGGCGAGCTGCCGCAACACCCCTTGCCCTGCCATGGGGAACCGCGTCTCGAGTTCCTGCATCACCGAGCCCCTCCCGGTGAGGTTGTCGGCGTGCTGCTGAGCGAAGTGGGCCATGTCCACCGACGCACCGATCTTCACGCCGCCCGAGTCTGGTGCCAGCACCCCCGCCAGCATGGAGATGAGCGTGCTCTTGCCGGAGCCGTTCTCCCCCATCACCGCCCACCGCTCGCCGCGGCGCACGGACAGGTCCAATCCCTCGTGCACGCGCTTGGCGCCGTAGGCCTTCACCAGGTCTCGGGCCTCGATGACCTCGTCCCCGGACCGCGCCACCTCGGGGAAGGTGAAGCGCTGCTCCACCACCTTCTTCGGCGCGTCGACCCGCTCGATCTTCTCCAGCATGCGGGCCCGGCTCTGGACCGCCGACGACTTGCTGGGCTGTCCCTTGAACCGCTCGATGAAGCGCTCCTCCTTGGCGAGCATCGCCTGCTGGGCCTTGTACTCGGCCGCCTGGCGCACGTTCGCCTCCCCGCGCTGCTTCTCGTAGAAGTCGTAGTCGCCGGTGTAGGTGCGCAGCTGGCCCGAGTCGATCTCGATGATGCGCTTGACCACCCGGTTCATGACGTCCCGGTCGTGGCACGTCATCACCACCGTGCTCTTGGTGTCCCGCAGGAAGTCCTCGAGCCACAGGATCGACTCGATGTCGAGGTGGTTGGTGGGCTCGTCCAGCAGCATCACGTCGGGGTTCATGAGCAGGACCTGGGCCAGAGCGACCCGCATCTTCCACCCGCCGGACAGGGCGCCGATGTCGCCCGCGATCTGCTCCTGGTTGAGCCCCAGTCCCGCGAGGACCTGGGCCGCCCGGGCGTCGAGGTCGTAGCCGCCGAGCATCGCGAAGCGCTCCTGCACGTCCCCATACCGCTCGAGGACGGCGTTGAAGTCCGCGGCGTCCGGGTCCGAGAGCTTCGGCTCCAGCTCGGCGAGCTCCGTCGCCAGCAGCCCCACCTCACCGGCGCCCTCGATGACCTGCTCGAGCACGGTCTTGCCGGTCCAGTCGCCCACGTCCTGACGGAAGATCCCGAGGGTGAGCCGCTTGGGGCGCTCGACGCTGCCCTTGTCGGCGTGCTCGGTCCCCTCGATGAGCCGGAAGATGGTGGACTTGCCGGCTCCGTTGGGACCCACGAGTCCGATCTTGTCGCCGGGATCGATCTGGAACGAGGCGCCGCTGAACAGCACCTGACGTCCGTACTGCTTGTGCACGCTGGAGAACGCGATCATGTGTGCCTCAGGCCAGTTGCAGGCCGCAATCCGAGCACGCACCCGCAATCAAGGGCGCGGCCGTGCCGCAACAAGGGCACGGGGGTTCTTCGCCCTCGGGGGCTTCTTCAGTGACGAAACGACCCATGAGGGCCATCACACGAGGAATGTCCGGCTCCTGAACCAGGAGCTCCATCTTCGTGCCTCAGCCACCGCCGTCGACGCAGGGTCGACGCATCGCAGCGGGGATCTCCCGGGAGAGACATTGGTCGTGCAGCTCCTTGACGCTGCGGATGGAGCCGCGCGTCACCGGAACGGTGCGGCGGCCCCGGAGGGCTTCGATGGCCTGATTGGGAGTCATGGCGCGGGAGTGTAGCGACCTGTGCCTACGGCGAGGGCGAATCAGCGACCGACGGTGGCTGGATCCTCCACCGTGATGGTGGTCTGCGCCGTCACCTCTTCGCCGTCGTCGGTCACGAAGATGGTGTGGTCGAGGCCGTGCAGGCGCCCGATGAGCGTGTGCTCGCCGGCGGGGGTGTCGGCGGGGATGGTGACCGTGGCCGTCGGCGTCGTCGGCTGCCCGAGGGGCTCGGTCATGAGGTCGTCGAGGTAGACGTGCACGTGGCCGATGGGGCACGGGCCATCGAGATCCACGGCGTCGCCATGGTCATCGTCGTCGTCGTCACCGTGGGCGTGCTCGTCCTCGGACTCCATGGAGAAGTCGAAGTTGCTGACGAGGAAGGTGAGATCGATGTCCCCGCCAGCTTCCACGGTGGCGGGCGCAGCCGAGATCTCGTCGAAGCTGGGGGCTTCGGTGTACTCGCAGACCTCCGCCGGGCAGGCCGTGAGGGCGCCGAAGGAGAGGAGGGCCGCGGCGAACAGGGTCAGGTTGCGGTTCAGCATGAGAGGAATGTAGGCCCGAGGCCGACCTGCCGCCCGGGCGCAAGGCCAGGTGCGACAAATCGCCGCGCGAGATGGTCGTGCTAAAGGACCCCTGCAACACGCAAGGGGTCCCCGCATGAAACGCACTCTCCAGCACCTCCTCCTCCTCCTTCTCCTCGGCGCTCTGGCTGCCTGCACCCCCCTGCGTGGCGGCCGCGGAAGCAGCGGAGACGACGACGACGCAGCCAACGACGACGACGCGGCCGATGACGACGACGCAGCCGACGACGATGACGCAGCCGACGACGACGACGCCACCGGAGATGACGACGACGCCACCGGCGATGACGATGACTCCACCCCGCCCGGCGGAGAGAGCAACTTCGGAGACCTGAGCTGCGAGGAGGAGTTCGTCGATGTCTGGTCGGTCAGCCTCTCCAGCGGTGACCAGCTGGTCGCCCTGGTGGACACCGTCTCGGCGAGCAGCACCTTTGACCCGGGTCTGGTTCTCTACGACGGCACGAACCCCGACTCCGACGAGTACCTCACCGACGGCGACGACGAGTTTCCCTGCACGTTCCCCCCGCCGGAGTACTCCTGCCCCGAGGTGACCTTCGAGGCGACGGGCAGCGGGACCGTGGGCCTCAGCGTCGAGAACTACGGATGTGCGAACAAGGACGGCGCGGAGTACGACCTCCAGGTCTGGATCAACGGAGACGCGGCCACCCCGACCCTGGTCCGCGACGACTACCAGCTCGGCGGCGAAGGCGTCCCGGAGTAACAACCCTGGGGAAGGCGGCGCGCCCCGAGTAGGCTCGCGGGAGGAGGATTCCCCACCATGCGTCGAGCCCTGACCCTGCTTCTTGCCCTGTTCGCCACCTCGTTCCTCTTCTCCGTGGTCGCCGGCTGCCCGCCGACGAACAGCGACGACGACGACTCCGGCTTCAGCGACGACGACGACGCCGCCGGCAGCAGCCTCTGCACCGGTCCGGGGTGCTCCAACTCCACCAGTTGCCCGGCCGATGAGCCTGACGCCGGCGACCCCTGCAACTTCAACGGCAACTGCCACTACTGCCCCGACGGATCCGACGAGGCGGAGGGCTATACGTGCGACGGCACCAGCTTCTCGTACCAGGGGACCTTCAGCTGCAACCCCTGACCGGGGTGTAAGACCGAGGAAGGGTCCGAACCCTCCTGCGCGCTCCTATCGTCTCTGTTGTCGGGAGTTCCCGACGCGGAGGACGTCATGCGCCGCTCGCTCCTTGCTCTGCTCCTCATCGGCGTCGTGGCCCCTGCCTGCGCGCCCATCGACCGCCCGGGACCGCTGCTCTCGTGGGACTTCGAGGCATCCGAGGCGCTGACCGCGGACCGCATCGGGCACGGCCACGAGGTGCACTCCGAAGGCCACTGGAGGTCGGCTCCCGGGCGGGTCGGCCGATCCGCGGCCCTCGAAGACGCCAGCGTCGAGGTCGCCATCGACCTGCTTCCAGCGTGGACCACCGCCCAGTGGGTCCAGCTCAACGCGCTCCCGACCGAAGACTTCGTGTTCATCACGTCCCACGGAAACGGCACCATCTCCTACACCGGGTGGGCCCTCGCCATCGCCGCCGACGGCACGCCCCACGCCATCGTCGAGGGGGGGACGTCGGCCCAGGAGACGCTGCTCCCCGCGCCAGACCCCATGGTCCCTGGCCGGTGGACCCACCTCGCGTCCTCCTGGGACGGCGGGGTTCTCGATCTGTACGTCGATGGGCAGCTCGTCGCAGACACCGACGTCCCCTTCACCGCGATCCCCGACGGCGGACTGCCCTTCGTCGTGGGCTGGGACGCGAATCAGGAGCGACGCGCCCTGGATGGACAGCTCGACGAGGTGGCCCTCTGGGACGAAGCCCTCGACCCCTCGCACATCGCGGCTCTCGCCCGCCACGGAGACGCCTCCCGCTAGTTCATACCTCGCTTCCAGCCCCCCCCCGGCTCCGACCTCAGGTTCTGGCGCAAGCGTCCGTAATGTGCCGTGGGGCGCAGAGCAGGTAGACTGCAGGCGGGGTTGAGGTGGAGGCACAGACAAAGTGCAGGCGTACGTGCGCGTGTCGCTCCCAGACGGGAGCACTGCGGCCCTGAGTCCGGGCGACCTGATTGGTCGGACCCGCGGGGCGGCGCTCACCCTCGATGATGGGCGGATCTCCGAGGCTCACGCCCTCGTGAGCTTGCGCGGCGGAGAGCTCAAGCTGCTCGCGCTGCGGGGGCGCTTCGCCGTCGACGGCCGCACCGTGCGCGACGTCACCCTCAATGAGGGCCTCGTGCTCGAGCTCGCCCCTGACTTGCCTCTCCTCGTCCTCGAGGTGTCTCTGCCCGACGAGGTCCTCGCCCTGCGCGGCGATGGGCTGCCCCGCCAGGTGCTGTCTGGCGTCGGGTCGCTGCACCTCGACCCCGAGCCTCGCCTCGTGCCCCGCTACGAGCCGGACGCGGCAGCGCACATCTGGGACACGGGCTCCGGCTGGACCCTGAGCGTCGCTGGCTCTCCTGCCCGGGGGATCGCGAAGGGCGACACCTTCGCCATCGGGGCACGGAGATTCGAGCTGACCACGCTGTCCTTGCACAAAGCAGGAGGAGGCGCGACGCGCGCCGGGAGCGGACGGCCGCCGCTGTCGATCGAGGCCCGGTTCCACTCGGTCCACATCCACAGCGAAGGAGCGCTCGTCCTCTCGCTGAGCGGCATCGCGGCGCGCATTGTCTCGGAGCTGGTGACCTTCGACGGCCCCGTCGACTGGTTTGTGCTCGCCAAGCAGATCTGGCGGGAGGAGGACCAACGGATCCTGCTGCGCCGGCGGTGGGACGTCGCCCTGACACGGTTGCGCACGAAGCTGCGGGACGCGGGCCTCGATACTGGCCTCGTCGCCGCGACCCGCACCGGGCTCGTGGAGCTGGTCCTCGAGCCCCAGGACACGGTCGTCGACCGCACCTGAGATGGCCTTCGACCCCTCGGATCCGTCGGACGGCGGCAGCGTGGCGGGTGTCTGGGGGCCGCCAGCGCCTCCGGAGCTCCCGCGCTTCGATGGCGAACGCTACGAAAGGAGCGGCCTGCTCGGCGTAGGAGGCATGGGACGGGTCTTCGTAGCCCGTGACCTCCTCCTGGAGCGGGATGTGGCCCTGAAGGAGTGTCGCCCGGATGCACCGGCCCACGGGCGGGCGCGGCTCCAGCGCGAGGCCCGCATCACGGCCCGCCTCGAGCATCCAGGGATCCTGCCGGTCTACGACGCCGGGCGAGCCGACGACGGCAGCACCTGGTACGTGATGCGGCTGGTGCGGGGCGAAACCCTGGCCGAGCGCATCGACGAGCAGCCCCTGAACGAGAGACTCCGGGCGCTGCGCCCCATGCTCTCGAGTTGTCAGGCGATGGCCTACGCCCACAGCCGATCCATCGCCCATCGCGACCTCAAGCCCGAGAACATCCTGGTGGGCGCCTTTGGGGAGACCCAGGTCGCGGACTGGGGCCTCGCCATTCCGCTGGAGGACGGAGTCGCCGTCGAGGGCGGAGCGGTGGGCACGGCTGGGTACATGAGTCCGGAGCAGCAGCGCGGCGAGCCGGCCACGCCGCGATCCGACGTGTGGTCCCTGGGCGCGATGTTGTTCGAGATCGCCACCGGTCAGCGCGCCAAGGGAAGTCCCCCCGGCAGCGTGACCGGAGCCGCAGCGCTCGAGAATTCCGGCTGCCCCCCTGCCCTCGCGGGGATCGTCCGCAAGGCCACTGCGACGCGGCCAGAAGACCGGTACGACGACGGCGCCGATCTCGCCGAGGATCTCGCCCGCTTCCTCGACGGGCGCCGGGTCGCCGCGCACGACTACTCGGCCGCGGAGCTTCTGGGCCGGCTCGTGCGGCTCTGGAGAGCCCCCATCGCCGTGGGGTTCGTCGCCGCGGTGCTGCTGGCCGCCGCCATCGCCATCGGGTGGACCCAAGCCGCGTCCGAGCGCCGGCAAGCCGAGGCCCACCTGGCCAGTGCCCTCTCGGAGCAAGCCCTGGCAGAGGAGGCCGACGACGAACTCGACCACGCCGAGGCCCTCGCCCGTGAGGCCCTCTCCTGGGCCGAGTCCCCCGCCGCGCGCGGGCTGCTGGCGCGCAACGTCCATCGCCCCCGACCGCTGCTGACGGACTCGCACCCCGGGGCCGCCGGGTGCGACCAGGCGCTGCTTCTCGACGAAGGATGGATCTGCCGCAAGGGAGGGACCCTCGAGGCTCGCTCCGCCGAGGGCGCCCCGCTGTGGAGGCGAGAGTTCGATCAAGAGTTCGACCTGTCGAGCGTTCCGGGCGGACTCTACGTGGGAATTCTCAATGGCCCGATGCTCCAGTTGGATCCAAGGTCGGGCGCCGACCTCGACCGCTGGAGCTACCCCACGTTCGCGGACGGGGTGGTCGTGCGGGAGGACGGACAGTTCTCTGCGGCGTGGCGGGGGCAGCTGCTCGGGTTGAACCGGCCGTCGGGGGACTCGACCAGGCTGCCGTGGTGCGAGAGCGCCGGCAATGTCGCCGCAGCAGCGTTCGCGCCGAAGCGCCTCCTCGTGGTGTGCGCCGACAGCCGCTTTGGATACTTCGACCCGGAGACCCCTCCCGAGGAGCTGACTGAGACGTTCCCGGACGTCGAGGCCATCGAGGGGATGGTCGCGGCGCTCCATCTGCGCGATGACGTCTTCGCCGTCGTGCGTACGACAGGTCATGTGGCGCTGGTGGACTTCGGGGCGAGGGTGCGCCTGTCGACCCACCAGGTCGCGGACCACAGCCTGACGTCTGCCGTCTGGGCGCCCGACCGCGAGTCCCTCGTGGTGCGGACCGAGCGGGGGGAGGTGTACGTCTGGCGCCTCGGGACCGGTGACGCACTGCGGCTCCCCCTCGACCACACCCGCGACGTGCGGTTCGCCGACGACGGGAGCCTGCGGCTGCTCGGCCCGGAGCTCCAGCGCTGGACCCTGCCCCCCCCGGGCCCCTCCTCCAGACACTGGCAGCCCGGAGGGGTCACCGCGCTCGACCTCGTGCACGGTGCCGTCGTGGCCGCGCGGGGAACCGGGCGCGTCACCGTCTGGAGTCCCGGGGAGCGCTCCGTGGTCGGGCACGCCGTGTTCGGCGGCGTCATCAAGGATGTGGCAGTGGAGCCTGGAGGCCGCACGGTCGTCGCGGTCGCTTCGGTGCCCGAGCCCTTTGCGGCGAAGCGTCTCGACCTGACCTCAGGAACGGTCGTGGACATCGAGGTCGGGGGCAGCTTTCGGCGCGTGGCGCACATCGACGGCTATGGCGTCGCCGGCCTCTCCTACGGGCCCACGGGAGTGCTCCGAGTCCTGGCGCGGGAGACCGCGTCCCCCAGCTGGGGTGAGGAGCCGCACTTCGACCTCGCCGCGGCCGGTCCCTTCGTCGCTCTGAGGGCTCTCTCGGGCCGGATGACCGTCGCTGACGGGTCCGAGGGAGTGGTGACGCCGATCTGGCAGGAGGACCTGCCCGGACGCGGCCCCGTCGCCATCACCACCTCGGGACGAAGCGCCACGACCCTGGACGAGGGCATTCAGTGGTTCTCGCCCGCGGGGCAACCTCTCGGAGTGCTCGGGGTGGACCGTCCGGGGGCGACCGCGCTGGCCTTCTCCCCCGACGGGTCTCGCCTCGCGGCGGGAGACCTCGAAGGCGCGGTTCGGATCTGGCGACTGGAGGACGGAACGCTGCTCGCGGAACACCAGGCCCACTCGGGCAGGGTCAGCTCAGTCCGTTTCTTGGGGGACGGCGAGCTCTTCTCCGCCGGCTGGGACGGCGCAGTCCTTCGATGGGGGCTCGCCGACCTTGAGCGCGACCGGTTGCTGGTGAGCCAGGAAGGCCCTTAAGGCCTCCTCGGTGGGGTCCTCGTCTTCCCCGGCGCGGGGGTCGTCAGTAGGGTCGAAGGCAGCGGCCAGCATGTCGTCCGAACGAGGGGGCTCCCGTCGAGGCATCGACGATGGCTCGGGATCCGCCGCGGCCGGCCCCGGCGCCGGTTCCTGGGGCAGGGTCGCGGGGTCCTCCTCCGCACCGGCATAGGGCGCGAAGGCGAGCAGGTCCGCCACTGCTGCGTGATCTCCCTGCCACCAGGCGTGCGCTGTGCAGTCCATGGGGGTCCCGAAGTAGCCCCCGACGTCCACCATCACGGCGCCGTAGACCAAGAGAGTCCGCGTCATCTCGTCGTCGCCGCGCAGGGCCGCCCAATGCAGCGCGGTGAGCCCCATCCACGACGTGGTGTTCACGTCGAAGCCGAGCTCGCACAGCAGCGTGACCCCGGGCAGGGCGCCCTGGTGAGCGAGGAACGGAACCAGTCCTCGGTCCTCAGCGGGCAGCTTCGCCATGAGGTCGGGGTCGTCGGACGTCAGGTCCTGGATCTCGTCCTCGTCACCCGCCGCCGCCGCGTAGATGAACGCCTCCTCGGGAGTGGCCTCACGCCGAATGGCGCCCCGCGACTCGAGGATCTCGACGATGTCGGGGCGACCGAGCCGCAACGCATAGTCCAGCGGCGTGGTGCCGAGCAGCGGAAGCAACGCGGCCCGACCGTCCTTCGTCTTCGCGTTGGGGTCGGCTCCGTGGTCGAGGAGCAACTCGATGGTCTGGACCCCCGCCGCCCGCTTGATCGCCCAGTGCAGGCAGGTCTCGTCCGCGATGGAGTGGGTCGCCGTGGTGGCGGCGCCGTGGTTGAGCAACCAGGAGACGCCGGTGTCCCAGAGCATGTCGATTGCGTGCAGGAGGCAATAGGAGACGTCCTCGGGGTCGAGCCCGGCTCGGCCGAGCAGATCGAGGTGGTCGATGTTGAATGACTCGACCGCCGAGTACAGCGACTGGCCGTCACTCCCCGGAGCCCCTGCGGCCACGAGGAGACGTGCCCGGTCGAGGTGTCCGTTCACCGCCAACGCCCCGTAGAGCGCCGAGAACCTCCCCGGCTCGACCTCATATGCGTCGGCCGACGACGCTCCGTACTCGAGCAAGGCAGCGACCACTTCGATGACGGCGTCTCCTCGGCCGACCAGCTCGTGAGCCGCGGAGAAAGAGGCATACAGGATGGGGGTCCAGTTCCAGGGCCCCCCAGGCTGCGTCGCCAGCGCCGGGTCCGCGGCGAGCAGCCGGCGTACGGCGAGACCTTCGCCGTAGGCTGCCGCCGTCCAGACGTCCCGTCGAATGCTCTGCGGATCCTCCACGAACCAGGAGGCGCGCTCGAGGTCCACCTCGTTCGGCGCATCCCACCCACGTCGGCAGATCGCCTCGATCGCCTTCCAGTCGTCCACTCACTCTCCTGGCCCGGGTGCAGAACCCCCACATAAACTACCCCGGGGCCGGCCAAGGGCGAAAGAGACCGCGACGCCACGCCCGCCGGCCGGCCGCGGTCTAAGGTCGGCGCCATGCAAGTCACCTTGGTACGACATGGCGAGTCGGTCTCCAACGCAGCGGGGATCTGGCAGGGCCACTCCAACTCGCCCCTCAGCGCACGAGGCGAAGCGCAGGCGGAGCACCTCGCTGCCCGCCTGAAGGCTCTGGCGGGTGACCAGGTGGGCGGGCCGATCACCCGCATCCTCTCATCAGACCTGCGGCGAGCTCACGACACCGCACAGGCCTTGGGGAGCGCCCTTGGGTTGCAGGTGCAGCCGGAGCCCTCATGGCGGGAGATCAACCTCGGCCGTTGGGAAGGCATGACCCAGCACGACGTGGCCACCCAGTTCCCCGAAGAGGTCGCTGCCCTCGCACGCGGAGAGGACATTCCCGTGGGGGGAGCCGAGCGCTGGAGTGACCTCGGGCGCCGCGTCGGCGCCGCGTTCGACGCGCTGGCCGACGCCGCCGACGAGCACGTCCTGGTCGTGGCCCACGGAGGGGTGGTCATCACCCTCCTCAGCACCCTCTTCGACGTGATGACCCAGCGCCCCCGCGTGCTGGGCAAGCTGACGAACACGTCGCTGACGTCCCTGTCTCGCCACGGAGACCGTCTCGAGGTCAGCGTCTACAACGACGCCCTGCACATCGATGCCCAGGCCAGCTGGCGCCGGGAAGCCGAAGAGAAGGGTCGTCCGGTGGTGGCGCTGCGCGCCGCGGCCTCTGGGGCCGACGCGCTGGACCTCGAGCCTCTGTTCGCCAGAAAGGCCCGCGCGGTTCCTCTGGAGCTACAGGCTCAGCCCGAGGCCCTCGTCGCCTGGGCGGGGGATCGTCTCCCCCCCGGGCGCCGCGCATCACCGGCTCGTCCCACAGCAGGAGCAAGGTGCCTCACCACCAACCGGCGCCCCGGCGGCACCCTGTGGACCTGGAACGAAGGGGGTGGCTTCAGAGCGCCCGCCGGGTGACGGGGCTCCCTCAGCCGCGCGCCGCGGCTCCTCCGGCAACGAACCCAGGGAACTTGCTGATGTAGGCAAGGAAGTCCGGCCCGACCTCGACGGAGCGCAAGTGCCCCGCGTCCCAGGGCATCGGCAACGGCGCGAACCCCGCGGCGGCGGACTCCCTCGGCCAGTCGGGGTGCGCGATGGACATGCGGCCGAGCACGGCGACGTCGGCGCCTGCAGCCAGCACGGCGTCCGCGTCCGCCCGGGTCGTGATGCCCCCGCACGCGTGCAGAGCCACCTCCGAGGCGAGGGCTTGCCGCACTGCCGTCGTGACCACGGGACCGCCCGCCTCGTGTGGCGGGGGCCCCTTCGCGTCCCCCAGGGAGAGATGCACGAAGTCTGCACCGTCCTCGCCCATCCATGCGGCGACCTGCACACCGTCCTCGAGGAGCAGCCCTCGCCGCGCCCAGGCGTCGACTGGCGAGAGCCGGACCCCCACCGCGAACCCCGGGCTGACGGCGGCCCGCACGGCTCGCAGCGTCTCCCGCACAAACCGAGCGCGACCTGCCAGGTCCCCCCCGTAGCCGTCGGTGCGCGGGTTGTCGTCAGGGGCCAGGAACTGCGTGAGGATGTAGCCGTTGGCGCCGTGAATCTCGACGCCGGCGAACCCCGCGCGCTCGCTGCGCAGGGCGGCGGCCACGAAGTCCGCGATCACCCGGCGGATGTCCTCCTCGGTGGCGCCTCGCTGGTTGTCGCCATCGACGGTGCTGAGCTTCATGGGGGCTTCGTCGGCCTTCGCCCCCCCGTGATGCAGCTGCACGATCGGGATCGTGCCTGCGTCCGTCAGCGCCGTCGCGAGCCGCGTGAGGCCGGGGAGGTGCGCGTCCGTCGCGACGCCGAGCTGCCCGTTCCAGGCGTGGCCCTCCTCGCTGATGAACGCCGCACATGTGCTCACGAGCCCCCAACCGCCCCGAGCCCGCCGCACCATCCAGCGGAGCTCGTCGTCGTGCAGCGTCCCGTCCGCGTTGGACTGGGTGTTGGTCAGGGGGGCCATGGCGATGCGGTTGGGCAGCGTCAGGCCACAGCGGTAGGTGATCGGAGAGTCGAGGTGCGGCATCGGCAGAGGGTAGGGACCCTCCCCTCGGGGTGCTCCTGACCGCTCGGACGGGGCTCGTGCGATACCCTCATCGCATGCTTGCTCTGCAACGCCTCGTCGCCGCCATCACCGTCGCCGCCCTCGCAGGATGTGCGACCTCGAAGCCACCGCCCGCACCTGAGCTGTCCCCCGCCTCCTGGAGCGTGGACCGAGAGTCCCTGCCCGAGGGCACCCTGCGCATGGTCCAGGTGGCCACCACCGCGTCCCCCGGCAATCTCGTCGTGCAGGGAGCCCCCAACCGCCGCGTCGAGCTCCCGGTGTACGTCTACGTGTTCGAGCATCCCGCGCAGGGGGTCACCCTCATCGACACCGGCTTCGGCCGTCGCACTGCCGCCGACAGCGAGGCCTATCCGGGCAAGCGGATGACGAACCTGCTGAGCCTCACGATGACCGAAGGCGCGGCCCTCGCTGACCGGCTGCCCGAGGCGGGTCTGGCCACCGAAGATGTCGCACACGTCGTGCTGACCCACATGCACCCCGACCACGTCGGGGGACTCGAGGACTTTCCCGAGGCCACGCTGCACATCGCCTCCTCGGAGTGGACCACGCGGCTCGACGGAAGCGCCCTGGGCTCCATCGACCCGAGCCCCTTCGAGGGCCACGCCAACGTCACAGAGTTCACATGGACCGAGACCCCCGTGGGGCCCTTCGCCCAGACCGTCGACCTGTTCGGCGATGGCTCCCTCATCGCCCTCTCGACCCCCGGTCACACCCCCGGCCACACGAGCTTTCTGGTGAACCTCCCTGGAGGCAGCTACCTGATCACCGGGGATGCCGCCTGGGTCGACCCCCACTGGCAGGCGCCCGCCATGAAGAGCCCCCTGGTGCGCAGTCTGCTGGAGCACGACTGGCAGGCGAACTGGGAGTCGCAGTGGCGGATCCGACGCTTCGCCATGGACCACATCCACCTGGTGGTGCTCTCGGGCCATGACGCGAAGAACGCCGAGCGTCTGCCCGTCTGGCCCGAGGCAACCCGCTAGGGATGTCCAGCCGCGACCTCATCAGCGCCCGCTTGGAGCGCATCCAAGAGACCCTGTCGCTCCAGCTGCCCCCCGGCGACACGGTGCGCCCCGAGACCCGTGGCGGAGGGGGCGCCCGCGCAGCCGCCGCGCTGGCTGCAGACGGACACACGCTCCCGCCCGAGCAGCGAGTCGCCATGCACGATGTGCTCGGGATGGGCGGGATGGGCGTGGTGCACCGCGGCACCCAGGCGGCCCTCGGCCGCGAGGTGGCGGTCAAGGCCGTGCGTCCCGACAAGCGCACCCGCGACTCCACGGCGAAGCTCCTCCAGGAGGCGTTCATCGCCGGCACCCTGGAGCATCCGAACATCGTGCCGGTGTACGACATCGGCGTCGGCGGCGAAGGCCAGCCGCTCATCGTGCAGCAGCGGGTGGAGGGGCTCGCGTGGTCCGACCTGGTGGGCGACCCCGCGGAGGTCCAGCGGCGCTTTCAGACGGACGACGTGCTCGAGTGGAACCTGCGCGTGCTCATGCAGGTCTGCAACGCGGTGCACTTCACCCACGCCCGCGGTGTCCTGCACCTCGACATCAAGCCGTCCAACATCATGGTCGGCGCCTTCGGCGAGGTGTTCCTCCTGGACTGGGGCCTCGCGATGACGCTGCGCGACGACGGGCGCGGCCGACTGCCCCTGGCGTCAGAGAATCAAGACGTCATCGGCACCCCCGCCTTCATCGCGCCCGAGATGCTCGCCCAGGGCGACCCACCCCTGAGCGAGCGCACCGACATCTACCTGCTCGGGGCTACGCTCTACCGAATCTGCGCCGGGAGGCCGCCCCACCAGGGAACCACGGCCCTCGCGACCCTCTTCGCCGCCGCCACGCGGGCGCCCGATCCCCTCACGGAGGTCCCCGACGAGCTGGCGCGCATCTGCGGCAAGGCCATGGCGTTCGAGGCGGAGGAGCGGTTCTCCACCGCCGAGGAGCTCCGGGTGGCGCTTCAGGGCTTTCTTCAGCACCGGGGTGCGGTCCAGCTGGCTGAAGAGGCCTCCCGCAAGGTCGCGGAACTCGAGACGCGTTGGGCCTCCGGGGAGTCCGGCGCTGAAGACGAGTCGAGCCAGGTGCACGCGCTGTTCAGCGCGGCGCGGTTTGGACTGGAGCAAGCGCGCTCCATCTGGGCAGAGGTGCCGAGGGTTGGCGACAACCTGCGGCGGCTCCGCGTGGGCATGGCGCGCTGGGAGCTGGCTCAGGGCCATGCGCGGGCCGCCCACACCCTGCTCGTGGACGTGGAGGACCCGCCCGCGGACCTGGTCGCCGAGATCGACGCCGAGATCGCGAGGCTGGCAGCCCTGGACGCCCGGGTCGGAAAGCTGCAGGCCTACCGGGACGAACGGGACTGGCGCGTGGGAGCTGCGACTCGCGCCGGGGTCATCGGGGCCATCGGGCTGACGTTCGTCGTGTTGCCCGTCATCCGCGCCCTCAGCGATGGCCCCGAGGCCGAGAACTGGGTGCTGCCGATTGGGGAGCCCGTGGGCTTTCTCGCCATCTTCACGGTGCTGGCCGTGGCGGCGCGCCGCACCCTCATGGGCTCGTCCGTGAACCGAAACACCGTCGCG
>JAGSHC010000141.1 GCA_023954745.1 Deltaproteobacteria bacterium | reverse complement strand
TGGAGGACGTACCGGGGACGGGCAAGACGACCCTGGCCCAGGCCCTCGCTGCGGCGCTCGGGGGGTCCTTCTCTCGCGTCCAGTTCACCGCGGACCTGTTGCCCTCGGACATCGTGGGCGTCTCGGTCTTCGACCAGGCGACCTCGGAGTTCCGGTTCCAGTCGGGGCCCATCTTCGCCCACGTGGTGTTGGCCGACGAGATCAACCGGACCCCGCCCAAGACCCAGAGCGCCTTGCTCGAGGCGATGAACGAGCATCAGGTCTCCATCGACGGCGTCGTGCGGACCCTCCCTGAGCCGTTCCTCGTCATCGCGACCCAGAACCCATTGGAGCACCACGGCACCTTCCCGCTGCCCGAGTCCCAGATTGATCGCTTTCTCATGCGGCTCGCCATGGGCTACCCGGACTTGGAGAGCGAGCGTCTCTTGCTGCGCCAGGCGGGCAAGGCCGCGCGATCGTCCGTCCTGGTGACCTCGCCGGAGGAGCTCGTGCGCCTCCAGCGGGAGGCGATGGACGTGGCCCTCCACCCGGACCTCGAGGACTACATCCTCACCATCATCCGGGCGACGCGCGAGCATCCGGGGGCGGCCCTCGGCGTCTCCCCCCGAGGAAGTCAGGCCCTGGTGCGGGCGGCCAAGGCTCGCGCCTTCTTGCTCGGCCGTCGCTTCGTGCAGCCGGATGACGTCCAGGCGGTGGCGGATCCTGTGCTCTCGCATCGGATCGTGCCGGCGGAGTCCCTGGCGCCCGGCGCCGTCTCGGGCGAAGGTAGCGCCGTGCTTCGCTCCATCCTCGCATCGGTGGCCCCCCCCACGTGATCGGCCGGCGCAGACCTCGCGCCGACGGAGGCCCACACCAGCCGCGCCCCGGCCCCACGGGTCTGGGGGGTAGGCTGCGGTCGTTCCTCGCGCACATGAGCCGTCGCCGGCGCCGGATTCGGCCCACGCGGGAAGGCTGGGTGTTTCTCGGTGCCACGCTGGCGGTGGCCCTCGCGGCGCTGAACACGGGGAACAACCTCCTCTACCTCGTGTTCGCGACCCAGTTGTCGATGGTCGCCCTCTCGGGGGTGCTCTCCGAGCTGTCTGTGCAGCAACTGCGTCTGCGGCGTCGCCTCGCAGGACGGTTGTTCGCTGATGTGCCGGCCGCTGGGGTGTGGACTGTGCACAACCCCAGAAAGCGCATGCCGAGCCTGGCTATCGCGGTGTCGGAGGCCGCGGGGCGCGACGCCTCGTTGTCGACGAGGGCTACGGCCCAAGTTCCGCTGCTGATGGCCCGCGCGAGCGAGCAAGTGGCGGGGCGATGGACCTTCGACCGGCGAGGAGTGCACCGACTGACCGCAGTGCGTGTGGCGACCACCTGGCCCTTCGGCATCTTCGAGAAGTACTACGAGATCGCCGCTCCTCTGGACGTGTTGGTTCATCCGAAGCCCGCCCAGGACAGCGCGTCCGCGCCAGCCCCCCGCGGACTCGATGAGGAGGGCCCAGCCAGCCGTCGGGCCGGGCAGGGGACATTTCTGGGGTTGAAGGACCACCGGGAGGGCGAGGACCCGCGGCGGGTGCACTGGCGCACCTCGGCGCGCCTGGGACGGCTTGTGGCCATCGAGCGCGCCCAGCACCGGGGAGGAGAGGTGACGGTGCGTGTCCCTCGGCCGTCGGCGTCGGAGCGAAGCGCGAGGATCGAGGAGTTCGAACGAGCTCTGAGCGTGGCGACCGCGCAGGTTCTCCTCGCCGAACGGGCGCAGAGAGAGGTCCGGCTTCTGCTCCCAGGGCGACCCTGGCTTCGCACCGGGGCCCAGGACCACGCAGCTGCCCTGACCGCGTTGGCCCTCGCCGAGTTGCCAGAGGAGTCGTCATGACGCCCGGCCAGCGCTTCGTCCTCGCCCAGCGTCTCTGCTTCGCAGCCATCGCGAGCCTCGGCTTCTGGGCCCTGGCGTTGGGGGGCGAGCTGGGGCTGGCTGGGGGGGCGGCCGCCGCGTTGGCGGTGGCGGGCTCGCTGTGGCATCGGCGCCCTCGGCTGCCTGATCGGGCCTGGCTTGCGGTGCAGGTCGGGTTCCTGGCCTGGCTTGCGGCCCAGTGGGCGGTGGGGGGGACGCACGTCCTCTCCCTCTTCGGCTCGCTCCTGGTCTTTGTTCAGGTGCACCGCCTCCTCACGCGCCGTCGCACCCGGGACGACCTGTACTGCACCTTCATCGCCTTTGGTCAGCTACTGCTCGCTTCGGTGCTCACCGTGGATGCGATGTTCTTCGTGGTCTTCATGGCCTTCGTCTTCTTCGTCATCCAGGGGCTGCTCCTGTCCAGGATGGCGCTGTCCGCCGAGGCGGCCTGGGATGACACGCGCGGAGCAGCTCCGGGGCCCCGGCCCGACGCAGCACCCGTGCGGGCCTACGCCCCCCTGGACCGCATGGTTCGCCTCCGACTGGTGGCCGCGACCACCGCTCTGGCCGCCCTCATCCAGGTCGGCACGTTGCTGCTGTTCTTCATCCTTCCGCGGGCGCAGGCGGCGATGCTGTCAGGGTTGGTGAACCCGTTGAGCGTGAGCGGCTTCTCCGACAAGGTCCGGCTCGGCTCGGTGGGCACCATGCAGCTCTCCCGGGACCCTGTGATGCGGGTCCGGGCCTGGGGCGAGGATGGGCAGGCCTACCAAGGGGTCGAGCAGCTCTACTTCCGTGGGCTGGCCCTGGACCGCTTCGACGGGCGGGGTTGGGAGCTGGCAGACGACCGCCGGACATCACTGAGCGCACGCGGCGGCTACACCGCGAAGCCTCCGCCCAAGGACACTCCGTGGTCCGTGCACGTCGAAGTCACGTTGGAGCCTCTCGACACGCCGGTGCTCTTTCACGTGGCGCGCAGTGCGGGGATCTACGGCGACTTCACCCAGATGGAGGCGGTGGAGACCGACGGCTTCTACGTCTCGGGCCCTCCGAGTCGTCGGGCCTACTCCGTGTACGCCGACCCCGCCACCCCTTCGGCTGCCCTCCTCCGTTCCCAGGATCCTGCGACCGCCCCCGAGGCTCTCCTGGCGAGCTACACCCAGCTTCCAGAGTCGCTCTCGCCTCGCATCGCCGAGCTGGCCGGCGAGTGGAGCCAGGGAGCGCAGAGCCCGTTGGACCGGGTCCTTCTCCTCCAGGAGAAGCTGAAGAGCTTCGACTACAGCCTCGACCAGGAGCCTTCGCGGTTTCCCGACCCGCTCCTCGCGTTCCTCGACGATGTCCAGGAAGGGCACTGTGAGTACTTTGCTTCCGGGCTCGCGGTGATGCTGCGCACCCAGGGGGTCCCGAGCCGCATCGTCAACGGGTTCGCTGGGGCTGAGTGGAACCCCGTGGGTGAGTACTGGGTGGTGCGGCAGATGCACGCTCACAGCTGGGTCGAGGTGTGGTTCCCTCAGGCGGGTTGGGTGATCTTTGACCCCACTCCGACTCGCCTCGGCGGCCTGCAGGAGGCGGCCCAGCTCACGCTCCTGGGGCGGCTTCGGGCCTGGTCCGACGTCGGCACGGTCACCTGGGGCCGGGTGATGCTGGACTACGGCCTCGACACCCAGATCAAGGGTCTGCGTAAGGGCATTGCCTCCCTGGGAGACCTCGGGACTGGGCGCGGGATCGTGGCTCGCCTCCTCCCTGGACCGCCCGACGCGCCTACCAGCGCGGCTGCGGCCCGCGACTGGACCCCCCTGTGGCTGCTCGGCCTCTCTGTGGCGGCAGTCCTTGGGCTGGTGGCCCTACGCCGCTTGACGCGGCCCCGCGGGCACCGCGCACGGCGCCTCGCCACCCAAATCGAGGAACGGCTGCTCCGGCGACTCCCCTCGAAAGAGGGGAGTCCGCGCCCCACTCTGCTCGTCCTCGCACGGCACGCAGCTGCCCTCGATGAGGCGCGGTTTGGGACTGCGCCCACCGTGGTGTTGGACTACTACGGGGCCCGCTTCGGGGGCGACGAAGTCACCGCCGCCCAGCTGAACGCTCTCGCCCGGCTGGCTCGCCTCGCTCGCCGCTGGCGACCGTCCAGAGTGCCGTGAACTGACTCGAGGCACTCGCCTTCGGAGTGAAGGACACGATCAGGGCGCGAGGTCGACTACCCAGGTGCGCTCGGTGACGAAGGTGCCATCACTGACTTCGAACGCGACGTCCGCCGACTGGCCTGCCAGGGCCTCGTCGAACTCCATGACCCAGGACACGTCGAACGCCCCGTCATCGACGGTGCCCCCGGCGACGAAGCCATCGTCGAGAGTGAACGACCACGTCAACTCGAGGGAGTCGCCGTCGGATCCGCGCGCCGAGAAGGTGATGTCCTCGCCCCGCAGGAGCTCCTGACTCGCTGGTCCAGGAAACGACGACTCGATGCGCGGCGCCTCGCCCCCCGACGCGCTGTCGTCGTCGTCTCCGTAGATCAATGGACAGCCGGCCAGGGGGACCCAGAGCAGCGGCAGCAGCCAGCGCGCCACCGGTCTCACTCCACGGTCACAGACTTCGCGAGGTTGCGCGGCTTGTCGACGTCGCGGCCGAGCTGGAGGGCCGTGTGGTACGCGAGCTGCTGGAGCGGCGCGACCATCAGGAACGGGCTCAGGAGCGGGTGAGTGCGAGGGACCTCGATGAACACGTCGGCGAGCGCCTGGACCCGCTCGTCACCCGGGTTCCCCACGGCAATCACCCGTCCCTTGCGCGCCTTGACCTCCTCCATGTTGGACAAGGTCTTCTCGTGCAGCTGGTCCATGGGGCACAGGAAAATGACCGGAGTGCCGTCGCTGATGAGGGCGATGGGGCCGTGCTTCATCTCCGCCGCGGCGAGCCCTTCGCACTGGATGTACGAGACCTCCTTGAGCTTGAGCGCTCCTTCCATGGCGGTGGGGTAGTTGATGCCGCGACCGAGGAAGAGCACGAAGGGAGCGTGAGCAAGCTCCCCAGCGAGCTTCGTCATGGCTTGTTCGCCCTCGTCGAGCACCGACCTGAGCTGCTCCGGCAGGGCCTCGAGGGCCTCGAGGAGCTCGCGACCTTCGCCCGCGCTGACGTCGCGCATGCGGCCGATCTTCAGCGCGAGCAGCACCAAGGCGAGGAGCTGAGACGTGTACGCCTTCGTGCTCGCCACGGCCACTTCTGGACCCGAGCGGATGTAGATCCCGCCGTCGCTCTGACGGGCGATGGTCGAGCCGACGACGTTGACGATGCCGAGCACCTTGCCGCCCTTGCGCTGGACCTCCTTCATCGCCGCCAGGGTGTCCGCCGTCTCCCCCGACTGAGAGACAGCCAGATACAGGGTCTTCGCGTCGACGATGGGGTTGCGGTACCGAAGCTCCGAGGCAATCTCCACGTTGCTCGGGACCCGCGCCAGGTCCTCCAGCACGTAGGAGGCAGCGAGGGCTGCGTGGTAGCTCGTCCCGCAGGCCACGAGGGTGATCCGTCGAATGTCGAAGAACTCCCGTGGCGTCAGGTTGAGGCCACCGAGGCGTGCGTCTCCGTACTCCCGTTCGAAGCGCCCGCGAAGGCCGCGAAGAATGCTGCGCGGCTGCTCGTGGATCTCCTTGAGCATGAAGTGCGGGAACTCCCCCTTCTCGATCTCCTCGAGCTCCCAGTCGATCTCGTCGATCTGCTTGTCGATCTCGCGGTCCTCGAGATCCGTGGTGCGGAAGCCGTCGGAGTCCAGCGTGGCCACTTCGCCGTCGCCGAGATAGACCACCTGGCGCGTGTGGGCGATCAACGCGGGGGCGTCCGACGCCACGTACATCTCGTCGTCCCCCACGCCCAACACGATGGGAGACCCGTTGCGCGCGACGACGAGGCGGCCGGGCTCGGCGGTGGACATCACGACGATGCCGTAGGTCCCGCGAATCAGATGGAGCGCCTTCTTCACCGCAGCTTCGAGGTCACCTTCGTAGAAGCGAGCCACGAGGTTGGGGATCACCTCGGTGTCCGTGTCGGAGCGAAAGACGACTCCTTCGGAGCGGAGCATCTTCTTCAAGGTGCTGCTGTTCTCGACGATGCCGTTGTGCACCACCGCCACGGACCCGTCGGAGCTCAGGTGAGGGTGCGAGTTCACCTCGTTCGGCGGGCCGTGGGTGGCCCAGCGGGTGTGGGCGATGCCCACCGAGGTGGAGGGTAGGGGGGACGGGAGGGAGCGCTCCATCTCGCGAATCCGGCCGGCTCGCTTGTGCACGAAGATGGGCCCCTCCCCGTTCATCGTGGCGATGCCTGAGCTGTCGTAGCCCCGATACTCGAGCCGCTTGAGTCCCTGGACGAGGATGGGGACGGCCTTCTTGGGGCCGACGTAACCGACGATTCCGCACATGTTCTGGGGTCCTGTTCTGTGGGGCTCCGCTCACCCGTAGATGAGACGGCGAATCTGACGCTCGGAGAGTTCGGGTGATCGCACCGGCCGCGCCTCGAGCTCACGGGCGATCTGCCCGTAGACACGTCGATTGGGCACCCCGGCGCGCTGCAACTCCCTATGCCTCCTGCGGACGAAGTCCGCGGCTGTCTCCGACCAATGGTCTCTCAGCTCTGCGACGATCTTGTCGAGCATGGGCCCGGGCAGATCGACGACGCGCAACAAGTACTCCCGGAACTCTGGGCTGAGTGAGTCCAATGACGCTCTCCCCTTCCGGAAGATCACGGTGGGCCTGCTTCGAGGCGCGCGCAACGGCTATACCCGAATTCGGGTAGGGACAGCGTACCCGAAATCGGGCAAAGGCTGGTCAGCGGGTTCCACTGGTATCATCCGGCCCTCCCGGAGGGGTGATGCAGCACGATCTGGCGGCGCCCTTTGGCGGAGCTCGAGCCCGACGAGCCTTGCTGCTCGTGTTGTTCCTGCTTGCCGTGGCGCTTCGGCTGCCGGGGGTCGGATCTGCGCCCATCGACGGGCACCACGTGCGCCAGGCGGACACCGCGTCCATGGCGCGGGTGATGGCCAGAGAGGGCGTCTCGTTGTGGACGCCCCGCATTGGGTGGGCAGGTCCCGCGGCGGGGGCGGTGGAGGCCGAGTTTCCGATCTATCCCGCGATGGTGGGCGCGGGGTGGGGCCTTCTCGGGGCGCAGCCCCCGTGGCTGCCACGGGCCCTGAGCGTCTTGGCCTGGATTGTCGGCGGACTCGCCCTGTGGCGCATCGTGCGGCGCCGGTTCCCCGGCATGCCGTCTGCACTCCTGGTGGGGCTCTATGCACTGTCGCCGTTGGCCGTGCTGGTCAGCCGGTCCATCCAGCCCGACGCGCTGGCCGTCGCGCTGTTGGTGCTCGCCTGGGAGCGAGCCGACGCTGCCCGGGACGCCGAACGCCCGACTGCACGCCTCCTCCTGGCGGGCGCCCTCCTCGGCGTCGCCATCGCGGCGAAGGGGCCCGTGGCGCTGTGGCTGCCCGTGGTGGCTTTCGCGGCGTGGTCGGCCCTCGAGCGGGTGCCGTCGCGCGTAGCCCTCGCGGCTCTGGGGCTCGCTGTGGGACTGCCCGCCGTGTGGTACGTGCACGCTCACCAACTCGGGGCGGACGGGGCGTCCTTCAAGCTGTGGGGCTCCGACTCGGGCAAGTGGTCGTCGCTCGGCGCCCTGAGTCAGCCGGCTCTGTGGCGGGCGGCCCTGGCGGCGCTGCTGTCCCAGACCCTCACTCCGCTGGGGGTCGGGCTCGTGGCCGCCGGCGCCGTGGGCGCACGTGCAAACGACGAACTCCGCCCTCCATTGCTCGGGGTGGTGGCGGGAGGAACTGCTCTCGTGCTGCTGCTCCCCGCCATCGCAGTCCACGACTACTACCTCCTCCCGCTGGTCCCTTTTGCGTCGGTTGTGGCGGGTGCCGGGGCCGTCTGGCTGTGGCGAGAGGCTGCGCTCGGAGGGACCCCCGCCGCCCGCGTGGTGGGAGCAGTGGTCCTGGGTGGGCTCCTGGTGTCCACAGGCCAGAGGTCGGTTCGCTACCTGCTCTGGGGGGGGGCGCCCGACGCCCGCATCGTGGCCGTGGCTGAGGCGGCGAGGGAGGTGCTACCTGCGGGCACCGCCACGGTCGTGGTCGACCGGCACCCTCAGACGCTCCTGTATGCCCTCGACCAGCGCGGCTGGCACCGGGCGACGGTCACCGCCGCCTCCGTGCAGGAGCTTCGCACCTGGGGGGCTGAGGCGATGCTCATCACCGATACGAGCTCGGCCTACGCCGATGAGGACTTCGTGCTGGCGCTGTTGGCGGCACACCCGATGGTGGCGCGGGGGGATGGCTGGACTGTTGTCCGGCTGGATGTATCGCAGTAGGCGGAGCGCACAGGTCGTGCTGGCCTCGACCCCACCTCACCGAGACGGCACCACACGGAGAACGAGCCGTGGTCGGATGCCCCTGGGCTGCGTCTCGACGGACGGTCTCTCTAGAAGCCGTACTCGATGAAGCGGAAGCGAGGGAGCACGTCGACGACGAACATCTCTTGCGCGATCACGAGGTTCGGCTCGCCCGCGTCCACCACGAGCATCATGAAGTCATGGGTTCCGACATCGTCGGCTGTGGGTTGCCACTGCACGAGGGCCCCGGCGGGCAGCTCGGTGAAGATGGCGTTCTCCGGCATCAGACCCGCGCGGAGGCTGAAGGCGTCGGGCTCGAGGAGCTCGACCTCGACGGACAGGTCCTCGCCGACGAAGACAGCCAGAGACTCCGGCGACACCACGTAGCTCGCGTCGTTGGTGAGCTGGCCTTCGTTGCCCACGCCCGGCGTCCAGACGACCTGCCCTCCATCGAAGCTGTCGTCCCCAGCGAGGGTGGGGGAGTCAGACTCCAGCGCCCCCGAGTTGACGTCGCATCCCACGAGGGTCAGGGCGAGCACGAGCGGCGTAATCACGGTCAGACGGTTCATCGACATCTCCTGCAGCCGGACGCACCGGCCAGGGACCGGTTACTCGGAGGGAGCAAGACCAATGAGCAGCTCCATGTCCTGGAGCTCGGCCTCCTCGATTCCATCCGCCCGACTCTCGTACTCCATCAACAGACGTACCACGGCAGCCCGCAGGTCGTCAGCGAAGTCCTCAGCATCCTCCCGGCGGACCCGCGCCACAAACCCTCGCGCGAGGGACGTGTCGGAGTTGCCCCGGAGGAGGCGCTCACGGACCACTTTGCGCATCGCGGACAGGAATCTCTCGAACCCGACGATGGCTGCTTCGTGGTCTTCTCGGAAGAAGTTTACGTACCCCTCGGGGATCACCGCCCGGTACGTTACGTGCCCGCGTCCCCGATCGATCTCCTCGCAGAGACCCTGCTCGATGAGCGTCTCGACGGACAGGCGGGCGTAGTTCACCTCGTAGTTGATGGGCAGCTCGCGAGCGATCTCGTCGAGGTCCATCTCCCGGTTGAGGAGCATGAAGTAGACCTTGCGTCGCAAGTTGAAGTAGGGGCCATCGCCCTGCTCCACGGCACCTTCCTTGTAGCGCTTCTTGATCTTCTTGACGGTCCGCAGCGCCGTGTCGAAGGCAAGAGAGACCCGTGTGCTCGTGCGGTACCGGGCTTCCGCCTTGCGGTACATCGAGAGCGTGAACAGGTCGCGGGCTCGGGTGACCGGCATGTCCAGATCGAGGACGATGTCGGAGACGAAGCCCAAGAGCGTGAAGACGACCCGTGCCTCACCCTCGAGGGTGTGGCGCCCGGGCCGGTGGGCGTCGTCGAGCTCAGTAAGGGGAGTGGCAAGACCCATGTGCTTCTCCTAGATGCCGGGGATGGCTGTGTTCTCTGTCCAAAGCCCCTGCAATCAAGGTGCCACACCGGACGGTCTCTTCTTGCCCGAAAGCTGAGAGCTGCCTAGATGCTGCGTACGTAGCTGTCGAACAGCTCCTGATCTTCGGCGTGCATCCGGGCCACCTCCTCGGTGACCACCTCCCGCTTGAAGAGCGCGGCGAGATGCCGCTCCAGCACCCACATTCCCTGCTCGCGGCTGGTTTGCATCACCGAGGGGAGCTGATGCACCCGGCTCTCGCGGACGTGGTTGGCGACCGCCTTGTTGTTCCTCAGGACCTCCAGGGCGGCGACACGGCCGGAGCCTTCCCTCGCGGGGAGTAGGCGTTGGGCCACGATCCCCCGCAGGCTCTCCGCCAGTTGCAGGCGGATCTGGCTCTGCCGGTGCTCTGGGAACACATCGACGATGCGGTCGACCGTGGTAGGCGCCCGGCTCGCATGCAGGGTCGAGATGACGAGGTGGCCCGTCTCCGCGGCCGTGAGGGCCAGCTGCGTCGTCTCCAGGTCGCGCATCTCTCCGACGAGGATGACGTCGGGGTCTTCGCGCAGGGCATCGCGCAGTCCCTCAGCGAATGAACTGACGTGGACCCCGATCTCTCGCTGCCGAACCAGGGCTCGGGCACGGGAGTGCACGAACTCGATGGGGTCTTCCAGCGTGATGATGTGGACGGCGCGGTTCTGGTTGATGTGGTTGACGAGGGCAGCCATCGATGCGGACTTGCCCGAGCCCGTGGGCCCCACGAAGAGCACGAGTCCGTTGGGGTGCTCGGCCAGGCTCGCCAGGGAGCCGGGGAGGCGTAGGTCGCGAAGCGTCGGCACCGTCTCGGGGAGCAGGCGCACGGCGAGGTTGAACCCCTTGAGGGCACGGTAGGCGTTGCCCCGGCAGCGCCCCACGCCTTCGACGCTGAACGAGAAGTCCACCGCGAGTCCATCGGCGAGGCGCCGTCGCCCCACCGCGGTGAGCATGCCCTCGACCAGAGGCCGGACCCGCCGGCCGGCGACGGGGGCCCCGATCATGTTCGTCAGCTGGCCGCCGACCCGCATCAGGGGGGGCGACCCATCGCCGATATGGACGTCGCTCGCGCCCGCAGCGTGCGCGCTCTCGAGAGTGCGTCGCAGCTCCTCGGGCACGTGCAGTCCCTCCTCGGGGCTGGCCATGGCCCGTTCGGGGTCGATGGTCATCAGCGTGCGGTCCACCTCGGGTCGGATGACGAGAGAGGGAGAGTCGCTGGGGCCGATGACTTGCACGTCGAAGGAGCCGAGCTCGGGGATGCGGTACGCGAAGCTCACCTCGGCCCCGGCCGCGAAGGCCGCGCGTCGGTCTTCGCCCATGAGCCCGGCCGCGAGTTCGATCAGCCAGGCGGGCTCTGTCTCCGGAAGGGCCAGGCGGGAGATCGCGGAGCCCGTGACGAGCTGCGGAGAGCTCCCCGGAGCGATCCGGAGCTCCGAGGCGTCCCTGCGGTGAAGCAGGCGGAGAAGCGCGTCGAAGTCGAACACGGGACTCAGAGTCCCTGGACGAGGTCCGGGAGGGCCTGCAGGTCGGGCAGCATGACCACCTCGATGCGGCGGTTCAGGGTGCGACCCTCGGCCGAGGCGTTGTCCGCACGCGGCTGGAACTCGCCATAGCCCGCGGCCGAGAGGTTCTCGGGTGTCATGCCCTTGCTGGCGAAGAGCTTGACCACCGAGACGGCCCGAGCCGTCGACAGCTCCCAGTTGGAGGGAAATCGGTCGTTCTTGATCGGGACATTGTCGGTGTGCCCCTCGACCTGAAAGCTTCGGTCATCGAACTCGGAGAGAGCGTCGGCGACTTCAGCCAGGGTCTCCATCCCGATGTCGCTGAGGGTCGAGCTGCCAGAAGGGAAGAGGATGTCCTGCTTGAGGTCGATGACCATGCGCCCCCGAACGATCCGGACGTTCAGCTTGCCCGCGTCGATCATGCTCTGGAGACGCTCCCGCAGGCGGGTGTAGATGGCGTCGCGGGCTTCGGCCTGCTTCTGCCGCTCCCGAGCGGCGGCGAGGGCGCGATTCGCCTCGTCCAGCATGCCGGACATGGAGGACTTCTCTTCGAGGAGAGCATCGACGTCCTGACCCGCGGCCCGGAGCTGAGCCCGAAGGGCCGCGTTGTCGGCCAGGACTTCGTCGCGGGCGGCGGCGAGTCCTTCGATCTCGTCCTTGCAGGTGGACAGGGAGTCGGTCAGCTCGCGGATGCCCGCGTTGCACGCCTCGAGCTCGCCAGCCGCGCCGGTGAGCTTGTCCTGGGACTCAGCGATGGTGTCGAGAGCCGACTGGTACAGGTCTTTGCGTACGCCGCAGGCGCTCAAGAGCAAGACGAGGAGAAGAAGAGCACCACCCGAGAGGCGGGGAAACAGCGACGACATCAGCGGACTCCGTGCAATCAACAGCCGAGCGGCCCACTCTACCGCACAGGCCGGTCCTACTCGCCGGGGTGATCACACAGCCCCCCGCGCGAACCCATATGCTGGCCGCGCCCGCCACTGGAGGCCTCCATGTCCATCCGACCGGTTCTGTTCGCTCTTCTGCTCTCTGCCCCCGGCGTCGCGACGGCCGGCGATGTGGAGTTGCCCCTCGACCTCGAGTGGTGCGCCGACAGCGGTGACGTGATGCTGGCCCTCGACGATCCGCGGGAACTCTCCGAAGGGGTGATCGAGGCGGAGGCCAAGGCCTTTGGCCTCCGCGGCACTGTCACGGCGCTGACCGACGAGGACATGCTGGTCGGCCTGCGCTTCCGGCTCTTCGACACCGACGCGAACCTCAAGGCGATCAAGGGAACGCTCACGAAGCGTCACGGCGAGGGGACCTGGAAGGACCGCTCCACCGAGGGCGGCGACCGCCGCCTGAAGGCCGAGTGGGAGGTGGACGCGAACCAGACATTGGCCCTCAAGGTGAACTCCGAGCAGATCTATGTGGCGTGGGAAGTGGATCCGAGCCACTGCGCGGCGCCCGAGAAGGTCCAAGAGGGGCTGACGGACGCTGAGAAGGCGGACATCGAGGCCACCACCAAGAAGAAGGCCATCGCGTTCGACCCCTACGCCGAGGACATCGAGGATGTCGAGGCTCGCAAGAAGGCGGCGGACGACGCGAAGAAGTCCGAGGTGGAGAAGGAAGAGGAGAAGAAGAAGGAGGAGGAGCCGACCGACGTCGAGATCGACTGGTAGCTCAGGCGGTCTCAGGACCGCGAACTCTGCGTCAGCTGCGTCGGTCGCTCGGTGCGACGGGCTCGAGCCCGCCTCCCTCGACTCCTCCTTGCTTCCTTGACCTCGCGTCCCTGAGACCGCCTGTGGCGCTCTGGACTCTCTCAGCTGCGTCGGTCGCTCGGTGCGACGGGCTCGAGCCCGCCTCCCTCGACTCCTCCTTGCTTCCTTGACCTTGCGTCCCTGAGACCGCCTGTGGAGCTCTGGACTCTCTCAGCTGCGTCGGTCGCTCGGTGCGACGGGCTCGAGCCCGCCTCCCTCCTCGCTCAGCCCTTGGTGCGGCGGAACTCCTTCATGAACTCCACCAGGGTGGCCACGGACTCTTCGGGGACGGCGTTGTAGATCGAGGCGCGGAGGCCTCCGACGCTGCGGTGCCCCTTGAGCCCGCTCAGGCCGGCGGCGTCAGCCTCGGCCACGAACGCCTTGTCGAGCTCTGCGCTCGGGGAGCGGAAGGTCACGTTCATGTAGGAGCGGCTTCCCACCTGGGCATGCCCCGTCCAGAAGCCATCGGCGTCGATCTCGCCGTAGACGCTCGCGGCCTTGCGCTGATTGCGCTCCCACGCCCCCGCCGCTCCGCCGTGGCGCTGCAGGTACTTCGCCACCAGCCCCACCATGTAGATGGCGTACACCGGAGGGGTGTTCAGCATCGAGTTCTTGGCCGCGATCTTTTGGTAGTTCCACAGCTCGGGGAGGGTGTCTCGTGACCGGGCCAGCAGGTCCTTGCGGATCACCAGCACCACCACGCCCGCAGGACCGAGGTTCTTCTGCGCCCCGGCGTAGATCATTCCGAACTTCGTGACGTCCACTGGGCGGGCCAGGATGTCCGAGCTCATGTCACAGACCAGCGGCACGTCGCCGCTGTCGGGCACGTACTGAAACTCGGTGCCGTAGATGGTGTTGTTGCTCGTGTAGTGCAGGTACTGCAGGTCCTGCGGGCAGGCCACCTCGCCCTGCTCGGGCACCCGGTCGTGGCCCGTCTCGACGCTGGACCAGAGCTCTCGCACCTCACCCAACTTCGCGGCCTCGTCCACGGCCCCCTGGGCCCAGCGCCCCGTGTTGATGAACCCCGCGGCCCCGGTGGGACGCAGGTTCGACGGGATCAGGGCGAACTGGGTGCGCGCGCCACCTCCCATGAACACCATGGCGTAATCGTCGGTGATCCCCAGGAGCGACCCGAGATCCTCGATGCACTCGTCGTGCACCGCGTCGTAGACCTTGCCTCGATGACTCATCTCGAGCAGCGACGCGCCGTGTCCTCGAAAGTTCACGAACTCCGAGGCGGCCTGCTCCAGGACCTCTTGCGGCAACGCGGAGGGGCCCGCCGAGAAGTTATGAATGCGGTTCACAGTGGCTCCTGAGTCCGGTGGGCCGCTAGCTGCGGGCCACGAGGTGAAGGTCGAGGATGTCGGGGTTCCCCCGTGGCACGGAGTCCAGAATGGACGCCGCCGGAGCGGAGTCGATGGCGATGCGCGCGATGCAGGCCTTCCCGCCGCCGAAGACGATGTTCTCGGTCTCGAGCGCGTTGATCTGTGCGTCCTTCAGTGCCGCGAACACGTGCGACAGCACCCCGACCCGGTTGAGGTGGCGGACGATCAAGACGTGAGTCGCCGGGCTCGCCGCTTCGACGTTCACCACGCTGGGCGCCGATCCCGAGCGCGCGTAGCCAGCGACGATGCGCACCACCTCGTCTGCCACCGCCTCCTGAGCCTGCAGCGTCGAGGCGCCGATGTGCGGTGTCGCGATGAGGTTGGGCTCGGCGAGCAGGTCCACATCGATGCTGTCGGCCGCGCCCGCGCCCTCGCCGGTGAACACGTCGACGGCAGCGCGCACGCCACCCACGCTCATGGCGCGCCGGAGGGCCGCCTCGTCCACCAGGTCGGCCCTCGACGTGTTGAGGAAGTACGCCCCCTCCGGGAGGGCGCCGAAGAAGGCCTCCCCGGCGAGGCCGCGCGTCTCGGGAGTGCTCGCCAGGTGCAGGCTCACCGCGTCGCTGTTGGCGGCCAGCTCGAGAAGGTCCGGCTCGAACGCGAAGCCCTCCGCCTCCACCGCCTCCTTCCGACGTCCACCGTGGTTCCACACCGTCACCCGCATGCCCAGGCCGCGGGCTTGTCGCGCCACGGCCATGCCGATGCGGCCGGCTCCCACCACCCCCATCCGACGGCCCGCCAGGCCCCGAGCCTTGCTGTACTCGCCCTTGCGCCAGAGGCCTGCGCGCAGGTCCGCCACCGCATCAGGAATGCGCCGGTCCAGCGCCACGAGCAGCCCGATGGTGAGCTCCGAGACCGCGAGGCTGTTCTTGCCGGGGCAGTTCGCGACGTACACCCCGCGCTCGCTTGCTGCGGCGACGTCGATGGTGTTCACGCCGGCGCCGGCACGGACGATGAGCCCCAGCCGCCCTCGACTCAGGACCTCCGCGGGTACCTTCGTCGAGCGGACGACGAGCACGTGGCTGCCGTGTTCACCCAGGGCGTCACCCAGAGTGGCGGTCTTGAGGGCAGCGTTCTCGAGGACCTCGAGGCCCAGGGCGCGCAGCCGCTCGGCGGCCGAAGGCAGAAGCTTGTCGGCGATCAAGACACGCACGGCGTCTCCTCAGATGCGATGAAGGAACATCCCGGAGCGTAGCTTCGGCTCGAACCACGTCGACTTCGGCGGCATGATCCCCCCGGAGTCGGCCACCGCGAACAGCTCTGCGAGCGACGTCGCGTACATGCTGAAGGCCACCCCGCGCGCTGCGTCCGCGCGCTCCGCCAGCTCGTCGGTCCCTCGGATTCCCCCGACGAACTCGATGCCCGGCGCAGTGCGGGGATCCTCGATCCCGAACACCGGGGCGAGGACCTGATCCTGAAGCAGCGCCACGTCCAGCGAGTCGACGACTCCGTCACGGCTCGGTGACAACGTCATCTCGTACCACTGCCCGTCGCCGTAGACGCAGATGGTGCCGCGCGCCGAGGGAGTCGCCGACTCGGTGGGGGACAGGGGAGCGATGGCTCTGATGGCGTCCAGCGCTTCGCGTGATGAGCGCCCCCCGAGGTCCGTGACGAGCCGGTTGTACGGAAGGATCGCGAGCTGGTTGTCGGGGAAGACCACGGACATCACGAAGTTGTACGGCTCCAGGCCCGTGTGGGCGGAGTTGCCGTCCTGGAGCGCCTGCCGGGCCCGCGACGCGCTCTTGGCTCGGTGATGACCGTCGGCCACATAGAGGCGGGGCACCGCGTCAAAGGCCGCGTGCAGGCCCGCCGAGTCCTCAACGTCCCACAGCGTGTGCTGGACACCATCGTCCGCGACGAAGTCGAACCGAGGGGCCCCCTTCATGGCGGCAAGGACGAGGGCGTCGATGCCCGCGTCGGCGCGGTAGGCCAGGAAGATGGGTTCCGCCTGGCAACGCATCGTCACGACGTGTCGTGTGCGGTCGTCCTCCTTCTTCTGCCTCGTTCGCTCGTGGATCGCGATGCCACCGGCGTCGTACTCGTCCACCGAGCATGCGCCCACCACGCCTACTTGCGGGCGGCCCTCGCGGACGAGTCGATACACGTACAGCCGCGGCTCTGCCTCGTCGTACGGCATGTCCGCGAGCCAGCGCTCGAGGTTCTTCGCAGCGGTTGCGTAGACCACGTCGGAGTACAGATCCGTCGCGAGCGGCAGGTCGATCTCCGGGCGGATGACATGAAGGAAGCTCTTCTCGCGTCCCTCGGCGAGGTCCCGCGCCTCGGCGCTGTTCACCACGTCGTAGGGAACCGAGGCGATCTGGGGGGCGAGGGCCGCGGGTGGCAACCACGCGGAAAACGGGCGAACTGTCGCCATGGGAAGAACTCCAGGAGAGGTCTGGTTACTTGCGCTTGCGGTTGCGGCGGC
>JAGSHC010000009.1 GCA_023954745.1 Deltaproteobacteria bacterium | reverse complement strand
GGCTCGACGGACCACACCGTGCGGGCCTGGCTCGGAGCCGAGGCCCTCGCCGAAGGCCTGAGCATCAGCGCGGCCTCGCTGCGCCCTCCGGTCGAGGCGAAACACGTGGCTCCCCGGACCACCTGGACCCCCGACGCCGTCCAGCGCTTCATGATGGCGACGAACCCCATCCCGAAGCCGAAGAAGAGCGAGGGAGCCCTCGCCCCCAACGGGATGATGCGCATGGTGCTCAGCCACTGCCCCCAGTGGGCGCCCGGCGTCACCCTCGCCGTGGCCCAGGGCGGAATGGCCTTGTTTTGCCCCATGGACGCTCCGAAGAAGGCGCTCACCGGCATCGCCGCCAAGGTGAAGAAGGACGAGGACGCGGGCGAGGCCGATGACGTCTCGGTGCATCTCAAGGGCGTGTTCACGATGCTGCCGCGCGTCGTGCTCGTCGACGGAGGCCTCGTCTTCACCAGCGACGCGACGGTGTTCGAGGAGCTGAGGCGGGCAGCGCTGGGCAAGCCCACCGGTGCGGCGTGGTGGGACGACGAGACGCCCACGACTGGCTTGTGGATGAAGGCGCCCCAGGCGGTGGTGAGCGTGGTCCCCGACGGCAGCTTGAACCGAGCCGAGATGGTGCTGAACTCCATCGACGAGTTCGCCCTGCTCGACAGCGCGACCATCAAGGTGAGCACGCTCACAGTAGAGCCGCGGGAGGAGATCGACGAACTCATGGAGCGCGTCGAGGGAGGTGTGGTCGGCGGCGTGATCGGGGGAGAGCGGGTCGAGCCCACAGGGACGGGGCCCGGGTTCACACCGCCCAAGGTCACGCGCCGTGTGAGCCCTCCCGCCGCGGGCGTCGACGGCAGGTGCAGCGCGACCTTCACGCTCGACGACCTCGGGGTACCCACGGGGGTCACGGTGGATGGGCCTCAGTGTCCCGAGGGCTACGAGGCGGATGCCCTCCCAGCCTTGATGAAGTGGCGCTTCCATCCGGCGGCTGACGCGGAGGGAAACCCGGTACCAGCCACAGTCAAGGTCATGATCAAGCTCGTGATGCGCGACTAGACGGCGCGTCCGCTCCCCTACTCCGTCGCGAACAACCGGCTCGGGTCCTTCACGGACTTGAACTCCAGCGCGTTGCCACTGGGGTCGCGGATGAACATCGTCGCCTGCTCCCCGGGCTGTCCCTCGAAGCGGATGCGGGGCTCGATCACGAAGGCGACGCCTGCCTCGCGCAGTGTGGCGGCCAGTTCGTGCCACTGCTCCCAAGGCAGCACCGCTCCCCAGTGATGAGCCGGAACCGAATCGCCGTCGACGCCGTGAGTAGAGATGACGGGCATCGCCTCCACGAGGTGTGCCGAGACCTGGTGGCCAAAGAAGTCGAAGTCGATCCACCGTGTGTCTGTGCGCCCCACGCGGCAGCCGAGCAGACCCTCGTAGAAGGCGCGCGTGGCAGGGAGATCGAGCACGGGAAAGGCGAGGTGAAAGGGGATGTCCATGGTTCGCCGAGGGTACTGCGCCGCCGCCCTGCTCGCCCTGCTCGCCTTCCTCGGCGGCTGCGCCTACCCATCGCCCGCCCGCCTCGTCCTCGAGCACGACCCCGATCGCTCTGGAGTCGGCGGCGAACACGGCCCCTTCGGAGTCGCCCGGGAAGCAGCCCTCACCACGGTGCACGCCGACGACGCCTTGCGGTACGAGGTCTTCTGGCCCGCGGAAGACGACCTGAGCGTCGATGAGGGCCCGTTCCCCCACGTGGTCCTGCTGCCCCCCTCCTTCGCGACCCCGTCCCAACTCCACTGGCTCGCCGTCTGGATGGCGTCCGTAGGCCACGTGGTGGTCGTTCCGCGAGCCGACTTCGACCTCGTGAGCGGGCAGTACGCCAACGCCGACCTCGCTCTCGACGCGGTGCGGGGGCGCGCCGTCGACCCCGACGACCTCCTGGCGGATGCCCTCGCCCCCGACGCCCCCGGCGCCATCGTCGGCCATGGCACCGGCGGCACGGTGGCCCTGAACCGTTGGCTCTCCCGCCCAGGCCTCTATTGCACGACCGCGGCCATCGCCGCCCTGCCGGAGCGGCGCGTCGTCTACGAGGCCGGCACCGACCGGCGGTCCGTCTTCCTCGTGGGCGCCGAAGACGGCATCGTCACCGCCAGCGCGGTGAGCTCGGCCTGGGCCGGCATGCCCGAGCCGAGCACCCTCGCCGTCGTCGACGGAATGACCTACTACGACTGGCTCGATCAGACGACCGAGAGCCAGCGCAGTCTCGAGGGAACGCCGACCCGCGCCCAGTCGGAGACCCGGGGAGATGCCCTCGACGTCGTTCGCGCCTGGCTGGACGCCACGGTCGGGGACCGCCCCGACGCCCTCGACACCCTCGACCTCGCGGGAGTGGAGGTCCAATGAGGGTCCGACTCCTCCTCCTCGCCCTCCTCCTCCCTCCCTCGCTTGCTGGGGCAGACCCCGTCGCCCTCCGCTTGCCGGGGGGGAGCGCCGCCGAGGTGGTGGTCGCCGCGGGGTGGCCCCAGCAGTCCGCGGGGGTGTGGTTCACCCCCAACTTCGGGATGGCCATGGAGCTGCGTCTCCCCCTGGGGACGGTGGGCGGGTCCCTGGGCGGGCGCCAGACGGTGGCGCGCGGACGCAAGGGCTGGGGGCTGGAGGTCTTCGGCGCCGGAGGCGTCTCCACCACCTTGGCCGACCACTCCATCGCGATGGCCGCCACCGCAGCAGTGCAGGGAGGCGTCCTGTCGAAGCGCGGCCTGCTCTTCTCGGTGGGTATCGCCATGCCGGCGGTGCTGCGGATGGGCCGCGGGCCTCATCCCGTGCAGGGAAAGCTGCCGTTCCTGCTCGAGGTGCATGGCGGGGTCGACGCCGGTCCCCTGTGGCTCGGGGTCACCGCCAGTGGCGGGGTCGTCTTCTCGACGGACGCCGGCCTCAGCAATGCATTTGGAGTGGCGGCGTGGTTGCGGATCCCCCTGCCCCGGTTCGGCGGGCCCCAGAAGACCACGCCCTCCTGGGCCCTCGGGCGCACGTAGGACCGTTAAACTCGCTCCCATGCGCTCCGCCCTCTCCCTCCTCGTCGTCGCGGCCGGTCTGTTCCTGGCGGCGCCCGCTGCCCACGCCGACGCGCCAGACCCCTTGGACCCCGCGGTGCAGTACGGCGTCTGTGTGTCGTGTCACGGCGCCCACGGTGAAGGCCGTCCGGCCCTGGACGGACCGCGCATCGGAGACCTCGACTCCGGCTACATCCAGTCCCAGCTCGAGGCGTACCGGGACGGGACCCGCGGATCCCACCCCGACGATGTCGACGCCCGCTCCATGGTGGCCATCGCGAAGGGCCTGCCCGACGGAGTGATCGCCACCCTGGCCCCCTACGTCGCTGCCCTCTCGCCCCAGCCACTCCCCCCCGGCGAGCCCATTGAGGGAGCGGAGCTCGAGTACCAGCCATGCGGCGCCTGCCACGGGGCCGACGCCGCCGGCGTCCCCGGAGTGGGCCCAGCGCTCCTCCATCTGCCCACGGACACCCTCGTCACCCAACTCGGGAAGTACCAGGAGGGGCTGCGCGGCGGCGCCAACGATCTCCCCGCCGCGCGCTTGATGGCCGCCATGGCCCAGGTCGACGACGCCACTGTCGCCCGCATCGCAGGACACATCGCATCGCTGCGCCCTCCCCTGCCCCCCCTCGACAGCCCGCCCCCCAAGGGGAGCAGGGACTCGGGACTGAAGGCGTTCGCGGACATCTACGCGGTCTCCACCCACCCGCGCTGCATGAACTGCCACCCCGACGGCGACGCGCCGCTCCAGACGGACGACAGCATCCCGCACGTCCTGGGCATCACCCGGTTCTCGCCGATGGGGGGCACGCACTGCCGCCAGTGCCACTCCGCCTTCCCCGCCGGAGACGGTCTCGCCCCGATGCCCCCGGCCGACCCCAACTGGTCGATGCCCCCGCGGGCCATGGCCTTCGAGAACCGCACGCCCGCGCAGCTGTGTGCGCAGCTGAAGGACCCCACGGTCAATGGCGGACGCGGTCTGAACGACTTGACCCGCCACGCCGAGGAGGACCACCTCCTCCAGACGTCATGGCACTCGGGCCGCGCGGCCCCGCCCATCACCCACGAAGAGCTCGTCCAGCGCTTCGCTACCTGGGCCGACGCTGGCGGCCCCTGTCCCGAGGAGACAGAGCAATGAGCAAGGGATTCACCGCCGCCGACGTGCCCGACCAGACTGGCAAGACCGTCTTCGTGACGGGCGCCAACACCGGACTGGGCTTCGAGGCCAGCAAGGTCCTCGCGGGCAAGGGCGCTCGGGTCCTGCTCGGCTGCCGCAACCGGGAGAAGGCAGAAGCCGCCCTCGCCCTCATCAAGGCGGAGCACCCCGACGCGCAGCTGGAGATCGTGGACATCGACCTCGGAGACCTCGCGTCCGTGAAGACCGGCGCCGAGAAGGTCCTCGAAGAGGCCCGCCTGGACGTGCTCATCAACAACGCGGGCCTGATGATGCCGCCGCGACACGAGACGAAGGACGGCTTCGAGAGCCAGTTCGGCGTCAACCACCTCGGGCACTTCGCTCTGGTGGGCCATCTACTCCCCCTGCTCGAGAAGACGGACGGCTCGCGCATCGTCAACACGAGCAGCAACGGGCACAAGATGGGGGACCTCGACTTCGAGGATCTGAACTCGGAGAAGAAGTACTCCAAGCTCGGCGCCTACGCCGCGAGCAAGCTCGCCAACCTCCTCTTCTCCTTCGAACTCAACGCGCGGCTTTCGGGCAAGGGCGGAAACCCCATCGCCGTCACCGTGCACCCCGGGGCCGCGGACACGGAGCTGGCCCGCTACCTGGGGGCCGCGAAGTTCCTGATGCCGGTCATGCGCCCGTTCTTCAACACCGCTGCCCAGGGCGCCTGGCCCACCCTCATGGGAGCCTCCTGGCCCGAGGCGAAAGCCAATCAGTACTTCGGTCCTCGGGGCATCGGGGAGCTGGCCGGGCCGGCGAAGGTCGTCCAGGGCAACGCCAAGAGCCAGGACCCCGAGCGCGCTCGCACCCTCTGGGAGGCGTCCGAGGAGATGACCGGGGTGCGCTACCTCGGGTAGGGCACCGTCCCAAGGCAAAGACCCCGCGACGCAAGCGCCGCGAGGTCTTTGTTGGAGGCGCCGAGAGAGGGGGAGGCGCCTCGCGGGGGTCTGGGGCTACTGCTGCAGGCTCAGGACGTAGGCCCCGCCGGTGTCGCAGGGGTTGCCTTCCCCGACACCGCAGGCCGACTCGTCGATGGCGCCGATGGCGCCGATGACCGCCGTGCCGCCGGAGATGTCGATGGACTCGCCGAAGTAGAGGTCCTCGGTGCTGTCGGACGCCTTGACGTAAGCCTCAGTGGACCAGTCGACCTGGCTGCCGAATCCGTCGCGGCGGAAGATCTGCGCCGAGCCGGAGTTCCAGCAGTTGGCGTTGCCCATGGCCGAGTCGATCCCCTGCCCGCATCCGTCCTCGGAGTACTGGCTGGCGAGCACGCTGTCCTCGTAGATGGCGACCTCCGTTCCGAAGCCCGAGAAGTTCGCGGTGTTGCTGGCCTTGAGGTAGCCCTCTTCGGTCCAGCTGATGCCGTTCCCGGGCTCTTCGGTGCGCAGGTAGGTGTAGACGGCGCCGGACGAGCTGCAGTTGTCGCCCGACAGCACGCTGGAGTCGGCCTCGCAGCCATCCTCGAAGGGCGCGCCCACCGCGAGGGTGTCCAGGTCGATGTCCACCGAGTCGCCGAACCCGTCGCCGATCCAGGCGTTGTCGGCCTTGAGGTAGGCCTCCTGGGCCCAGCTGATGTCGCCCTCACCGATCCGCACGAAGAGGGTCACCGCGCCGCTGTTGGTGCAGTTGTTCGTCGTGGGGTCCGCCGTGGTGCCGGTGCCGTAGGAGTCGTCGCCGTCGGCGCCCACCGCGATGAGGCTGCCGCTGATGGCCACCGTGCCGAAGTCGTCGTAGGAGTCAGGGTTGGAGCCCTTGAGGTAGGCGTCCTGGCTCCAGACTCCCTGGCTGTCACGCTCGAAGACGTACGCGGCACCGGACGAGTTGCAGAAGGTCGCGTCAGCGTCCAGAGCCGGCGCGGCGTCCACTCCGCCGTTGCAGGAGTCGTCCCCTTCGGCGCCGATGACGATGGTGTCGCCATCGATGGCCACGTCCGAGCCGAAGTAGTCGTAGTTCCGCAGCTGGGCAGGCTTGAGGTAGGCCTCCTGGTTCCAGGAGACGTTCCCGTCGACGATGCTGCGGCTGTACACGTAGGCGGCGCCGGAGGAGTAGCACCCGTCGGCGGAGCCGTCGTTGATGAGCGGGTCGCAGCCGTCCTCCCACTCCACCCCCACCACGATGGTGTCTCCAGAGATGGCCACCGTTTGCCCGAACCAGTCGTAGTTCTGAGCGACGAAGTTGCCGTTGCCCGAGGCATCCATCGGCTTGAGCACGCCCTCCTGCTGCCAGGCTCCCGAGCCGTCCTTGGCGAAGACGTAGGCGGCGCCGGCGCTGTAGCAGTCGTTGTCGCCCGCGTCGGTGCAGCCATCCTCGTAGGCAGCGCCCACGACCATGACGTCGCCGTCGATGGCGATGGCGTCGCCCATGTTGTCGTTCCAGCCGTTGTTGTCGGCGAAGACCTTGGCCTCCTCGGTCCACTGGCACGCGAGCCCGAGGCCCGCGAGGCAGGGGTCACCGCCGTAGCCGCCCTGGATGAACTCGATGATGTCGTCAAAGGCACCCGCGCCGACGTAGGACACCGCGTCGAGGTCCGAGAGCGAAGCGATGGGCGCGAGGTCCCGGGCTTCGACGATGTTGCCGGCGCTGATGGAGTTGAGGCCGACCACGTCGTCCAGGGCCTCCTCGCTGGCGCTGTTCACCAGGGTCAGCATGTCGATGGCCAGGAGGCTCTGCTCGGAGATGCCATGCACGTACACCTGCGGGATGACCAGACCCTGATTGACGACGTAGTCGAGCAGGGTGGCGAAGGCGGCAGGCCCCATGTAGGAGACGGCGTCCAGGGCGGTGAGGCTGTCGATGGGACCGGCGAAGCGCGCGTCGAGGATGTTGTCGGCGGCGCGGGAGTTGAGGCCCACCGTGTCGTCGAGGAGCTCGTGGTCGCTGAGGTTCACGAGGAGGATGATGGCCGCGGCCTCGTCGCTTCCCTCGGCGATGCCGTGCACGACGGCAGCGTTGGCCTGGGCGTCGATGTAGTCGAGCATCTTGTTGAGCGCGTTGTCACCGACGTAGGGGACGGCGTCGAGAGACGCGAGGTCCGCGAGCGGGCGGTTGGCGACGATGCCGGCGGCAGCCCGGGAGTCGAGGTCGACGTCGTCGTCGAGCACCAGCTGGGATGCGGTGTTGGCGAGCTCGAGGACCGCAACCTCCTCGGAGGCGCTCAGGTTGGAGGTGAAGGCTGCTTCGATGACATCAGCGACGCCGGGGGTGGCGTCGGTAGGTGCGGTGCAGGCGGTCAAGGGAAGAAGTGCAAGGGCGAGGGCTAGGGAACGCTGGTGCAACATCGGTCTCTCCGGTGCCCCGTGTCGGGGCGGGTTGGAGGGACGGCACAACCAAAGAAACAAAGTGGGGTGTCGTGCCGCCCCGGTGGGAACGAGGAGACTCTGACCCAGAAGCCTCAGTGACACCCGTCACGTGCTGTCACGGGGTGTCGCAGTTCTTACTTCGACTTACGGCGCGCCCTCAGCGGCCTTGCGAGGGCCCAGAAACTCCCCGCCCCCCCCTGTGTCACCCGTCACGGAACGTGTGTTGCGTAGGCGCAACGCGTGGTTCCGCATTCGCCGCCTTACCGCAACGAAGGACCCGCACTAGGTTTCTTCACAGGGCGACACAGCGCCTCTGAAGGGAGAGACCCATGCCGATCAGCCAGACCATCGAGCCTGAGCAGTCCTCCGTCGCGGGTCTGCCGATCCGGCGCATCCTCCCCGCCCGCAACCGGTTGATGGTGGGCCCGTTCATCTTCATGGATCAGGGCGGCCCCATCACGATCTCCGGCGGGCCCGGTGGTGGAGTCCCAGAGCACCCGCACGCGGGTCTCTCCACGTTCACCTACCTCATCGAGGGCTCAGTCCAACACCGCGACAGCGCGGGCAACGAGGCAGTCGTGCGCTCGGGTGACGTCGCTCTCATGACCTCGGGCAGCGGCATCACCCACGAGGAGCTGCCCGTCCCCGGGGCTCCCTCCGGCCCACGCAGCCTCTTCTTTGCCCAGATGTGGCTGGCCTTGCCCGACCACCTCGAGGAGATGGATCCCGCCTTCGAACACCACGCAAAGGCGACCCTTCCGGTGCTGTCACGCCCCGGCGCCACCGTGCGCATGGCCATGGGCTCCTTCGATGGCGTCACCGCGCCCACGACCTGCCACGTGCCTGCGCTCTTTGCGGAGATCCGCCTCGAAGCGGGCGCCACCCTCGCCGTCCCCGCGGCCTACGACGAGCAGGCGCTCATGCTGCTCGAGGGCGACGCCGAGGTCGATGCGCAGGCGCTGACGAGCCATCAGCTCAACGTCCTCACTCGAACCGAGACCACGGTGCGCAGCACACGAGGGGCACATCTGCTGCTCATCGGAGGCGCCCGATTCCCCACACGGCGCTACATCGGCGGCAGCTTCGTCGCGTCGTCCCCCCAGAAGCTGCGCCGCTGGATGCAGGACGCGGCGTATGGCCGCTGGCCGCGCATCGCTCGCTGACAGCCACTCCCTGGCGGTCCATCGCCGCCTTCTCGACACCCCGGCCCATCGCGGCCCACCAGGAGAATCATCATGACCACCACCCTCTGGGTCCTTCAGGGCCTGCTCGCCTTCGCGTTCACCGGTGCCGGCACCATGAAGCTGATGAAGTCCCGCGCCGAGCTCGCCGAGAAGATGGGCTGGGTCGAGGACTTCAGCGAGGGCCAGATCAAGACCATCGGCGCCCTCGAGGGCCTCGGAGCCCTGGGGCTCATCCTGCCCGTCGCGCTGGGCATCCTGCCGATCCTGACCGGCGTCGCGGCGGCGTGCCTCACCCTCACCATGGTGGGCGCCACCGCGGTGCACCTCAAGCGCGGGGAGTTCGGTGAGTCCGCCCCCGGAGCGGTCCTCGGTCTGCTCTCGGCCTTCGTGGCCTACAGCCACCTCGCGGGATAGACGCGGATCGACGCGTTGAGTCGTCAGCTCCCATCGGACAGGTCGCGTTGGGGTCCGAAGGCTTCGAAGTCCGTGACGACGAAGTCCACGAACACCCGCACCCGGGGGAGCAGGAAGCGACTTCGCGGCCAGACCATCGCCAGCCGGCCCAGGGGCGTCTGTAGCTCTGGCAGCACGGAGACGAGCGACTCCCTCCGCAGCTCCCGGGTCGCGTAGCTCCGGGGAAGGAGCCCGATCCCCATCCCGGCCGTGACCATCGCGACCACGAAGCTCATGTCCGACCCCACTGCGACGAAGGTGGGGACGAACTCGTGCCGGGTGCCGTCCGCACTCTCGATGGGGAGCGGGCGGCCCACCATGCCCCGCAGCCCCACCAGCGGATGCTCGGCGAGCTCCTCGACCGTCGTAGGTGCGGCATGCCTCTCGAGGTAGGCCGGAGAGGCGCACAGGCCGGCCCGGAACCGACCGAGCATGCGCACCGTGAGCTCGTCGGTGTCCGCCTGGGCCGATGAGGGCCGAAAGGCGACGTCGAAACCCTCGCCCACCACGTCGACGACCCGGGCGGTGAGGTCCACGTCCAGGCTCACCTCGGGATACGCGTCCCGGAAGCGGGTGAGCATGCCGGCGAACCACGCGGTCGTGCCCAGATCGTGGGGGGCGGTGATCCGCAGCGTGCCCCGCGGGCTGTCGGCGGCGAGGCCCGAGTCCAGGTCCCGAAGCACCAGCAGCGGCGCCGCGCTCCGGCCATGAAGCTCAGCCCCCGCCTGGGTCAGCGTGATGCGACGGCCGCCCCGGTGGAGCAGGTCGAGGCCAAGCGCCTCCTCCAACCGGGTGAGTCGTCGGCTGACCGTGGACTTCGGGACGCCGAGCTCCCGCGCGGCGGCGGCGAGGGTGCCGTGGGTGGCGACGCGCTCGAACGTGTCCAGATCGGTGAGATTCACGGGCGGCTACCTCGACTGCATGCGTCCAGCCACCACCATGCCTGATGCGAAGGTGAGGCCCGCGATGGTCCACAGGGCCACGTCCAGCGAGAACACGTCGGCCAACACCCCCGCCCCCAGGGCCCCGACGACGTAGCCGCCATCTCTCCAGAGTCGGTAGGTCCCCACTGCGCCCGCGCGCCAGCTGGGGTGCGCCACGTCCCCGATGGCGGCGAGCAGCGTCGGATAGACGCACGCGGTGCCCGCGCCCAACAAGACAGCCGCCCCCACGAACCCCGGCATGCCCGCGCTCAAGGGAACGAGGGCCACGCCCACCGACTGCACGACCATGCCCAACACGATGAGGGGCTTCCGGCCGATGCGGTCCGAGAGAGGACCGGTGATGAGCTGGCCCACCCCCCAGACTCCGGGAATCAACGCGGCCAACAGCCCGATCTCGCCCATCCCGAGCCCCGCAGCGGCAAACACGAGGGGAAAGAGCCCCCAGGCGACTCCGTCGTTGAGGTTGTTCACCAAGCCCGCCTGGCTCACCGCCGACAGGGACGGGTCCGAGAGGCTCGTGCGGCGGAAGACCTCGCGCGCGCTCAGATCCGCGTCGTCATCCCCACCATCCCTTGCATCGCCAAGCCCTTGCTGCGCGACCTCGACGGCCACGTGCCCCGCGGTCTCCCGCACCGCCACGAGTGAGAGCAGCAACCCCGCCACCGCGATGCCGATCCCAATGGAGAAGGGCGAGCCCGCTCCAGTGTCGGCGAGGTGGGCTGTCCCCAGGGCCGTCACGGCGAGGGCCACGTACCCTGCGAACTCGTTGATGCCCATGGCGAGACCGCGTTGGTCGGGTCCGGCGAGGTCGATCTTCATGATCACCGTCGTCGACCAGGTCAGCCCCTGGCTCACGCCCAGGAGCGCGTTGGTGGCCACGATGACCTCCCAGGACGGGGCCCACACCAGCAGGAAGGGCACTGGGAGCGCGAGCAGCCAGCCAGCGATGAGGACCGGCTTGCGCCCGTATCGGTCGCCGAGTCTCCCGGCGACGTAGTTCGCCAGGGCCTTGCTGCCGCCGAACACCGCGATGAACGCGAGCAGCGCCGTGCGCGTGGAGACGCCGAACTCGCCCTCGGCGAGGAGGGGCAGCACGGAGCGCTCGAGCCCCACCATGGCGCCCACGAACCCATTGACGACCACCAGCAATGTGAACTGGAGCGCGTTTGCCCGCAGCCCCAGCCGAGGAGGTGCGTTCATCGTTCTGGCTCGTCCGAGGCTCCCAGACCGAAGCGACCCATGATTCGCTTCGCCTGAGGGGGGACGTTGCGCACCGCGACCTCGACTCCGCCACTGCGCGCCTCGACGACGAGGGCCGACAGGACCTCCGCGCCGCTGAAGTCGATGCGGCCCAGCCCAGCGAGGTCCACCACGAGCACCTTGGTCTCCGGGTGCTCTGCGAGGGCATCGATGGACACCTGCTCGAGGTGCGATGCGGTCCCGAACCACAGGACGCCGGTGGGGCGCATCGTGAGGGTCTCCCCGTCGCTGGCGATGGGCACCGTCATGCTCATCTCCCGCCACAGGTGCACCGTGAGGGACACGGCGATGCCGATGAGCACGCCGTACTCCACGTGGGGAGCAGTAAGCAGGGTGGCCGCGAACGTGGCCCAGGCGAGGGAGCTCTGGAGCTTGCTCTGGGACCACATGGCGAACATGGGGCGCGGGTCGAGCAGCTTGATGACTGCCCCGAGCACCGTGGCCCCGAGGATGGCCCGGGGCAGCTGCGCGAGTCCGCCCGCGAAGGGAAGCACCGCCAGCACGAAGAGGCCGGTGATGGCGCCGGCCTTCCAGGTCTTCGCCCCCGCCACCTTCGCCAGGGCGCTGCGGGAGAACGAGCCACCCACCGGGAAGCCCGAGAACGCGCCCGCCACCAGGTTCGCTACGCCCTGGCTGAGGAACTCGCGGTCTGGGTTCCAGCGCTCCCGGTTACCGGCGGCGAAGGTGCGCGCCACGGCGGCGGGCTCGGCGAAGCCCACCAGGGCGATGACGAGACCGGGCACGATGAGGGAGGGCAGCGAGGCCCAGGGCAGGGAGAAGTTCAAAGGAGGCAGGCCGCGAGGAATCTCGCCGATGGCGTCGCCCACCGGCAGGCCACCCATGGACGCCCCCAACCCCACCACGGCGGCCACCAGGACCCCCGGGAACAAGGCGTGGATGTACTTGCCGCCTCGCATCAGCGCGACGGTGAGCACCGTCAGAAGCACCGCGCCCAAGGTCCAGGACCCCGGCGCCATCAGTACAGAGCCCGCCCGGGCGAGGACGCCCTGCCCCGTCGCTGGAGCGCCCAGGGCGGCTGGCAGCTGCGACCCCGCGATGAGCAGCGCCGCCGCCAAGGTGAAGCCCCGCAGCACCGGCTGGGACATGATCCACGCCACCGCCCCCATCCTCAGGAGCCCCACGAGCAAGCGCGCGAGCCCCACGAGGAGGGCGAGCAGCGCGGCGAGGCCCACGTAGTCGTCGGAGTAGGGGGTGGCGATGGTGGCGAGGGCGCCCACGGTGAGCAGGCAGGTCAGCGCGGTGGGACCCGTCTGGAGGTAGCGAGACGAGACGAAGGGCGCCGCGAGGATCGGCGCCATGGCCGCCACGTAGAGCCCATGGACTGGGGGCATGCCGGCGAGGTCGGCGTAGGCCAGGGCCTGGGGCACGCTCACGAGAGCGACGCTCATCCCCGCCACCACGTCCGCGAAGAGGGTGCCCTTGGGCGACTCGGGGTCTTCAGCCACCAGGGGCTTCTGCCAGGCGCGCGATCATTCCATCGAGCACTGCGTGGCAGTCCTCCAGGCGCTCCACCCAGGGCGCGACGCTGCTCGCGCCGGGCTCGTCGGCATAGATGCCGGCCTGGAGCAGCGCGAGATGACCGTCGACGACCTGGGTGATGGAGGTGAGCACCAGAGGGAGGGTGTCATAGCGGGATGCGCTCAGCAGCAGCTGACGGAGGACCCGCGCCCGGGGACCGAACCCCCGGGGGATGCCGGCCTCGCGTCCAATGCGCTCCAGCACGCCAGCCGAGAGCAACAGGCCGCACCTCACCGGGGTGGCGAGGTAGTCGATGAGGACCCGGAGATCCGTGTGGGCGGCGTCCAGATCGGGCAGGCCTTCGCTCTCGAGGGCGGCGAAGTCGTCGGACACGAGGACGTTCAACTTCGAGGCGCCCGCTCCCTCCCTCTCCAGTCGGACCGACCCCAACAGCTCCTCGAGCGCGTCCGCCACCGAGTCCCCCAGGGGCGAGCCGAGGTCCCGCACCGCGCAACAGAACGATGGCACCCAGGTCCATAGACTCCGGGGCAAGGCGCCCGCGCGCAACGCCACCGCCAACTCTCCCCGCGACGTCACCTCGGGATCGAGGAAGACGCCTTCGTAGGGAAAGACGGAACGTCCGAAGAGCTCGTAGGCCTCGGCTGCCACTTCGTCATCGTCCGCCCGCCCTTCGAGCAGGTCGGCGATCGCTACAGGGGTCATGGAAGCTTGTACGCCTCTTTGGTCGGCTTGAGGGGCCGCTTGAGCCAGTACGGGCGACGGGTGCCGTCCGGGCTGTGCGTCGTCGCGGGGCGCGTGAGCGCCAGCCACTCCTTGTAGACCGCCATGGACTTCTTGGTGTCGACCTTCACGTCCCCGTGCTTGTCATTGGGTCCAGCCTTCGTCACCGACAGCGCCTTCTGGTGCCAGCAGTGCGCCCCCGAGATGGGATCGGGATGCACGGCGTGGGTGAGGTTCTGGTGCACCCCCACATCCTTCCACCAGATGCGCGACGTGTCGGGGTCGTTCGACTCGTAAGCCCCGGCGGCGCGCACGATGTGCAGGCTGCGCTCGCTGCCCTGCTCTCCGAGCTCCACGAGGCTCGAGGTCCCGGCGCCGATGCCCTCGCTCTCCTTGAGACGCCAGCGTCCCAGGTGATGCGAGATGGCGATGATCCCGGGCTTGATGCCCTCGGTGACCCAGGCGGAGTCCACCATGGAGCCAATCTCCGTCTCGATCTTCAGCAGATCCCCGGTGACGACGCCGAGGCGCCGCGCGTCTTCGGGGTGCATCCACACGGGGTTCTTGTGAGCGAGCTCGTACAGCCACTTCGCGTTGGCGGAGCGGGTGTGGATGAGCATCGGCAGCCGGAACGTGGGCAGCAGGAGCATCTCGCCCTTGCTGCGGTCGATGTGCCGCGGGGAGACGTGGCTCTCCAGCGTCCAGGGCACCACGTACTCACGCTCGGGCCACCCCCAGTCCGACAGGGTCGGGCTGAAGAACTCGAGCTTGCCGCTCGGCGTCTTGAAGCCCAGCTCTTCGTAGGGCTTGTAGCGGTCCTTGCTCACCTCGAAGGCGCCGTACTTGCGCATGAACGCCAGCGGGCTCAGGCCTTCCTTGGTGGCCGCCTCAGGCAAGCCGGGCACGGAGTTCTCGAAGATCCAGCGAAAGTGCTCTTCCACCGTGATGGTCTCGCCCTCGCGGTAGGGCGAGTCGAAGTACTGCTTGATGCCCAGGGACCCGTCGGGGTCGAACTTCATGGAGAGGTCGATCCAGAACTCGGCCTCCTCCCACACTTCGCCAGGGTTGGCTTCGTAGGTGCGCTCCACGGTCTTTCCCGCCCGCTCCATCGCCACCCGGCGCACGGGCTGCCGGAACCCGAGCCACTGCCCCGCGTGGGTCTCCTGGCTCATGAGGTCGTGACGCTCGCCGGCATGGCCCATGGGCAGCACGTAGTCGGCGAACCATGCGGACTCGTTCCACGTCGGCGTCAGGGCCACGTGGAACTTCATCTTCTTCTCGTCGGTCAGGGCCTCGAGCCACATGAAGCCGTCGGGGTTGATCCACATGGGGTTGTAGACGCGGGTGAAGTACACATCCACCTCGCCCCGACCCTCCGCCAGCATGTGCGGCAGGCAGAACGACATCTCGTACATCGCGAACGGCCACTCCACCGGCATGTGCAGCTCGTTCCACGCGGTGAACGGCGGCGGCTGCTGGTAGGGCTTCGGCACGAACTTGTTCCAGCTGTTGATGCTGGTGCCGCCCTTCGCGCCCACGGAGCCCGTCAGCACGTTGATGAAGAACAGGCAGCGGGCCACCTGCCAGCCGCCCTTGTTGCCCATGGTGGCGGCGCGCCAGGTGTGGGCGGCCACGCGGTTGCCGGCGTTGCCGATGATCTCGGCCATCTCGATGACGCGCTCGATGGGGACCTGGGCCTCCTTCGCCGCGCGCTCGAAGGTGAACTCCTTGTAGAGCGCCTTCAGCAGCCGGTCGAAGCCGGCGAAGGTGCCGTCGTCCGCCGCGATGGCGGCCTGCACGTCCGGGTCGTCGTTGGCGAAACCCGGCGCCGCGGTCATGGAGTCCTTCCAGTTGACCCAGTTCTCCATGAACGAGGCGTCGTACAGGTCGTTCTGGATGAGGTAGTTGGCCACCGCCAGGAGCACGAAGGTCTCGCTGCCGGGCCAGGTGGGCAGCCACACGTCGCTCTTGGCGGCGGTGTTGGAGAGGCGCGGGTCCAGGGTGATGATCTTCGCCCCAGCGGCCTTCGCTTCCATGATGCGCTGGGCGTGCGGGTTGAAGTAGTGCCCCGACTCCAGGTGCGCCGAGATGAGCACGATGGCGCGGGCGTTGGCGTAGTCCGGCGACGGACGGTCGCCAGCGCTCCACATGGCGTACCCGGCCCGGGCTCCGGCGGAGCAGATGTTGGTGTGGGAGTTGTGGCCATCCACGCCCCACGCCGTGATGACGCGGTTGGTGTAGTGGTCCTCTCCCGGACGCCCCACGTGGTACATGATTCCGTCGCGACGACGGGCGCGGCTCTCCCGCATCCTGCCCGCGATGTCCTCCATCGCCTCGTCCCACGACACCCGCTTCCACTTGCCCTCGCCGCGCTTCCCGACCCGCTTCAGGGGGTAGAGGATGCGCTCGGGGTCGTAGATCTGGTTGTGGGTGGCCGGACCCTTGGCGCAGTTGCGTCCGCGGGAGCCCGGATGCGCCGGGTTGCCCTCGAACTTGCGGATCTCGTACGTCTTCTTGTCGACGTAGGCGAGCAGGCCGCAGCCGCTCTCGCAGTTGAAGCACACCGTGGGCACGAGCGAGTAGTTGCGCGCCACCTTCTTGGGCCACGCCTTGCTGTCCCACTCGGTCCAGTCGTCCCACCTGTCGGTGGGCGGGTACTGGGACATGCGCCCGTCAGGGTGCTTGACGGTGAGAGGAATGGGATCGGAGCTCGCTTCGGAGTACTCGGGCTGGGCGATCTCTTCGCGTTGCTTGCTCATGAGTTCGGGATCTCCTGGGGAGCCATGACGAAGGCGTGCTCGAAGCAGTAGAGGCCGATGCCCGTGGCCACTGCCGCGATGGCGAGGGGCGCGGGACCGCCGAGGGCGATGAGGCACAGCGGGAGGACGTGACCGACGACGATGGCGCCGATCCAGAACATCGTCTTGTACCGACCGTGACTGATCTCGTGGGCCGCGCGGGCGGCGACTTCGCTGGCGTGGGCCATGCCGAACTCGCCGAGCAGCGTCACGAACAGGTCCGCGAGCAGCGAGGCCCCGAAGGTCCACACGGTCACCGTGAGCATGCGCTCGGGCATGTCCACGAAGGCCCCGATGAGGAGCAGCGTCGCGGAGCCGATCATCAGAGCCTGGATGAGCAGATGCGGAGGCAGCAGCGGGCTCTGCCAGAGGTCGCGCCCCTCGGCCTGGCCGAAGAGGAACGCCGTGTAGACCGCCGTGCCCACGCCGAGCAGCGTGTTGATGGCGAAGAGCGGCAAGCGCGCTGTCTCCACGAGGTCTGCGCCGATCCAGCCCATGTGCCCAGCCACCTCGATGGCCCACCAGAGCAGGACGAGGTTGGTGAAGCCGATGAGGAAGACGGCACCGCGGGTAAGCCACGAGCGCCACTGGGGCCGCATCAGGATGTAGAGGAAGCGCTCGGGGTGCTCGAGGTCGAGGACCAGCAGCGCGGTGGTGGCGCCCATCATCACGAGGGACACGAGGCCCGCCGCGATGGCGACGGGACCGGTGATGGTCGCCCCGAGGAGCCAGGTGAGGGCGAGCACGATGATGACGCCGGCGCCGATGCCCTTGGTGACGAGGTACGCGGGCACCATCCAGTGCCAGGGCACCTCGTGCTGGGCGTTGTAGTTCACCTGGACCATGCCCTCGACGCGCTTGCCGCCGAGCAGCAGGGGGCCGGCGTCGGGCATGCCCTGGGGCTGAGGAGCGCGCAGAGCCTGGCCTTGGCGACCCGTGCGGTCCGCCTTTGCCTCGACGGGCACCGGCGGACGCGTGTCCTCGCCATACATGGCGAGCACGTCGGCGTGGGTGAACGTCGTGGGGGCGCGCTCGGTGATGGTGGGGTGCAGGTTCACCTCGGTGCCCTCGATGTAGAACAGCTTCGGCGAGGTGCCCTGCTCGGGCTTGCGCACCGTGGTCTTCGTGGTGGCGAGGACCCGGCTGATCTCGCTGGTGGGGTCGTTCATGTCCCCGGCGATGATCGCATGCTCGGGGCACACCACCACGCACGCCGGCTCCAAGCCGATGTCGGTGCGGTGCGCGCAGTAGTGGCACTTGCTGGCGGTCTTGGTCTCGGGATCGATGTGGATCGCGTCGTAGGGGCAGGCCTGCAGGCACGCCTTGCAGCCGATGCAGGCGTCGGACTCGAACTCGACGATGCCGTCTGCGCGCTGGTACATCGCCTCAGTAGGGCAGATGCGCACGCACGGCGGGTTCGCGCAGTGGTTGCAGCGCGTGACCTGGAAGTGGCGGGTGACGTCCGGGAACTGGCCCACCTCGGTGGTCTTCACCCAGGTGCGGTACACGCCCAGCGGCACCTCGTTCTCCGACTTGCAGGCGGTGCTGCAGGCGTGGCATCCGATACACATCCGGTTGTCGATGACGAAGCCGAAGTTCTTGTCGGGGTCGGCGCCCGGCGAGGCGAGGCCCGGGTCGAGGTCCGGGTCGTGGTTCTGCTTCACGCTGCGGCTCCGTTCGTTTCCTGGTTCGCGGCGGTCGGCACCACGGCGCGCTCGGCCCGCTCCCGGGCTGCTCGTTGCTCTGTCATGTAGCCGTCCCAGGCCCTGAAGAGCGTCATTCCCCCCACCATCCCCGGCAGGAACAGCAGGGCCTCGGTCATCCCGGAACCCGCACCGACGATGGCCGGCCCCGGGCAGAAGCCCGCCAGCGCCCACCCGACCCCGAACAAGCCGGCACCCACGAAGAGGCGCGGAGGCAGGTCGCGGCGGGATGGAATCTGGAAGCGCTGGGCGAACACCGGCTTGCTGCGCCCGGTCGTGAGACGGAAGGCCACCCCATAGACCAGGAGCGCAGCGCCCATGACGAAGGCGAGGCTCGGATCCCAGGGGCCGCTCACGTCGAGGAAACCGATGACCTTGCCAGGCTGGGTCATCCCACCGAGGACGAGGCCCAGAGCGAAGATCAGGCCGGCAACGAACGAAACGAAGTGCGCCATCAAATGACTCCGCCGAAGAGCTGGGTCACCACTGCGGCCGTGATGGCCCCGGTGCCCATGAAGGTGAGGGTGGCGAGAATGGAGCGCCGCGAAAAGCGTGAGATGCCGCACACGCCGTGACCGCTCGTGCAGCCGGAGCCGAGTCGGGTGCCAAAGCCCACGATGACGCCGGCGGCGACGATGGCGAGGGGGCTGCGGGTCACCTCGACGCTGAAGAAGTCCGGGAGGGCGAAGCCCAGGACGAGTCCCCCGGCCAGTAGGCCTACGAAGAACGCCAGGCGCCAGGCGACCTCGCCGGGACGGGGCCCGAGCAGGCCAGAGACGATGCCGCTGATCCCGGCGATGCGTCCGTGGAAGAGCATCATCATCGCTGCGGAGAGGCCGATGAGCGCTCCCCCGATGGTGGAGGCGATGGGAGTGAAGTTCTCCATCGATTCAGCCCGAACACTCGGCGGGAGTCAGGTCCGCCGCGGGTGCCGCCTGCTTCACCTCCGTGGCGATGGGGAGCGAGCTGTCGTTCCAGCTCGTCATGCCGCCGGCCATGGAGGCCACCCGCATGAACCCGAGGGCCTCGAGGGCCTGGGCCGCGGAGCCGGAGCGGCCGCCGGACTTGCACACCGTGACCACCGCCTCGGAGGGGTCCCATCCGGCGACGGCGTCGGCGATTGTGGACAGAGGCGCCAGGTGCGCGGTGGCGATGTGACCGAGCTCCCCCGTCCACTCGTGGGGCTCGCGTACGTCGAGGACCTTGAAGCCTTCAGACAGGTTGGCGGCCACCCAGGAGACGCTGACCTCGGGCACCCCATCGGTGTTGCGAATGATGGGCGCCCAACCAGACACCTTGCCCTTGGGCGGCAGGCCGCAGTTCTGGTTTGCCGGCACGGCCACGGAGAGCTTCTTGGGCAGACTCAGCTTGAGGTTGGCCATGATCTCCACGAACTGGGCGACGGTGTTGCCGCCCCCGAGCCGCGGGTTGTGGGCCTTCTCTTCGGCCACCGTGCTCATGGTGCGGCCCTTGTAGTCATGACCGGGGTAGATGCGGGTCGTCTCGGGCAGGGTGAAGATCTGCTCGTGCACGCTGGCGTACAGGTTCTCGGAGCTGCCCTGCTGGAAGTCGGTGCGTCCGCAGCCGCGAATCATCAGGGTGTCGCCCGTGAAGATCACTCCCTCCTCGGGCACGTAGTAGGACACGCACGTGTTGGTGTGGCCCGGGGTCTCCCGCACCTCGATGTGCACGTCACCCACGCGGAGGGCGTCGCCCGAGCCCACGGTGATGTCGGCGCAGTCGGCGCCGGCGTGGTGGCTGAGCACGCTCTTGCTGCCCACCTTCTGGCGCAGCGTGCCGGACGCGGTGACGTGGTCCGCGTGCACGTGGGTCTCCAGCGTGTAGACGAGCTTGAGGCCGAGCTGGTCGAGCACCTGCATGTCCCGGTCGACGAGCTCGCGCACGGGGTCGATGAGCACGGCTTCCTTCGTCGCCTCGTCGGCAAGCAGGTAGGTGTAGGTGCAGGAGTCGCGGTCGAAGAGCTGTCGGAAGATCATGTTCGTTCCTTTCGGAGGGGCGGAGAGGGCCCGCAGAGATGGAGGCGACAGCTGGCTAGCCGTCGACCTCACCGCGAGCCTTGTCCAGCTCCCGGTATACGTGAGAGGTGCAGGTGCCACAGGAAGAGGCTTCGCAAGAGTCGACGCGCTGCGACCGGAGGGTCATGACGGGGGCATCTGCGCGCCGGACCACCGCTTCGGCCACGCTGCCGATGAGCATGCGCTTGAGCCCTTGCCGTCCATGGGTTCCCATGACGATGAGGTCCGCGCTCAGTGCATCGGCGGTGGCGAGGATGGCCTCGGCGGGTTTGCCGGGGGCGACGGTGGAGGTCGCCTCGACCCCCTCGCTCCTGGCGAGAGCGAGATAGTCGGGCATGCGGCTCTCGGCCGCGCCCCGCATGTGGTCGCCGGCCCGGACGGGGGCACCCTCGTCGTCCTCGATGATGGCGTCGGGGGAGAGCCCCACCGGTGTATCCACCGCGTGCATCAGCACCACCCGGGCGTGCACCTGGGCGGCGAGCTGGGATGCTCGTTGCACCACGCTGGCGGCGCAGTCCGAGAAGTCGATGGGGACAAGCACTGTGTCGATCGCGTTCATGCCAGATACATAGAGCACGACCCGTGCCAGACCCGACGGTGCAGCCGATTGATGCAGGGAACGTGGGCCTGAAGTGCCGACTCCGGATGAGCGGCGCGCGCGCACGTGAGAACCGTTAGGCTTTCCGACGCAATAGGGAGAGACGCGATGCGACAGGCTGAAACAAACGACTTTGGCGGGATGATCTCCGTCGCTCCACAGATGACGCGGCTCTTCGAGCTCGTGCGCCGGGTGGCGCGCACCGACGCGAGTGTGCTCGTGCGCGGCGAGACGGGCACCGGCAAGGAGATGGTGGCGAAGGCAGTCCATGACCTCAGCCCTCGGGCCGACAAGCCCTTCCGCGCCATCAACTGCGCCACCCTGACCCCCGAGCTGCTGGCGTCGGAGCTCTTTGGCCACGTCAAGGGCGCCTTCACCGGCGCGGTGAAGGACCGGCGCGGTCTCTTCCGCCTTGCGGACGGGGGCACGCTCTTCCTCGATGAGATCGCCGAGATCCCCCTGGACCTGCAGGCCCGATTGCTCCGGGTCCTCCAGGAGCAGAAGTTCGTGCCCCTGGGCGGCACCGAGCCAGTGCAGGTGGACGTGCGGCTCGTGTCGGCGACCCACCGCTCCTTGCGGGCCGAGGTGGAGGCGGGGCGGTTCCGTGAAGACCTCATGTACCGCATTCGCGTCGTGCCGCTCTTCTTGCCCCCGTTGCGGGAGCGCGACGGCGACATCGAGGCGCTGACCCGCCACTTCATCGCCGAGTTCAACGACCAGGGCTTCCGCCACGTCGAGCAGGTGAGCGACGAGGCAACGAGGGCGCTGCTTCGGCACCGCTGGCCCGGCAACGTGCGGGAGCTGAGCAACGTGCTCGAGTACGCCTTCGCGGTGGGCGAAGGTCCCGAGCTCGGCCTGGACGACCTCACCCCGGAGCTCCGCGGCGAAGGGCCGCCGCCCGCGCTGGACCGAGAGATGACGGTCGTCGAGTTGGAGCGACAGCGCATCATCGACGCGCTGCGCGAGGCCAGGGGCCGCAAGTCGGAGGCCGCGCAGCTGCTGGGCATGAGCCGCTCGACGCTGTGGCGCAAGCTACGGGAGCACAAGCTTCAGTAGTCGCGCGGCCTCCGGCCCGGCTACTTCAGCGCGCTCGCAAACGCCGCGGACTTCGCGGGATCACGGGCGAGGTCGTACATGGCGGCCTCGAACTGGTCCACGCTCATGCCCGCATCGGCGAGCAGCTTGCCCGCGTCCGCAGGATTGGCGCGAATGGCGAGGGCCAGCGTGACCATGGGGTCGACTGCCTCAGCGGCCGGGGCTTCTTCGGCCGCCGGCGGTTCGGCCGCGGCGGGGGCTTCATCGGCGGCGGGGGGTGCCTCGACGGGGGTCGCGGGCGGCTCGGCGTCGGAGCCGCAGCCAGCCAGGGCCAGCATCGAAACAGCGAGGAAGATCGTGAAAAGACGGGTCATGGCTACTTGCCTCCCGAGTCGTTGGAGCCGTCGCGGTTGGCGTCGAGGCGGGCCTTGCCCGGAGACGTGGACGTGTCGCCGGACTCCTTCCTGTTCGCGTCGAGTCGCGCCTTGCCGGGCGAGGTGGCCGGAGTGCCGGCGTTCGTCTTGTTGTTGGCCTCCATCCGCGCGCGGCCGGGGGACGACGCGGTGTCCCCCGTGGTCCGGTCCACGGCCTTGGCCGCGGCCTCTCCAGCAGCTTCGGCCCCTTCCTTGGCGGCCATGCCGGCGTCTTCGGCCATCCCGCCTGCCTTCTTGAGGTTGGTGAGGGTCGCGCTGGCGTACATCCCCGCCTTCTGGGCGGCGTCGAGTACGGCGTTGATGTCGGCGTCCGCCATCCCACCCTCGCGCAGCTCGTGGGCCTGCACGGGCAGCGTGATGGCGTCGAGAATCCGTTGGGTCTCGGCGTCCACCACCGCGACCTGCGGCTCCTCGTGATGATCAGCGAGGGCTGGTGTCGCCCAGAGAGAGGCTGCCACCAGCAGCCAGAGTCGAGTCTTCATGTCGTGGGTCCTCCCGAAGGTCCACGCCCAACCTACACGTAGTCCTCGACCAGGGCGGGAGCATCACGACGCCCATCACGATCACCGAGACGGTGCGCCGGGCAGCGAAGTAGCCGCGGACACCGTCGCACCTACCCCAAGGCGCTCATTCCGCGCAGCGTGTCCAGCGCACCCGCGAGGACCCGAGCACACGACTCTGGGCCGCACTCGGTCTCGAGCATCAGCAGCGAGCCATCCGACACGGCAGCCAGTACCGGCGTCTCCCGCACTCCGAACCAGCGCGCGGCGTTGGGAGCATCCAGCGCGTTGACCACGTAGGCGGGCGCGCCTCCCGGGAGCGCACCCGCGAATCGCCGCACAGAGGCCTCGTCCTGGATGGGGTCGCAGAACAGCACCAAAGCCACCCGAGAGCCCAGTCCGCCCGGAAGCAGGCAACGCGCCTTCTCGTCATCACAGAGCAGGCGAACGGATCCGCTGAGAGCCTCCATGGCTTCCGGCGAGGCGCAGCTCATGCTGCCACCTCGCCCTCGACCGGCACCTCTGGACACACGAAACCGAGCCCCTCCATGGCGGTGCACACGGTCAGGGTGAGGTTCTCCGCTCCCAGCTCCTCATCGAGCCCCGTGCGGGCCAGCACCTCTCTCACCGGGCCCTTCGCCCCCGCCAGGAGCAGCCGAATCCCACGGGCGCGGTACTTCGCGGCGATCCCACTCAGAGCATGAGCCGCCGTGCTGTCGAGGGCGTTGATGGCGGCGGCGTCGAGCACAACCGCCGTCAGAGGCACCTGCGACTCGGCCTCGAGCCGCTGCAGGGTGTCCTCGAGGAAGGTGACGTTGCCGAAGTAGAAGGCGGCGTCGAACCGCAGCGCCAGCACCCCCGGGACGGTCGCCGCGTCCTCGTAGTTCTCCACGTTTCGCCACACACGGGTGCCGGGCAGGCGCCCGAGGACTGCGAAGTGCGGGCGGGTCCGGCGCGCCACGAACACCACCATCGATGCCCCGACGCCCACGAGGATTCCCTGCTCGATTCCGAAGGACAGGGTGGCCACGAACGTGGTCAGCAGGAGGGCGAGGTCCACCCGGTCGGTGCTCCAGAGGTGCTTCACCTCGCGCAGGTCCACCAGGCCCACCACCGCCACGAGGATGATGGCGGCCAAGACCGCCTTGGGCAGATAGGCGAAGAGCGGGGTCAGGAACAAGAGCGCCGCCGCGACGCCCAGCGCGGTGATCACCGCGGCCATCGGCGTCTTCGCGCCCGCCTGATCGTTGACGGCGGAGCGCGAGAACCCGCCGGTGACGGCGTATCCCCCGAACAGCGCCGAGGCGAGGTTGGAGGCCCCGAGGCCGATGAGTTCACGGTCCGGGTCGAGGCGGTAGTCGTGCTTGTCCGCGAAGACCTTGGCGACGGAGATGGACTCCATGAACGCCACGAGCGAGATGGTGAGGCCGATGGGGATCAGCTCCCTGAGCACCTCCATGTCCAGGGTCGGCATGGAGGGGGTCGGCAGGCCCGACGGCACCGCGCCCACCAGGGCGACGCCGCGCTCGGCGAGACCGAGGCCCACGACGGCCAGCATCGCACCGGCCACGACGAGCAACGGGCCCGGGAGCTTCTTCACTCGCTTCAGCGCGAACAGCGCGACCATGGAGCCCACCCCGAGCACGACCGTGGCCACGTTGGCGGCGGGCAGCTGATGCCAGGCCTCGATCAGCGTGCTGTGCACGTGGTGGGAGCGGGGAATCGACACCCCCATCACATGCTTGAGCTGGCTCGACCCGATGATGAGCGCCGCCGCGGAGGTGAAACCGCTCAACACCGGGTGGGACAGGAAGTTCACGAGGTAGCCCAGGCGCAGGAAGCCCATGGCCATCTGCACGGCGCCCACCATCAACGCCAGGAGAATCGCGGCCGCGAGGTAGGCCTCGGTGCCCGATGCTGCGATGGCGCCGACGCCGGTGGCAGTGAGGAGCGACACCATGGCCACGGGACCCACCGCGAGCTGGCGGGACGTCCCCACGAAGGCGTACACGAGGAGCGGCACGACGGAGGCGTAGAGGCCAACCACCGGCGGCAGCCCGGCGAGCATGGCGTAGGCCATGGCCTGGGGGATGAGCATGACGGCGACGGTGATGCCCGCGGACAGGTCGGACGAGAAGGTCGCCCGGGAGTAGTCAGCGAGCCAATCGGGACGAAGAGAAAGGTTCATGCCCCATCCCATCGCACAGGACGTGCCAGAGCGAGAACCCTTGTGGGAGCTGGCTCCTCCGGGGGTGTGCCCTGGGGACTGCCCGCAACGTCGCAACACTGCGCAACACAACGCAACCCCCAGACACTCCGCGGACTCACGCCGCCTCGAGGACAAGCTCCGAGGTGCAGTGGGGGCAACTGGTGGCGTTCTTGTGCACGACGCTCATGCAGTAAGAGCACGCCCGACTCTCCGGGGCCGGGGGCGTGTCGGGGTCGCGGAGCTTGTTGGTCCAACGCACCAGGACGAAGAGGACCACCGCGATGAGGAAGAAGCTGATCACCGCGTTCAGGAAGGAGCCATAGCGCAGGAGCACGGCTCCAGCCTCCGTGGCAGCGACGAGGGTCTCGTACGGCGCGGTGGGGTCCCCGTCCTTGAGAACGATGAACCGGTCGGACAGGTCCAGCCCCCCGGTGAGGATGCCCAGCGGTGGCATGACGACGTCATCGACGATGGACTTCACCACGGTGCCGAAGGCAGCCCCGATCATGATCCCCACAGCCATGTCGATCATGTTTCCCTTGACCGCAAAGGCCTGAAACTCATTCCACAGCTTGCTCATCGCGTCTCCTCCTCGACCCCTCGTGGCGCGGAGTTCGCAGGGTAAACGGCGTCAGCCCGCCCGCGCAGGTCAGGAGCCGGAACGCGGCGGTACCCTCCGCGCCATGCCCGCACTCCCTCCCGTTCGCCCGCAAGACAAGCCCCTTCAGGACGACGTCCGCCGCCTCGGCGCCGCCCTGGGGACGGCCATCGACACCCTGGCCGGGACCGACGTGTTCGAGGATGTGGAGCGTCTACGACGCCTGTGCCAGACGCGCCGTCGAGAGGAGGGCGACACGGAGCCCGTCGTTGCCCTGATCCGCTCCTGGGAGCTGCCCCGGGCCGAGGCGGTCGTGCGGGCTTTCTCGCTCTACTTTCGGCTCGTGAACATGGCCGAGCAGACCCACCGGGTCCGGCGCCGTCGCCACTACCAGCGCCAGGGCGCCGCCGCCCAGCTGGGGTCCCTGGAAGCGACGCTCACCGGACTCGAAGCCAGCGGCATCGACTCGGGTCGCCTCGCCGCGGCCCTCTCCGATCTCGAGCTGCGCCCCACGTTCACGGCGCACCCCACCGAGAGCCAGCGCCGCACCACCAAGGACAAGCTCGCCCGGCTGCACGAGCTCCTCCTGGAGCGAGACGACGCCGACACCGCCTCCCAGCGTCAGGCTCTGGATGCCGAAGCGCGCATGCACATCGAGGCGCTGTGGCAGAGCGACGAGCTGCGCCATCGCCGCCCGACGGTCATCGAGGAGGTGAAGGAGCTGCTCGACGTCTTCGACCGGGTGTTCTGGAACGCCATCCCCGAGCTGATGAGCGAAGCGCGGCGGGTGTTGGGCGAGCTACCGGGCAACGCCCAACTCGTGCGAGGCGCGGTGCCCCTCCGGCTGGGCTCCTGGATGGGCGGCGACCGGGACGGGAACCCCTTCGTCACCCCCCAGGTCACGCTCCAGACCGCGCGCCTCATGAAGGAGCGGGTGCTGGAGCGCTACCTCGATCAGATCAAGCCCATGAAGAAGTGGCTGAGCCACAGCACGAATCGAGCGCCGGTGATGGAGCGCCTGCTCGACTCCATCGAGAAGGACGGACGACGGGTCCCGCGGGTCCGGGAGCGCAACGCGGTCCGCAATCGCTTCGAGCCCTACCGCCTCAAGCTCAGCTTCATGGAGGCGCGCCTGCGGGCGACGCTGGATGCGACGCGGGGCCGGAACGTCGAAGCGGATGTGCCCTACCTCTCCGCGAACGAGTTCCTGGCTGACGTGCAGCTGCTGGGGGCGTCCCTGCGCAGTCACGGTGCCCACTCCACGGCCGACGCCGTGGTGCAGCCCCTCGTCGACCGCATCCGGGTCTTCGGCTTTCACCTGGCCACCCTCGATGTCCGCGAGGACGCGCGACGGCACGCCCGCATCATGGGCGAGCTGCTCGCCGCGGGAGGGGTGCTCCCCGCCGAGGGTGAAGGCTCCTGGGACACTCTCGACCCCGCCGCCCGCGAGGAGCTGTTGCTGACGGAGCTGGACTCCCGGCGCCCTCTGCTCCCCCGGGACGTGCAGCTCAGCTCCGACGCAGCCCAGGTCGTGGAGTTGTTCGACGTGATCGCCCAGATCCACCGCGAGTGCGGGCGCGAGGCCGTTCGCACCTGCGTGATCTCCATGACGACCTGCGCCGCCGACCTGCTCACCGTGATGGTGCTCGCGCGGGAGGCCGGCTTGCTCGGCTTCCGCGGGGACGGCTGGCGCAGTGACCTCGACGTCTCCCCACTGTTCGAGACCCGTGACGACCTCCTCGCCGCCCCCGCGGTCATGACGGGCCTGTGGGGAGACCCCCGCTATCGACGGCAGGTCGACGCCCAAGGCGGCCGCCAGGAGGTGATGATCGGCTACTCGGACTCCGCGAAGGACGCGGGCTTGCTCACCGCGAGCTGGCGCCTCTACAGCGCCCAGGAGGACCTCACCGCCGCCGCGAAGGCGGCCGGTGTGCGCCTGATGCTCTTCCACGGGCGGGGCGGCACGCTCAGTCGAGGCGGCGGGCCCTCGCACCGGGCCATCCTCGCGCAGCCCCCCGGCAGCGTCGACGGGCGGATCAAGATCACCGAGCAGGGTGAGATCATCCAGTTCAAGTACGGCTTCCCGGACATCGCCCGGCGGTCCCTCGAGCTCGGCGTCTCGGCGGTGCTCAGCCACGACTTCGCCGACTGGCGGGACGACGTCTCGGACGAGGACCAGACCCGCTTCGCCGCCGTGATGGACGAACTCGGTCACACCGCCTGGCGCACCTTCCGAGCGACGGTCTACGAGGACGAGCATCTGTTCAGCTACTTCTCGGCAGTGTCCCCGCTGGAAGAGCTGGCGGAGCTCCCCATCGGCTCCCGCCCCGCGTACCGCGCCGGTTCGGCAAAAGGCATCGGCTCTCTGCGCGCCATCCCTTGGGTCTTCGGCTGGACCCAGTCTCGCCACGCCCTGACGGGCTGGCTCGGCGTCGGCAGCGCCCTGGCGACCTACATCGACACCCACGGCGACGAGGGCCTCGCCACCCTGCAGGACATGGCCTCCCGCTGGCCCTTCTTCGTCACGCTCCTGGAGAACGTGGAGATGGTCTGCGCCAAGGCGGACCTCGACATCGCCACCCACTACGTGCAAACCCTGGGGAGCGGCGCGGAGATCGAGCGGATTCGCGCCGCCCTGCTCGCAGAGTTCGAGCGCACGGTGACCGCCCTTCGCCAGATCCTCGGCTTCGGTCGCCTCCTGGAGCGACTGCCCGTCCTGCGTCGCTCCATCGACCTGCGCAACCCCTACGTCGACGCGCTCTCGTTCCTTCAGGTGGAGCTGCTCCGCCGTCGCCGCGCGGGGGAGGCGACGGACGACGACGCGGTGCTCGACGCCATCCTGCGCAGCATCAACGGGGTCGCTGCCGGGATGCGCAACACGGGGTAGAGGCGGCCCCGGCCGCGGCGAGCCCACGAGCGAACACGACGGCCGCAACGAGCTGACGCAGTCCCTGCGACGCTGACGACCCGCTGAGGCGAGTGAGGTCGTGCCATCCTGCGCGCGGGTCCCCCGCTCGGACGGCCCAGCCCAAGGAGCCCATGATGCGCCGTGTCCTCGCCCTCGCCCTCGCCCTGCCCCTGGCTGCCTGCGCGCCGACCCGTGACGGGGAGGATCCCAGCGGCAACACCCCGACGAACGACTTCGAGACGGCCCTGTTCACCATCGTGGACTACGGTTCTTGGAGCTCGTATCAGCAGGGGAACCTGGTCCTGGTCGACCAGGACATCACCTGCGACGACCTGCAGTACTACGGCACCCTCGACGCGTGGTCCCTGCCCGCAGAGGTGGACTGGGTCCAGGCCTACGTCCAGCACGGGAACCTGATCGACGGCTGGCTCCAGACCTACGAGTCCCTCAGCCGCGCCGAGCAGAGCGGCACCAGCAACTCCGAGAGTGCCCAGCACTTCTGGGGTGAGGTGGGCATCGGCCCGGTCAACGACGACTTCCCCGGCGACCCCGAGGACCCCTCCACCGAGCCGCCCAACCCGGGGCGCGACATCCTCGCGACGATCGGTCGCGACGAGGGAGTCGACGACGAGCTGGACGTGTCCGTCTCATCCGAGGAGACCCTCGCGGGCACGCTCAGCACCTGGCAGGGCGACTGGTCCTTCTCCGCGACCAAGTGCGACACGGTCTACGACCAGCCCGACGGAACCGAGCCCGACGACCCGCCGGACGAGGACGGCGACGGCAGCGACAGCTCCGACGGCAGCGATGGGTCCACGGGCACCGGTCCCTGACCCCCCGAGGGAGACTCACTCCGCCAGGCGCCCCTGGACTCCCCGGGCCGACTCCACCGAAGCCAGAGCTGCCCAGCGGGCTGCCCTCGAGCGAGCGAGTCCCACGCGAGCGTCCACCTCCGCGCGGCGCGCGTCGAGGAGGGCGGAGACGTTGGACAGGCCCGCGCGATAGCGCTCCTGGACGAGCTTGAGGGCCGCGGCGGCGGCCTCCACGGACCCTTCCCGCGCCACCACCGAGACCCTGGCGGCCTCGAAGCGAGCTTCGGCCCCGACCCGGGCGGCGTCGAGAGCACGCCGCTGCCCCGCCAGAGCGGTGTCGGCGCGTCCCCTCGCTGCGGTCGCGGCCATCACTTCTCCCCGCCCCTCATTGAGGATCCGCAGGGGCACATTCACGTCGAGACCGGCGCTCCACCCGGGCCCACCGCCGCTCTCGATGGCGTACGCCGCCACTTGCCCCGAGGCCTCGACCACCGGCAACTGGGCACCGATGGCGCTCACCTGGGCTGCCTGGGCCGCCGCCACCGCCTCGGCCGCCGCCACGAGCGCCGGATGGGTCAGCGGACCCTCACCGGGCTCGATCTCGAGCAGCGGCTGAAGCACGCATCGCCCGTTCACCTCGACGGCCATGAGGTCCTGGAGCGCCGCGCACGCCGCCGTCGCCCGCCCGCGCGCCTCGATGGATCGGGCGCGCAGGTCGAGGACCTCCGAACGGGTCCGGGCTGCATCGGCCGAAGGGCGCAGACCCGCCGCCACGAGCTCATCGACGGCCCGGGCGTCCTCCTCGGCGGAGCTGCGGGCCTCCTCCAAGGCCCTGGCGACCGCTTGCTCGCCAACGACCACCGCGTACAGCTGCGTGGCCTGCTCGCGGGCCTGGACGCGGGCCCAGCCGACCGTCGCCTCCTGCCCACGAAGGGAGCGCCGGGCCGACGCCGCAGCGGCCCAGGTAGAGACGTCGAGGAGACGGACCGAGCCACTCACCCCAACCCCCGCCTGACTCGCGACGGGGCGGGGAAAGCCGAAGGGAGTCAGCCCAGCGCCCACACTCAGGCTGACGAACCCCGCGATCGAGGGCAACGCTGCCCCCGTCCAGCGAGCGACGTCCGCCTGGGCCGCCTCGCGGTCCCAGCGGGCAAGAGCCACCGTGAGGGCGTGCCGCTCGACCCGGGCGCGGGCCTCGTCGATGCCCATGACGTCGGGACCGGGGGTCTCGATGGGCGGCTCGGGCGCCGATGGCCCCACTTCCTGCGCCCCCGCAGGAAGGGTGAGGGTGGCCGCCAGAGCGAGGCCGAGAGCGCGGGTCCAGCCCATCAGGCGCGCCTCGCGATCCGCCAGACCACGGCAAACACTGCGGGCACCACGAACAGCGTCAGCGCGGTACTCAACGCCAATCCGCCGAGCACGATGGCGCCGACTCCCCGGTAGAGCTCCGAGCCGCTGCCCGGCAGCAACACCAGGGGCAGCAGCCCCGCCAGAGACGTCAGCGCCGACATCAGGATGGGGCGGGTGCGCCGAGCCACGGCGCCCTCGAGGGCGCCCGCGAGACTTGCGCCCTCTCTCAAGCGTACGAGCGCGCCGTCCACCACGAGAATGGCGTTGTTCACCACGATCCCGATGAGGATGACGAACCCCAGCGCGCTCAGCATGTCCAGGGGCTGGGGCGCCAGCACCGCGTCCACGAGCCGAAGCCCAGCCACCCCGCCCGCCGCGGCCAGGGGCACGGTCACGAGCACCACCATGGGCGCCAGCAGGTCTTCGAAGAGCGCCGCCAGGAGCAAGAAGCTGATGACGAGCGCCAGCAAGAGCACGTTGCCCATGCGGCCCTGGGCCTGGCTCAGCTTGTCCGCGGTGCCGGCCAGGGTGAGCTGCACATCCTGGGGGAGGTCCGCGCGCAAGGGCGAGATGACCTTCTCCCGCAACAGCGCGATGCCGTCCTCCAGGGCCACGTCGTCCGGCGGCGAGACGCGAATCGTGATGCCACGGCGCCGCTCGATGCGCCGAATCTGGGTCGGACCTGCGCGCTCGTGCACCACCGCCAGGGTTCCGAGGGGGACGACGCTCCCCTGCCCCGTCGCGATGGGCGCGCCCCGCAGCTCGTCCGCCGTGGCGACCCCTCCCCCGGCGGGACGCACGACGACGTCGAGCTTCGGCTGCCCGCCCCGGGCGAGTTCGCCCACGATGCGACCGTCCACCAGCGCGTCCACCGCCGCTCCGAGCTCTGCTCCGGTGAGGCCGTTGCGGGCGAGCTCGTCGCGCCGCGGCTCCAGCTGAAACTCCGGCGCCCCTGCGTTGAGAGACGGGATGGGACGCACCTGGGCTCCGGGCAGCACCTCGCGGACCATGCCCATCATGCGGCCGCCGATGCCAGCCAGGACCCCGAGGTCCGACCCGGTGATGTCCACCTCGATGGAGCGGGAGCTGGCGAGGCCGCGACCGAACAACGAGGCCTGGGACGCCACCCCGATGACGCCCGGAATCTCTCGCTGCTTGCTGCGGTAGAGACCCACGAGGTCGGAGATGCCGTCCGGGTCCACCGCCTCGGCCCCCATGAAGGCGAGGCCGGGACGCGCCACGAAGAAGGAGCGGGTGATGCGCGGCTCCTGGCCGTCTTCTCCGGTGTGGGCGAGCATTCCCTTCTGGAAGCGCTCGCCGATGGCGGTCATCTCCGGCACCGAGTAGGACGGGGGCGGGATGAGCGCGCCGAACAGGAAGTTGCGGTTGCCGGTGGGCAGATACTCCATTGGGGGCAGCAAGCTGAGGGCGAGCAGGGCCATGGCCACCGGAGCGGAGACAGCCACGAGCCCCGACAGCCCCATGCTGCTGGTCATCCGACGCACGAAGCTGCCGACGGCGTCTGCGATGCGCTGCACTGCGCCCCCTTCGCTCGGGCCCCCCACGCTCAACAAGCGACCAGCGAAGGACGGCACCACGAGCTCGCTGGCGACCAGGGAGAGGGAGACGGCCAGGGAGATGGCGATGGCGACGTCCCGGAGCAGGTAGCCCACCTCGTCCTGCCACGCGATGATCGGGACGAACACCGCGACGGTGGTGAGCGTCGAGGCGAGGATGGCGCCCCACACCTCGCGCGTGCCCTCGTAGGCGGCCTCGGCGGCATCCGCGGCCTTGCTGCGCCAGGCGTCGATGGACTCGAGCACCACGATGGCGTTGTCCACCACCATGCCCACGGCGAACGCCATTCCCGCCAGCGAGACCACGTTGAGGGTCCGCCCCAGCAGCGACATGCCCAGGGCGGTGCCCACGACGCACACCGGAATCGCGAGGGACACGAGGGCCGCGGCGCGGAACGAGCGCAGGAAGCCGAACAGCACCAGCGCCGCGAGCAACCCGCCGAGCAGGAGGTTCTGCCGCACCAGCCCCAGGGCGCCGTAGATGTAGTCCGTCTGGTCGCTCGCGATGCGGATGCTGAGTCCGCGGGGCGCCATCTGCTCATCCTGAATGCGCGCGATCTCCTCCTTGATGAGCTCGGTCACCTCGAGCACGTTGCTGCCGGCTTCGCGGCGGAGGAGGAGCGCCAGGGACTCGTGGTCGTCCCCAAACACCTTCGCGCCCTGCTTGCGCAGGCCGAGATCGACGCTCGCCACATCCCCGAGGCGCACGGCGGGATTCGTGCCTGTGCCTGGCTTGAGGACCAGGTCGCGGAAGCCCGCGAGGGAGTCCGGCGTCGCCAGGGTGCGCACCGCGTAGCGGCGCTTGCCGAGGTCCACGTCCCCGCCGGAGCTGTCTTGAAGCTCAGCGCGCACCGCCCGCACCATCTGGTCCAGCGGCACCCCCCGCGACGCCAGGTCGTGAGGTCGATAGGAGATGACGACCTCCGTGTCGCGGCCGCCGAAGTGGTCGATGCGCGAGACCCCAGGGATGCGCTCGAGGCGAGGCAACACCTGCTCTTGCACCCAGGTTCGGTTCCCGCCGACGGGGCCGCCCTCGGGGTCCTGGATGAGCACCACGGCCAGCGGAGGCCCGGAGGCATCCGAGGTGGACACCACGGGCTCTCGCGCAGACTCCGGATACGACGGCACCTGCACCAGGCGGTTGGTGACGCGCACCAGTGCGTCGTCGAGGTCGGTGCCCACCTCGAACTCCAGAGTCACGGTGCCGCGGTCGGACCCGGCCTCACTGCTCATGAGCACGAGACCACGCAACCCCTTGAGCACGTCTTCCTGCTCTTGGAGAATCTCCCGCTCGATCTCCGGCGGCGACGCCCCCGGCCAACGGGTCTGCACCGAGAGGCGCGGGACCTCGACATCGGGGGTCAGCTGGATGGGTAGCCCCACCACCGACAGCGCACCGAAGAGCATGAGCATCGCGAGGCCCGCGAGCACCGCCACCGGTCGGGAGATCGCCGCCCCCAGCAACCCGGGCCTCACCCCGCGTCCTCCTTCGTGGCCACGACGGTCTGGCCAGGGCGCAGCATCTCGTTGCCTCGGGTGACGACGAGGTCCCCTGGCTCGATGCCGTCCACGAGGGCGAACTCCGGGGACTCGGCGAGCACCCTCACCTCGACGCGCTCCGCCGCATCCCCACGCACCCGCACCACCGCGGAGCCAGCCGGGCCCGCCATCAGGGCGTCCCGAGGAACGCGGGCTCCGATGTCGAGCTGAGCTGTGGTCTCGAAGACCACCGTGAGGGGGGCTCCCGGGATGAGCAGGTCGGACTCGCCAGGGCTGAGCCGCACCCGCGCCGTGCGCGTCGCGGGGTCGAGCACGGGGACCACCGCGGCGATGGTGGAGGGCACCTCGGAGCCTCGCACCCGCAGGGTCGCCGCGTCTCCGGCCTTCACGAGACCGGCCAGGGCGGCGTCCACGTCCACGAGCACGTCGAGGTCCGTGGTGGACGCCAGCTCCACGAGGATGCGGCCGGGGGTGACCCAGTCGCCGGGGTCTGCGTGACGTCGCGTCACCGCGCCGCTGAAGGGAGCCCGCACCGCGTGACGGGCGATGCGCGCCCTCATCTCGGCGACCCGAGCCTCCGCGCTCCTGAGCCGCGCCGTCAGGCCGGCCACATCGGCGCCGACCCGGTCCACCTCGGACTGGGCGAGCACGTCGGCCGACACCTTGCTGTATCGGGCGAGGTCCATCTCGGCCCGCTTCAGTCCCGCCGCCGCCTCGTCCACCGCCGCTGCGGCCGCCGCGAGCTCAGCGCGAGCGACGGAGTCGTCCACCTGAACGAGCAGGTCTCCCTTGCTCACCACGGCGCCTTCGAGGGCGTCGAGACGCACGATGGGACCGTCCACGCCCACCGCGAGCTCCGCCCGATGGCGCGTGCGTACTTCACCGAGCACCGGAAAGCTCCGATCGAGGCGCGGCGGTGACGCTTCGGCCACCGTCACCGGGGCCGGCGGGCGCTCCTTGGGCGCAGGAGCCTCGGGCTCGGCGCTGGGACAGGCCGAGAGGACGAGGGCTGCTGCGAGGAAGTAGGCGCGCAAGGGCGCGCAATGTAGCGACCGAACGGGCTCCGTCGAGGCGGGATCAGTTCACGCTGCTGGAGTTCCTCGCCTCGACCCCGCTGGCGTCGCCGCCGCACTCGACCCGGAGGTTGCTCGAGTTGGTCATGGTCCCGCCCCCCCAGAGCCGCGCGAGTGTCACCCGCGCTCTACATCAAGACGCCGATGGCCGACTCCTTCTCCGACGGGGGCAGCTCGGCGAGCGGCACGCCCATGACCTGGCGGACGTTGCGCTCGATCTTGATGCTGAGGGCCTGGAGGGGCAGGCCGTTGTAGAAGAGGCTGAAGGGGTCCTCGAGCACGCGACCCGCCTCGCTGATGAGGGCAAAGGCGAGGCAAACGAGCATGTTCATGGGGATCGCCATGAACCCCATCTCGTGCACCAGCGCGAAGGGCAACAACACCGCGAAGAGCTTGATCATCGTCTCGGCGATGAACCCGTAGCCCCTGGGGAGTGGGGTGCCCTTGATGCGCTCGCACCCACCCTGAATGTTCAGGAGGTCCATCAGCGAGACGTCGAAGGACGCCAGGCGGAAGGCATCGAGTCGATCGGCATCGGCGAGAGCCACCAGGTCCGTGAGCTGCCGGTCGAGCAGCGCGTGGGTGAGGTTGGTGCTGTCCTTGAGGTCGGCGTTCTCGTCGGTCAGGTGACGCTTGAAGTCCGCGTCGGCGAACGGGTCCTGCTTGCGCAGCAGGCAGCGCAGGGCATGCACGTAGGTCACGTGGCGCAGGACGAGGCGCTCGGCCGTCTCGCGGTCGTCGGGCTTCGTGTAGCGGAGGGCCTGGTCGGCGAAGTGGCGCGAGGTGTTGATCAGCTTGCCCCACAGCTTGCGGCCCTCCCACCACCGGTCGTACGCCTGGTTGGCGCGGAACGACGTGAAGATGCCGATGGCGGCACCGACGATGCTGATGGGCATGACGGGGAGCTTCAGAAAGTCCATGCCCAGGGGCTCGATGAGGGCCCAGGCGATGGTCCCGGTGACGATGTAGAAGTACACATTCTTCTGCTGCCACTGGATGAGGCGCAGGGGGTTGGACTTCATGTTCTCGGTCATCATGGCGGCGGCCCTCCGGGGTTCCGCCGCAATATGACGAGGCACCGCGAGAGCCGCCACTGGTGCCCGTGGCGACCTCCGCACCAGCACGTGCCCTGATACCGTCGAAACGGGGGTGGAGTCGCCGCTAGGCGCGTGTGGGAGGAGGACCAGTGCACCACTTGATTCATCTCTTCAGTACCCAGTTCGGGGGAGGCAACGGGCTGTTTGGCGGAGGGACGTTCGGTACCGTCCTGACCTGCCTGATCATGATTGGCTGGCTCATCGTCTATGGGCTCACCATCTATCAGGGCTTCAAGGACAAGTCGTACGGCATCCCCGCCCTCGCCATCTGCCTCAACTTCACCTACGAGGTCTACTTCGGCTGGTTCTATCAGGCCCCACCCGGGTTCCCCGAAGGGAGCAACCTGATCGTTTGGGGCTGCCGGATCTGGGCGATCATCGACGTCGTCATCGTGTACCAGCTGTTCCGGTGGGGGGCCCGCTGGCAACCCAACCTCGTGATCAAGAAGATCTGGGTCCCCCTGATCGCGATGTCGTTGGTGATGGCCTATGCGTTCGTCTGGACGTTCACGGACGTCTATCCCTTTCAAAAGGGCAACCAGGGCAGCATGATCGGCATCGCCTACGACATGGGGATGGCGATCCTCTTCTTCTTCCTAATCCTGGAGCGCCCCCGCCTCGGAGGAATCAACTACCTCGCCGGCATCGTCCGGGTCTGCACCGACGTGGTGGGCTTCATCGCGATCCCGGTCGTCGCGGACTGGCAGTGGGGCCCAAAGACCTCGTTCAACAGCTTCTCGATGACGATGTCGGCCATCATCACGGTGTTCAACTTCCTCTTCCTCATCGCCCTTGTAAGGCACCGCCGGGCGAGGATGATCAAGGGCCCCCCGGAGAGGTGACTCAGCTGCGATGACCGACACGTCGGGCCAACAGGGGGCAGAGCGCTCCGAGGTCGCGAGCTTCCTGCCAATCCGCCTCGCCGAACGGCTTGCCCTCTCCGCCGACGACGGGGGCGCGACGTTCGTCGAGCAGAAGGCGGCGTTGATGTTCGCGGACATCAGCGGCTTCTCGCTGCTCGCGGAGTCCTTGGCTGAGACCTACGGCGACCACGCCTCCGACCGGCTCGTCTCCATCCTCAACGCCCAGTTCGGACGATGGATCGATCTGGTCGCGGAGCACGCGGGGGAGGTCGTCAAGTTTGCCGGCGACGCCATCGTCGCCATCTGGCCGGTCCAGGACGACTCTCCCGGCGCACTTCGCGACGCGGTTCTTGCGGCCGGCCGCTGTGCATTGGCGGTGAGTCGGACCGAGGGGGACCGCGCACACCAGCTCTCCCAACGTGTGGTCGTGGGTGCCGGGAAGGTGTCCTCGGGACGCATCGGTGGTCACCAGGATCGGTGGGAGTTGGTGGTGGTGGGGCGCCCGCTGCGCAACATCGGGCAGGTGCTGACGGAGACCCATCGCGGCATGGTCGCCCTCACCCCCTTCGCCCGCGAGGTCGCCGGCGCCGGGCTCGAGACCCGGCCACTTCCCTCGGGCGGGAGCGTCCTCCGGTCGATTCCACGACGCACGGCAGCAGCGGCAATCGACCCAGGGGAGCCGGACCCGCAGCTCGACGACAGCCTGTGGTCCTACGTGCCCACTGCGGTCCACGCCCACGTGCGCGAGGGGCTCGGGGGCTACCTCGCCGAGTACCGCCGACTCACGGTGCTGTTCATCAACATCTCCGGGGCCGACGACGGTACTCCGGCCGGACGCGACCTCCTCCACCAGGCCCTCGTGAGCGTGCAGAAGCGGCTCGAGCGGGCCGGGGGCGCCCTCGACAAGGTCTCCGTCGACGACAAGGGCACCACCGTCGTCGCCGCCCTGGGGCTCCCTCCCGCCGCGGCCGGCGTGCGCCCCGCCGATGCGTGCCACGCGGCCAGCGCCATCGAACAGGACCTCGAGACCCTCGGCCTGCGCAGCAGCATCGGCATCGCCACGGGGCGGGTCTTTGCGGGACTGATCGGGAGCAGGCGGCGCCGCGAGTACACGATGATCGGTGCGGTGGTGAACCTGGCAGCGCGTCTGATGTCCTCCACCCACGAGGGCATCGTGTGCGACGCGGCGACGGCCGAAGCGGGTGGGGACGGCGTGGTCTTCGCCCCCCTCGGAGAGATTGGGGTCAAGGGTCTCGAGGGCGGGGTCCCCGTGTTCCGGCCCCTCATCGAGATTCGCGAGCCCGGCCTCACCACCGACTCCTACCGAACCCTTCCTCTCGTGGGCCGCGACAAGGAGCGGGCCCTCCTGGGGGCGCACCTCGACACCGCGCTCTCCGGGACGACGGTGGCCGTCGCGCTGCGCGGACCCACGGGCATCGGCAAGACACGACTCATGCTTCACGTGCACGAGATGGCGTCGGAGCGCGGAGCGCGCGTGTTGCTCACTTCGGGCAGCAAGGCTGCGCAGGAGACGCCCTACGAGCCCTGGAGGGACGTGGTCCGCCGCATCCTCGACCTCGATGCGGAGGAGCGCCCCGAGACGAGCCGGCAGCGGGTGGAGGAGGCGCTGTCCGGTGACCCGTCCCTGCAACGGCGCATGCCGCTCCTCGAGTCCGTGCTGCACCTGGGCTTCCCCGACAACGAGTTCACGGCCACTCTGAAGGGCGAGCTGCGGGCCGAGATGACCGACGAGCTGCTGGTGCAGGTGCTCTCCCTGGGCCGGGGCGACGAAGCGGCACAGGTGCTGCTCCTCGACGACATCCACTACTTCGACAGCGCGTCCATCGGCGCCCTGCGGCTCGCCCTCACCCGCCTGGAGCGCACGCTGGTGCTGGCCACTGCGCCCAGCTTGTTCGCTCAGGAGAGCGAGACCCCCAACGGCGAGGCGGATCTGGACCTCGCCACCGTCGAGCTGGAGGGGCTCGACGCCGACGACCTTCGCCGGCTGGCGGCCGAGTCCTTGGGGGCAGCCGACACTGCAGACGCAGTGCGCGACTGGCTCTTCCAGCACACCAGCGGGAACCCGCTCTACTGCCTCGAGCTCGTGCGCGAGCTCGCCGAACGCCAAGACCTGGGCCTGGACCCCGCGTCGCAGCAACTGCAGTTCGGCGCGGAGGTGGATGTCCCCGGGATTCGGGTCCCGGACAGCCTCGAAGCGGCAGTCCGAAGCCGGATGGACGTGCTCTCTCCCATGGAGCAGCTCGTCCTCAAGACCGCGGCCATCATCGGGATGAGCTTCGACCCACTCCAACTGCTCGACGCCCTCCCGGTGGAGCGAGATCAGGCGACCGTGCTCGAGACGGTCGCCGCGCTGCGCAGGTCCGGCCTCATCGAGCGCTCCGCGTCGGGCACGGTGCGCTTTCGCCACGGGGTGGTGCAGGACGTCGCCTACCACTCCGTCACCGGGCGCAACCGGTCGGCTATCCACGAGGCCGTGGCGCAGTGGTACGAGTCCCACCGAGGTGAGCGCCTGTCCGCCTTCTATCCCGTGCTGGCGCGCCACTGGTCCGAGGCGGGCGACGTGCCCAAGGCTCTGCACTACCTCGAAGCGGCCGGCCAGCAGGCCTTGGACCTGGGCAACACGCGCGAGGCCGTCGACTTCTACGGGCGTGCCTTCGAGTGGTGCGAGCGGGAGCCCGAGCGCAGCCTCGCCCTGGCGCCACCGCTCCGCCGCGCCCGCTGGCACCGAAACCTCGGGATGGCCGAAGACACCCGCTGCCGATACCAGGCCGCCGAGACGTCCTTCCGGCGCGCCGCCGACGAGCTCGGACTGTGGATTCCGCGCTCGGCCGCTGGCTGGACCTTCCTTCTGTTGCGGGAGTCGGCCCGGCGGGTCTGGCACAACCTCTTCAAGGGGCGGTATCGCGCCCTCCCGGAGCCGGAGGACAGCCAGGGCCCGGCGAACTCCTCGGTCTCCGTTCCGGCGGAGCGAGCCGCCCTCACCCACTCGATGTACGAGACCTACTACTGGACGGGCGACTTCGAGCTCAGCATGCCCGCGATCGCGCTCTGGGCGGTGAACCTCGCAGAGGTGGCGCGTCTCCCGGCCTTCAGCCTCGCCTACCTGGGTTTCACTCTGGGGGTGATGCGGCTGTCCGGGCCCGCGGACCGCGCCTTCCTTCGGGCCCGGCAGACCGCTGAGTACGCCCACGACGTGCGCATCTTCTGCGACATCTGCATCTCCGAGGGCAGCTACCTGAGCCTCTTCGGGCGGTGGGAGCGCGGGGACGCGATGTTCGACCTCGCCCTCGAGCGGGCCACCGAGGTCGGCCACCTGCGCCTCATCCAATACGCGAAGGGGGCGCGGACCTTCTGGCGGCTGTACCAGGGCCAAGGCACGCCCCACATCCCCGCCATCCTCGAGGAGATCCAGACCAATCGCACCCGGACTCCAGGCTCCGGCGAGCTCGCCTTCAACGTCAGCTACGCCTACGGAAAGCTCGCTGCAGCTCAGCTCGACTCGGACCAGGCCGGCGAGGTCCCAGGCACCCTCGACCGCATGGAGCGGGCCCTTGGCGACCACGACCTTCCCGTCCAGCGGGTGTTCCACCAGAGCGTCCGGGCCATCGTGGCCATGCGAGCCGGGGACATGCAGGCGACCCGCGCCGCGGCCCTCGCGGGCCTCGCGCTGCTCGAAGGCAAGGCAAAGACGGAGCCCACCGCGTTCCTCCCCTACGCCTTCCTCGCTGAAGCCCTGCTGTTCCTCCTGGAGAGCGGGGAGACTGGCTCCGAGGTCGAGGCGGGACTGAGCCGGAGCCTCGACCTGCTCGGTGGGCTCGCCCGCGCCTTCCCGGTGTGTGGTCCCCGACACCTCGTGCTCACTGGGCGGCGGGAGGCCTGGAGGGGGTCCACCAAGGCGGCGGTCCGCACATGGGAGCGGGCCTCTGCCCTCGCGAAGTCCCTGGAGATGACCCTGGATGCCGGGCTGGTCGACCTCCTGATGGCGAGCCTGCCGGGCCATGCACCCGCCGAGTCCGAAGCGCGCCTTCGCGCCGCCCACGCAGTGTTCGCCTCCCTCGAGAGCCCCTGGTACCTCGCGAAGGCCGAGGCGGCGCTCCGGTCCCTGGACGTCAACGGCGGGTCAGAACCATAGGGAGCCCCTCCGCAGGCCTCAGGGTCACCCCAGGAACCAGCGAGAAGCGCTCGGGTCGGACCGTGCGGTACTCGAAACGCTGGATGAACATCGCCAGGAGCAGGACCCCCTCCATCAGCGCGAGGTTGCGCCCCACACAGAAGCGAGGGCCTCCCCCGAACGGGATGTAGGAGAAGGGATGCCGGTCGACGCCGCTGTCCGCGGCGAAGCGCGACGGGTCGAAGCGCTCGGGATCGGGCCAATAGTCGGGGCGATGGTGCACGGCCCAGGGACTGATCAGCAGGTTTGCGTCGGCGGGGACCGCGAATCCGCCGAGGGCCTCGTCCTTCGCGGGGGTGCGACCGAACAGCCACGCCGGCGGGTAGATCCGCATGGACTCGTCCAGCACCTGGCGTGTGTAGACCAGCTGCTCGATGTGCTCCACGGTGGGCAGGTCGCCGCCGAGGACCCGGTCCACCTCGGACACGAGCTGGGCCTTCACGTCGGGGTGGGCGTGCACCAGGTGCAGCGCGTACGTCATCACGAGGGCGGTGGTCTCGAACCCTCCGATGATGATGGAGACGAGATGGCCCACGACCTCCTCGCGGGGCAGGCCGTCCGCGGAGCCCAGGGCCCGGCACAGGATGGAGAGCAGGTCGTCGCCGCTGGAGTCCCCGCTGCGCTGCTCGATGAGGGCGCCGACGCAGGCGTCGATGGCCGCCAGGTTGCGGGCAAAGCGACGGTTCCTCGGGGTGGGCACCCACCGGGGTGGGAGGTAGGGGCGCCAGAATGCGTCGTAGAGATAGTCCATCGCCGAGCCGACCGATGTGCCGAGCTCCAAGGCCTCTGGCGGCGCGCCGGGCAGGTCGAAGATGGCGTCGAGGACGACGCGCATGCTGATCTGGTTGAGCAGCTCGTACATGTCGACCACCGAGCCAGCGTCGATGTCCGAGGACCAGGACTCCATCCCCGCAGCGATGGTGCGGGCCATCCGTGGCTGCGCAGCCGCCAGCCGACGAGGGTGAAAGCTCGGTTGGATGAGCTTGCGCTGCTGGCGCCAGGCCGCCCCGTCGCTGGTGACGAGGCCATCGCGAAACAGCGGCTTGAAGAACGCCTTCACGGGACCGCTGAGGAACCGGTCCGGCTGGGTGAGGACCTCCTTGAGCATCTCCGCGTCGGTGACCAGGTAGACCGCCCTGCCCGCTGCCCGTCCCAGCTTCACGAGCCCCCCATGGGTCGGCGGCACCTCCTGCAGGTAGTGCAGCGGGTCGAACATCATCCGGTAGAGGCTGCCGATGAACGGCAACCCGGGCGTCGCCGGCGGGGTACGAGCCAGCGCGGACGTCATGCCGCCATCCGGCGCCGGGCTCGGCCCAGCCACAGCACATAGACGAGGTCCAGCGAGAAGATGGACAGGTAGAGGGCGTGCATGTGCATGTAGGAGCCGCGGCCGGGGTCGATGATTGGGTAGAGGCTGACGAAGGGCAGCGCCACGAGCACCGTCCCCAGCATGCGGGTCCAAGCTGCCCCGTAGGACAGGCCCGCTCCGTCGGGGCGGCTCCCCAGGAGCACGAGGAACGCGGCGCTGTTCACGAGGTTCACGACGAACGCGGTGAGCTGGCCCGAGCGGTCCGCGGTGATGGCGGCGAAGCCGTACTGCGCGGCAAACAGCATGGAGAAGAGCACCAGCGACCGGAGGACGAAGGCCTGCTGACCGTCTGCGGCCCGCTCCCGGCCGCCGAGACTGAACCACTGCCAGGCGAGCGCGCAGTTGGGGACCAACCACGCCCAGCCGAGCAGCTTCAAGAGCCAGACGTAGTCGTCCACCAGAGGCCCCACCGGCACGACCACCAACGTCCAGGTGATCTCCCAGGACAGATTCAGCCCCAGGGCCAGCGCCGGGAATCCGTGCCGGCCGTCCTGGCGCGCCCGCCGAAACACCAGCAGGTAGGTGATCACCCACAAGACACAGCCCAGGGTCGCCGACCCGATGAGGAGGGGCTGGATGTCGTCCACCATGCCGGGATGAAAGCACAGACAGTCCCCCTGGTAGAGTCCCGTGGGTCCATTTTCGGGCCCTGTGAGCGGCCACGGGCAGCTCATCGGAGGACAGAATCAACCCACCAGCGAGCGCGACGGTTCCCGCCCACCTCCACATCGATGGCGGTGGGACCGGCGGAGCCTCCACCCCCTCCATGGCCGAGACCCTCCACTTCAAAGGAGGGTTCCTGCGGGCGGTGGGCCGGCTGTTCGTGTGGGGCTGGGCTGCAGTCCTCTTCGCTGCCGGCCTGCTGGGGGACCGCCTGCGGGGCCGCCTGACGGCGCGGCAACGGGGTCGCCGGCTGCGACTCACCTTCGAGACCCTCGGACCGACCTTCCGCAAGGTCGGCCAGCAGATGTCCGTCCGGGCGGACCTGCTCTCCTACGAGACCTGCGAGGAGCTCGCTGCGCTCCTCGACCGGTCACCGCCGATGGCCTGGGAGGACGCGTCCGCAGCCATCGAGCGCGCCACCGGCGCCCCCCTCGACGACACCTTCGCCCTCATCGACCAGGAGCCCGTGGGGTCCGCGTCTCTCGCATGCGTCTACCCCGCAGTGCTGCACACGGGCGAGAAGGTGGCGGTCAAGGTGCGCCGCCCCGGCATCGGGCCGGCGATGGTCGCGGACCTGCGCATCCTGGGCTGGTTCCTCACCGTGGCGGAGCTCCTCGGGTTCACCCGCCCTCGGGGGACGCAGCACCTGCGCGTCGAGCTGCGGTCCATGTTGCTCGAGGAGCTCGACTTCCGGCGCGAAGCCCGCTTCATCGAGGTCTTCCGGCGCGACATGCGGAAGGGACGCCAGCACTACGTCACCGCCCCGAAGGTGCACTACGACCTGTCGACCGACGAGGTCCTCGTCACGCGGTTCGTCGAGGCGGTGCCCATGACCGAGATCCTGAGGGCCGTCGACACCCAGGACGACATCGCGCTCAGCCGGCTCCGTCTCCTCGGCATCAAGCCCAAGAAGGCGGCGCAACGCATGCTGCGAGCCTGGTACTTCGAGTCCCTCGAAGGCCTGGTGTTCCACGCCGACCCCCACCCAGCCAACGTCTTCGTGGAGCCTGGGGGGCGCCTGGTCTTCGTCGACTTTGGTTCGTGCGGCCGCATCACGGAGAAGACGCGACGCCTGATGCGCCACACCCAAGAGGCGCTGCTCGCCAACGATGTCTCTTCGCTCGTGCGGAGCACCGTGGCGATGATGGAGCCGCTGCCGCCCATCGACGTGGCCTCGTTCTCCAAGGAGCTGGAGCAGATCTTCTGGGACTACGTCTATGCCCTACGGAGCAAGCACGCAGCCTGGTGGGAGAAGGCCTCGGGGTTCACCTGGCTGAAGTTCGCGGCGTTGGCCCGCAAGTGGGACATCCCCGCCAACCTCGACACCCTGCGCATGTTCCGGGCGACCTTCGTCTACGACACCGTGGCCTTTCGGCTCGACCCCGACCTCGACCCGAGCCAGGTCTACAAGCGGTATCTCCGCGACGTGCACTCCCGCCGGGTGCGGCGGTGGAGCAAGGAGGCTCGCCGGAACCCCATGAAGCGCCTCGAGCGCGAGCTGGTCAAGAACGAGAACGACCAGGCTCTCGCCAAGGTCGAGGCCCTCGACCGCGCCGTGGAGATGAACGCGGACATGCACACCTTCGCGTTGTCGGCCGGCAAGCAGTCCGATGTGGGGCGGGTGTTGATCGACGCGGTCGCTGCCGCCCTCATGATCACGACGGTGGTGACCCTGGTGATGTGGGCGAAGCTCGACGGCAGCTTTGGTGGCGCCCTGAAGCACACCGTGCGCAACGAGCCCCTGCAGGGAGTGCTCTTCCTCGTCGGCCTGCTCGCCATCTTGCGTATCCGCGCCCGACTCAAGGACGTGAAGACCTGAGCGCGTCACAGGTAGGGCGAGAGCCTCAACACAAAGCGACGCGCCAGGGGGCGCAGCCAGCGCGCAGCCGTCCGGCGCACCCCGAGGATCGGAGCGAGATCGCTCAGGTAGCGCTCCAGCGAGCGGGTCTGGAAGCCGAGGCGCTCCTGCGCCTCGGTGGTGTCCATCCAACCGACGGGCGCGGGCCCGCCCTCGCTGAGCGGCCGGAAGGCCTCCGCTGGCAGCGCACCGACCCCGGCTGCCTCGAACAGCGCGCCCACGAGGGCGCCGTAGGTCATTCGCCAACCCTCTCCCCCGGCCACCAGGAGCGGGCGATCGCCCAGGTCCGCCTCCACCGCCCGCGCGAAGGCGCGCCCAGCGTCCATGGGATGCACGGCGTGGATGGGGTTCTCGAAGGGGATGGTGAAGAAGTAGGGGTCCAGATCCTGACTCGCCGACAGCGGTGGCACCGCGCCCAACCGTAAGACCGCGCTGTCCGCGCGGGCCTGGACCAGGGCTTCCGCCTGGACCTTGAGGCGGCCGTAGGTGTCCACGGGATCACACGGGTCCCCCGGGCCGACAGGAGGGCTCGTGATCGGGCGCGCCCCGTACACAGCAACGGAGCTCGCGAGCACGAACCGCGGCGGGCGGGGACCTGCCGACGACGCCTCGAGCAAGAGCCGCGTGCCGTCGAGGATGACCGCCTCCGCGAGCTCGGGCCGCTGTTCGCTCGCCGGGGGCAGCACCGCGGCGAGGTGCACGATGGCCTGCACTCCCTTCACCGCCTCGGCGATGGCGCCGGGGTTCGTGATGTCCCCCCACGCAAACTCGGCGCCGTCGAGCCGCGCGGCCACCCGGCGCGCCGCCCGCGAGGGGAGGTCCATCCCACGCACTTCGTGACCGGCGTCCAGGAGAGCCCGGCAGGTGTGAGCGCCCACATTTCCGGCAGCGCCGGTCACGAGCACCTTCACGGCACGTCCGCGATGCGTTGGCTCAAGCCTGCAGTCTCTCCGTCAGAGCGCGTCGGGAGTGCGGGGTGGGGAGCCCCATCAGAGCGGGGACCTCCCTCAGGCGGAGGGGCTGGGCGCGGGTCCCCCCAAAGAGGTCACCGAGGCGCACGAGGCGCTCCGGGTTGCGGCGCCAGGAGTCCACGACGAGCCGAGTCAACCCCTTGACGGGCCCTCGGGAGTAGAACAGGTGGTAGATGTGGAAGTTGAGAGTCCGGACTTCGCGATACCGCGCCCGGGCCTCGGCCTCGTAGCCCCGCAGCGACTGGGTATCGAAGGGCTCCGGGGCGCCCCGCCGGTCGGAGACGCTCTGCAGCAAGCGCTCGACATGGGCAGAGGCACAGCTGATTCCTTGCCCGCCCAGGGGCGAGGTGACGGCGAGGGCGTCGCCAGCAAGCACCAGGCGCCCTCGGGCCGCGGGCCCCAGCCACGCGGGGTTGGAGGGAGCAGCGGTCACGTCGCGCATCCGTCCGCCCTCGCAGCCCAGATGGGGCCGGGCCTCGTCCAGGACCGCGTGGAGCCCAGCCGTGATCTCGGCACGGCGGGGTCCGCCCGCGGCGGGCAGGTTCCAATAGACCCGCTGCAGACCCGATCCCAGCGGGAAGGTCCACAGAGTGCCGTTCCGGCGGGTTCGGACCACCTCGACATGCTCGGGAAGGCCCGACGCCCCCTCGAGGAGGGCTCCGGCGAGGAGCTCACGCTTCCCGAGCCAGGCAACCCGCCCGGTGGGCGGACACTCTGCGCCCCCCATCCAGCGCCGCACCAGGGACCCTCGACCATCACAGCCCAGGATCCAGCGCGGACGTAGGCGGCGGGTCGAGCCGTCTGCGGAGCGGAGCACGACCTCGGGGACATCGGGGTCGAAGCCCTGGGAGGCCGCTTCGACCCGCGTCCCCATCATCATGTCGCTGCCGAGGGTGTCTTCGGCGATGGCGCGCAGCCCCTCGATCAAGTCCACGTGCTGGATCGCGCGCGCCTCGGTGGAGTCGGGGTACTCAATCCACGTCTCGCCACCGACCCCACGCCGGGGAGACCGCAGATCCCGGAAGTGCAGGCGACGCAGGGGGAAGGACGCATCGAGCAGCGCCTCACCAAAGCCCATGCGCACCAGGCGCTGGACTGCGGACGGCTGCAGATACTCTCCCCGAAATCGATTGGGGCGGCCCGAGGCGCGGTCGACGAGCACCACCTCGTGCCCCAGTCGCCTCAGGCCGTCGGCGATGCAGCTGCCCGCCACCCCCGCGCCGACGACGAGAAACTCGACGGTCTCAGCCTGAGTGGACGCTCGGGAGGCGACGGCCTGCGAGCTCGTTGCGCGGACGTTCACCGGTCTCCCCTAGGTGCGGGTCACAGGCGGAAGGGGCCCCAGAGACGACGGCGACCGATCACCGACCGCAGGGCGCGGTAGGTGACTCCAGGAACCTCTGCGGCCTCCCGGGTGAAGACCTCCGAGGCGTAGCTGGCGTTGAGGAGGGCGTCGCGAAGGGCGCCGTCCTTCTTCTTGCGCGCCGAGCGTCGGGAGCGGTCGCGCCACTCCCCAAACCCTTCCATCAGCGCGTCCCCGAGGGCGTGGTTCCCCTCGGTCCAGGCGTGCTCGATGGCGCTCATGTCGCGATTCTTCTTCGAGTACCGCACCTTCCGGGCCGGCCGCAGCTCCTTGGGCGGCGCCGTGGACACGTTGGGCGGGTGCTCGTTCGTCTCGTCGCTCATCGCCAGTCTCCTCGGAACGGCCAGCCAAAGTGGCGCGTTGGGCGAGCCCTCTTCTTCACGACGAGGACCACGGGCACGAAGACCCGATTGGGATCCGGCTCCATGTGCTGATCGACATGGGCGATGGCCTCTGCCATCTCGCGGGCCAGACGCCCCTCCCCCTGGCGGAGCCTCCGGAGAGCCTTGCGAAGCCGCTTGCCCTTTCGGAATTTCGGGCCCTTGAGGACTACGGGGGTCTCGACAACGATCGGCTCGTCCACGCTCACTCCAGCTTCTCAGCAGGAAGGGACGTGCCGCCCCCCCAAGCCAGACGGTGACGCTACCCAGGGGCTGCGAAGGCCGTCAAGGCGGGGCCGGGGCCTTCAGAGCGGCCAGGCGCTGGTCCCATCGATGAGCACGGGCTCGGGATGGGGCGCCTGGTTGGTGTCGGTGCTCGCCCAGAAGGTGCGGGGCTCCTCGGTGAAGCCGTAGGCGTCCATCTGCAGGTCCGCGCTGCTGGACCAGGTGACGCCGAACATGGCAAAGAACGGCCGCTGGTCGCGCTCGGTGAGGAAGGACATGGACAGCAGCATGAAGTCGTTGCCGTCCAACTCGGGCCGGTCGGCGTAGGTCCCGAAGCCCAACGCCTCCTTCTGCGCATCCCAGGTGTCTTCGTCCGCGAGGGCGTCGGCCACCAGCCGGTCCTGCAAGTACATCAGCGTGTAGACGTCCCACCCGGAGTCGAGCCAGGCAACGTCGTCGCTCCGGTGCGCCAGCTGGAGGTAGAAGTTCATGCGGTCGCCGTTGTTGGAGTAGGTGCCGTCGGCGGCCCAGATGGCGTCGTACACGGTGGCGGTGGGGTCGGCGTCGTCCGAGGCCTCCTGCAGGAGGTCGAAGATGAACCGGTAGTCGGAGCGGTCCGCGGACAGCGACTCGCCAGTGTCCTCGGCCCAGGTGACGTGCTTGTGCAGCGGGAAGATCTGGTTCGACACCTCGTTGCTGCGCCCCCCGTAGATCTTGATGCGTCCACGCTGCAGGTTGTGGCCGATCTCATGAGTCTCGCCCCACCCCAGAGGACCCAGCGCCCAGGCCTGGTCGTAGGGGTTGCCGGAGCAGCCTCCGCCGCAGTGGGCGTAGAGGTCGACGTTGATGTGCTGGATGGGTGGCTTGGCGTGCGCGTCGGCGTCGGTGCAGCTCCAACCGAGGGTGTCGCAGTGGGCGAGCACGGTGGCGCTCTGCTCGAGGCCGTCTCCCACGAAGCCCGCGAGGTTGTAGGTGTCCTGAATCATGTAGCGCTCGAGCTCCTCGGTGAAGAGGTCGAGGTCGCCGCCGTAGTTGTCGATGGACTCCAGCATGCGGCTGCGCAGCGAGTGGATCTGGACGTAGGGGTTTCGGATCTCCGTGAAGGGATAGGGCGAGCTCGCCAGGGCGTCTGCGTAGGCCGCGGTGTCCTCCCCGAGCTCGAAGACCTCGTGGCGCCCTGCGCCGTCCACCTGCAGGAAGAGCTCGCGGTCCAGGTCACTGCCGGAGGCGTGGAGCTGCAAGGTGCCCCCGTAGGGTGAGGAGAAGGACACGGGCACGCCGGCCACCACGGGGACCCGCGGGCTCTGCAGGTACTTGGGGCGGGTGTAGCCGTCGTTGTCGAACTCGCGGGTGCTGCCCGTGCGCTGGGTGTTGATCGACACCCAGGCGGCAACGTCCTCGCCGTCGGTGCGCTCGATGGTCACCACCTCGCCGGGCAACACGTAGGCGCCGACGGCGGTGAACCCGCCGCGCCGGCTGACGGAGACGGCGAGCTCTTCGCTCGGGGACGGCTGCACGTCCCGCTCCTCTCCGCTGGAGAAGCTGCCCATGTCCTCCTGCGGCGCCTGGATGGCTCGGCCGTAGTGCACGCTGTGGTCTGCGTAGTAGGCCGCAAGGAACTCCATGGTGTCGGTGGTGAGCCGGTCCATGGGGTAGGCGATGTCGCGCCGGAACACGTCGCCGAGCAACGTCATGAGCTTCCAGATCCGGCGGCCGTCCTCGGTGAACATGGCCACGCCCTGCCCATCGAGCCCCGCCAGGGCGTCCTTCACCGCGCGGGCGCCATCGAGGAACTGGTCCGCGAAGCCCGGCACGTCCCCACAGCTGCGCTGGCCCACGAACTCGGTGCACTGGCTCCAGTCGAAGTCGTAGTCCCCGGCGACGAAGTGCTCCACGAGGGCGCGCAGGGCCGCGATGGAGCCGCCGCCCGCGAGCATGTCGGAGATGGACGACCAGTCGGCGTAGTCGTTGGCCCAGTAGTTGCCGCCGTAGCCCCCGAAGGACAGGTCGAGGGGCGACAGGGCCGCCGCCCCGAAGTTGCTCGTCCCCCAGGTGCCGGTGTGCACGAACAGCACCTCCACCCCGGCGTCCAGCGCATCGAAGTAGGCGCGCTGGAAGGCGTCGACGTCCGCGTCTCCACCGGCGGAGCCGACCACCAGCAGGTCCGCCGCGGCGAAGCAGTCATCGTAGGAATCGGGGGAGCAGATCTCGGCGGTCCAGCCGAGCCCCTCGGCCCAGGCCACCGCGTTGCCCTCGGCGCCGCCCATTCCCACCACGGCCACGGCAGCGGCGACGGGCAGTCCGGCCCCGGCGTCGTCGCGCAACATCCAGGCCAGGGTGCGCTCGAAGGGGCGCTCGAAGTCCGCGTTGCCCCCATCCGCGAACGACGAAAGCAGCTCGAACCCGAACGCCGCGTAGCGCGCGCCGTCCAACTGGCCGATGGCGGCCAGGGGCTCCCCATCGAGGGAACCGAGCACCAGAGCCGTGTTGTCCTCGAGCGAGTTGGCGCGCACGAACTGGCTGCTGTTGCCTGGGGTGTACTCCACGGGGCCGTCGTCGTAGATGGACCGCAGCAGGGTGGTCCAGGTCCCCGCGGCGTCGTCGAGGGCGAGCCGCGCTTCGTCGAGGATGGGCCCCGCGGCGTCGACGTAGGAGGCGTCTCCCGTGCGCACCGCCATCTCCACCGCCGTGATGCACTCGCCGGTGTAGATCTCCGCGTCCGCGTCCCAGCTGATCTCTCCGAAGAGGCCTGCGTCGCAGGCGCAGGTCTGGTCGGTCCAGGTCGCGTTGATGGGGCACTCCTGGGACGGCAGCGTGCAGGCCGTGAGGAGGAGCGAGCACGCAGCGAGGAGGAGCGGCGTGAGACCAGGGGACACGCGGAGCAGTCGGTGCATGGAGTCTCCGAGGGGCGCGCGCGAGCGCAGCTCCCCATGTGGAGCCGAGCCTATCAGCCCTCTCCAGGCCGCCCTCACCGAGGTCGTCCAGTCCATGGCGGGCTGAGGGTTCCAAGGGTGGGGCGGTCCGTTACCCTTGCCGCCCCCACCCCAGGAGAACGACGCGAATGACCCTCTCCCTGCTGGACGCCGGCCTCGACAAGGACATCGCCGCGCTGCACGCCGAAGGGCGCGCCAAGGCCCCCGAGCGCATCATCGTGGACTACGTCCCGCCCGCCGGAGACGACGGCCCGCGCTACAAGCTGGAGGGCCACGGCGACCAGGAGTTCATTCGCATGAACTCCAACAGCTACCTGTCCCTGAGCCACCACCCCGAGGTGATGACCGCGGCCGATGACGCCACCCACAGGTTTGGGGCCGGTCCCGGCGCGGTGCGGTTCATCGATGGCACGTTCTCGGCCCACGTCGAGCTCGAGACGCGCATCGCGGCCTTCATGGGGCGCCCCGCCGCGAAGATCTTCAACTCGGCCTACACGACGAACCTGGGGCTGGCCCTCGCTCTGCAGAACAAGAAGACGTTCTGGATCGGGGACGCCCTCAACCACAACTGCATCATCCGAGCGATGCGCATCGCCAACGTGCCGCGCAGCCACAAGTCCATCTTCCCGCACAACGACATGGTGGCCCTGAAGGCCGCCATCGAAGGCGTGCCCGAGGGCATCGAGCGGGTCATCGTCATCTTCGACGGCGTGTTCTCCATGCGCGGCGACCGCGCCCCCATCGCGGAGATCAACGCGATCCTCGCTCCCCATCGGGAGCGGTTCGCCGAGGGGCTGGTGACCATCGTCGACGACAGCCACGGCATCGGCGCCTACGGCCTCACCGGCCGAGGGACCGAAGAGATGTGCGGCGCCCAGACCGACATCGTGGTGGGCACCTTCGGCAAGGCATTTGGCGTCAACGGCGGCTTCGTGGCCGCCAGCGAGAGCGTCATCGAAGCCGTGCGCCAGAAGGCAGACACGTACATCTACACCAACCCCCTGAGCGTGGCGGACTGCGCCGCGGCCAAGGCGGCGGTGGACGTGGCGGACTCCGAGGAGGGGCTCGCGCGGCTCACCAACGTGCGGGAGCGCATCGCCCAGTTCCGGGCGGGCCTGACGCGGCTGGGGCACGAGTCCATCCCTGGCGACCACCCGGTGGTGCCGCTGATGGTGCGCGACACCGAGAAGACCAAGCGCATGGTGCAGGCCTTCACCGACGGCGGCGTGCTGGTGGTGGGGCTCAACTTCCCCGTGGTGCCTCAGGGCGACCAGACCATTCGCTTCCAGATCAACGCGGCACACACCGAAGCGGACATCGACGAGGTGCTCCGCGTGCTCGAGGCCATGGGGTAGGGCGGAGGCCTGCGGGTGAGCGGCTAGCCGTGCTTTCGCTCGTGCCTGGCCAACACCTTGTCGACCTTGCTGAGCGCGGCCCGCACCCGGTCGGCGATGGAGGTCCCCGAGAGGCCGTTGGGCGGGAGCTGCCTGGTGTGGGCGGTGCAGAGGTGGTCCGCGTCTCCGCAGAGCGCAATGAACTCATCGGCCCAGGCGCGAAAGTCCGCGGCCGCGCCCGGACGACGCTCGAGGACCTGCTTCAACGTCGGATGCCAGGCCAGCCCCCCCACGATGGGCAGCGGCGTCCAGGTCAGCGTGTCGTCCACGTGCAGGGTCCGCGAGGCGCGGTGAAGAACCAGGACTGAGGAGAAGTGCAGCTTCTCGTTCTTGGAGATGAAGTCGACGCCGCGGGGAACCGAGAAGGCGAAGTCGTCAGCGAACTGCCCGTGCAGGGCCGGGTCCTCGACGCGCAGGGGGTCCCAGTCCAGCTCAGGCGCCTTCTCCACGTGACGCGCGGTTCCGTACAGCGCCGCCCCGGGAAACTGCGCGGTCATGGCGCGGACGTGGATGGTGTGAAAGGGATGCAGGTTCAGGATGCAGCGCACCGCTGCGCCCTGATCCGTCAGCTTCATCACCTCGTCGAGCACATCGCCGGTCAGGGTGTACGAGTCGAGCAGCGCGAAGCCACCGTCCGCCAGGCGGGCGAGGGATGCGTGGGTGCCGATGTCGACGACCCCGCCAATCTTGAACGAGCCCCGGATATTCCAGAAGCCATCGGCAATGTTCACCAGTCGGTCAGCCATGTTCGGCCCTCCTCGCACCGCAGCTTGCCGGGGATCCCGTAGACTTTCTCGCTCAGAGGAGGCGCGCATGTCCAAGACCGAGGAAATCGAGAGCCTGGAAGGCTTGCTGAACAAGCTGTCCAAGAAGGACCAGGCCGAGGCCTACCGCATTCTGTACGGCTCGGTGCCTGGCAAGTTCGACCTGTCCGACGCCACCAAGAAGAGGGCGGCCAGGGGCAACTACGACGTGGCTGCCTACCAGTTTCCGTCGACCCCCGAGCAGCTGCGCCCCGCGCGCATCGTGCGGGTGGGCGTCATCCAGAATCAGGTGACCACCTCCACATCGGCTCCCATCCAGGAGCAGTACAAGGCTCTCGAGGAGCGGGTCGGCGAGATGGTCCATGCCGCCGGAGAGATGGGCTGCAACGTGCTCGGTCTCCAGGAAGCGTGGACGATGCCGTTCGCTTTCTGCACCCGCGAGAAGCACCCCTGGCTGGAGTTCGCGGAGCCCGTGAACGGCCCGTCGACCAAGTTCCTCGCCGGGCTCGCTCGCCGCTACAACATGGTCATCGTGTCCCCCATCCTCGAGCGGGATGACGCCCACGGCGGGACCATCCACAACACCGCGGTGGTCATCGGCAACAACGGCAACGTCATCGGCGTGCACCGGAAGAACCACATCCCCCGCGTGGGCGACTTCAACGAGTCCACCTACTACATGGAGGGGAACACGGGCTGGCCGGTGTTCGAGACGGCCTTCGGTCGCGTGGCGATCAACATCTGTTACGGGCGGCACCACCCCCTCAACTGGTTCATGTTCGGGGCGAACGGCGCGGAGATCGTGTTCAACCCGTCAGCCACCGTCGGGGCGCTCTCGGAGCCGCTGTGGCCCATCGAAGCCCGGTGCGCGTCCATCGCCAACAACTACTTCGTGGCCGGCATCAACCGCATCGGGACCGAGACGTTCCCGAACGCGTTCACCTCTGGCGACGGCAAGGAAGCCCACAAGGACTTCGGCCACTTCTACGGAAGCAGCTACGTGGCGGCGCCCAACGGGTCTCGGACTCCGGGGCTCTCTCGCATCAAGGACGGGGTCCTCGTGGCGGAGGTCGACCTCAACCAGTGCCGTCAGGTGAAGGACAAGTGGGGCTTCCAGATGACGGGCCGCTGGGAGGACTACGCGAAGGCCATCACGAACGTGGCCGGCGCGGACTTTCAGCCGCAGATCATCAGGGACCCGAGCCTGGACTAGGGACAGGGCACCGGGTTCACGAGGGTCATCGTGACGATGTAGCCGTCGCAGGTCGTGCCGGTGGCGGGGGGCGAGAACTCCAGGCCAAAGGCGAACTCCGACGAGGAGTACCCCGCCGGCGTCGCGTCCTGGTAGCTGAACACCTGCAGCGGGGTTCCGATGCCGGGGTTCGTGGCAGTGGCATACACCTCGATGGTGATGTCGGCGCTGCCACCCACGCCGGAGCAGACCTTGAACCAGTCGGGGCTGTCCGGGCAGAGCACGCCGGTCCACGTGGACGGGAACGTGGTCACGTCCCACGCGTCCCCGGCGACCTCGTTGGGCTCCCAGGAGTCCTCGGCGCAGAACATGGACTGGTCACAGTCGGCGTCGTCGCAGTCCACCAGAGAGTCACAGTCCTGGTCGGTGTAGTCGTCACAGACCTCGAAGGCTCCGGGGCTGATGGCCGGATCCGCGTCGTCGCAGTCCTGGGAGGATGGCCACCCGTCGAGGTCGCCATCGACGTCGGTGGTCGCGTCGTCGTCGTCTCCCGCGCCGTCGTCGTCGTCATCGTCGTCGTCGTCGTCGCCTGTCGCGTCGTCGTCGTCGCCGTTGCCGGGGCACGCGGGGTCGTCGAAGCAATCTGGGTCGTTGCAGTCGAAGTACCCGTCCTGGTCATTGTCGGCGCCGTCCGTGCACGCGGTCTCGGTGGAGGGCACCCCGTCGTCGTCGTCATCGGAGGCGTCGTCGTCGTTGGCGGGGTCCTCTGATCCGGCGGAGTCGTCGTCGTCGGTGACCAGGCTGCTGGCGCCCACAGACCACTCGTCCTGCCAGGGGCCCATGCACCCAGAGGCGAGGAGGAGGGCGAGCAGGAGAGGGCTACGCACAAAGACGCTCCAGGCGCCGTCCCGAAGGGCGAGCCACGTCATGGGCGGTACTCCGCGTATGCGTCAGCGCGACGCTTCTTCTTGGTGATGCCATCCACGATGGCAGCGGTGATTCCGCTGAGGAGGAGGGCGCCGCCGACGGCGCTGGCAGCGAAGGCGGCGTTGTTGGCGGGGCGCGTGGCCTCGTACCCCGCCTTGTCTCCGGCCGATCGCGCCTGGGCGCCTTGGTTCCAGGTGACGCCTGCGGCGACGCCGAAGCCGGCGGCGAGAGACGAGCCCGACACGATGAGGACCGGCCCTGCCGGGTTGGGGGCGAGGGAGCTGGCCGCGCGCACGCGCCGCGCGGAGCGGGAGGATGCGGCGAGCTTCAAGTCGAGGGGCTGTGGGTCCGCGTCCGACGACGATTCGTACTCGTCGTCGTAGGCGTCATCCTCGTACTCATCGGGGTAGGCGTCGTCCTCGGCATGAGCGTTGTCCCCGTCCTCGTAGCTGTCCTGCTCGTAGGAGGCGGCGCCGTCGTAGGACGGCTCCACGTAGGGGACGGACTCGTCCTCGTACGGGTCGTACTCGTCGTCGGGGTCCTCGTCGTCGAAGGTGATGTCGATGGACGCTGGGGCGGCAAACATCACGGCGGCGGGCTCGGGCTCGGGCTCGTACTGGGGGGTGGGCTCCGGCTCGCGCTCGTACCGGGGAGCAGGCTCCGGCTCGCGCTCATGCCGGGGCTCCTCGCGCTCGTAGCGTGGCTCGGGATTCTGAAGTCCCAGGGAGCGGCGCAGGTCCGACTCCCAGCGGTCGAGAGCCTTGAACTGCTCGGGGTTGGCGTACTCGCGGTAGGCCAGGAGGGTGTCGAGGGCGCCGCGGTAGTCGCCGTCGCGGTCGAGGCGAATGGCTCGGCGATACAGCGCCTTCCCCTTGGCTTCGCGACCGTCGGCCTCGGCAGACCACTCCCGCTCCCCGGCCTCGGCCGACGCCGGAACGAGAGGAAGACTGAGCGCCAGAGCGGCAAGGAGAAGTACGTGCCTCCACATGCTGCACAGGCTTTCACGGCCGTGGTCACAGGGGGGACACGAGGCTGTGACCACGCCGGGACCTCACCCCGAGGCTCCGCAAGCGTGCGTTGGCGGGGGGCTTCAGGCTCAAGTACCCCCACTGCGCACGCCCAGCACCCGCCAACGCACCCAAAGCGTGCGTTAGCGGGGGGCTTCAGGCTCAAGTACCCCCACTGCGCACGCCCAGCACCCGCCAACGCACCCAAAGC
>JAGSHC010000209.1 GCA_023954745.1 Deltaproteobacteria bacterium | reverse complement strand
GCAGGCGGTGGTCCGAGACGTAGCGCTCGGTCATTCCCTCGAGGCGACGGCGCAGGTTGCCGGCCTCCTCGAAGGCGGCGCCAGACTCGGCCTCGGACTGGGCAATCTGGGTCTCGACGCTGATCTTGCTGGGGCCGAAGGCTCCCGTCAGCTCGGCCCGGTGAATGTCGGCCCGGAGCCGCGCCCGCTTGCCGCGCGACAGAGCGTCACAGCGCAGGTTTCGCACCGCGACGAGCTTCGCCAGGGTCAGGGTCGGCGCCTTCTTGGCCTCCGCGGGAGCCTGCGCAGGCGCCGGCGCGGCGAAGCTGAGAGTGGCGAGGGCGGTGACGAGAAGAGTGAACCGGTGCATGGAGAATGTGTAGCAGCTTTCCTCGCTACACTTCGGCCCCGTGCAGGCCATCACCATCACTCGCCCTGGGACCCGCGACGTGCTCGCGGTCACCGAACATCCCGACCCCACCCCCGGCCCCGGCGAGGTCCGGATTGCGGTGGCGGCGGCGGGACTCACGTTCGCCGACGTCAGCGCGCGACACGGGCTCTACCCCGACGCTCCGCCGACCCCATGCACCGTGGGCTACGAGGTCTCGGGCACGGTCGACGCGGTAGGCGACGGGGTCACGACGCTCCCGGTCGGCACCCGAGTGATGGCCCTTACGCGGTTCGGCGGCCACTCCAGCTCCGTGTGTGTCCCCACGAGCTCGGCTCTCGCAATCCCCGACGGCCTGAGCTTCGAAGACGCCGCCGCCATTCCCGTCAACTACCTGACGGCCCACCACATGTTGTTCCAGGTGGGCACGGTCCATCCGGGCTCCTCCGTCCTCGTGCACATGGCCGCCGGAGGCGTCGGGACCTCGGTGTTCCAGCTCCTGAGCACCGTCCCGGATGTGGTCTCGTTCGGGACCGCCTCGGCCCCCAAGCACGACTACCTGCGCGGGCTCGGCTGCACCCACCCCATCGACTACCGAAGCCAGGACTACGTCGACGCCGTGCGCGCGGTTCTGGGAGAGCGCGGCGTGGATCTCGTCTTGGACCCCCTTGGGGGGAAGGACTGGCGCCGCTCGTGGGATCTATTGGCACCGGCAGGCCGCATGGTGGCCTTCGGCATGGCCAACGCCGTGGGAGGCACGAAGCGAAGCATGTTCCGCGTGATCTCTCAGCTGATCCGCACACCGCGCTTCACCCCCATCGGGGCCATGAACCTCAACAAGAGCCTGCAAGGCGTGAACATGGGGCACCTGTGGGACGAGATCGGACTGCTCCGTCCCCAGCTCGAGCGCATCCTCGAGCTCTGGGAAGAAGGCGTCGTGAAGCCTCATGTGCACGCAGCCGTGCCCTTCTCCAACGCGGGAGAGGCGCACCGCATGCTCGAAGAGGGTGAGAACCGCGGCAAGGTCGTCTTGATTCCGGACGGGCAGTCATGAGCGAGCGCCGCGACCGGCGCCCCCTGGCGCTGCTCGCCTTCGCGCTGTTGTTCTGCGGCGCGATGCTCCTGGTCTACCTGGCGGCGATGGGTGGCCCCGACCTGCCGGTGGCTCCGGCCCCAGCCCCAGTGGTGGTGGCGACTCCACCCCCCGCCGCGCCGAAGGTCCTCCCCTCTCGTCCCGCGCCTCGACGCGCCCCGGCACGCACTCCTGCCCCTTATGTGGAACCGGACGAGGAAGCCGAGCCCCCCCAGGACCCCTTGATGCCGGTCGAGCTCGCCGTGCAAGTCGTCGACGACCGGGGAGACCCGCTGTACCGCACCCTGGTGCGCGTCCAGAGTTCACGGGGCGGACCTCCTAGGCGGCTCCTCACGGATCAAGACGGCAAGGCCACCGGACGGTTTCGGGCCGCCCAGTTCGTTGTCACCGCCATTCGCGCGGACGGGATGCTCAGCAGCACCTCGGACCCGGTCACGGTTGACGCGACCGAGGGCGGGACCTGGAACCTGGAGTTGGTCATCGCCTCGGAGCCCAAGGCGGGGCTGGGGGTCGGAATCAAGCCCCACCCCGAAGGCGTCGAGGTCCTGACCGTGCACGGGGGTACGCCGGCGGCGGACGCCGGGCTCGCCAAGGGCGACGTCATCGTGGCCGTCGAGGGCGAAGAGACGGCAGGTATGCCTCTCCCGGACTTCATCGCGAAGATGACCGGCCCCGTCGGGACGAAGGTCTTGTTCGACGTGGTGCACGAGGACGGAAGCGAGGAGCGGCTTCAGGTGGAACGCGCCCTCATCGACAACCAGCGCCGACCGGACGACGGGTAGACACCGGGCCGACGAAGAGCCAGTGAACGGCGTTCACAACGCCGCTCAGGGCGCCGACCACCCCGACGCAGCGCAGGACGTCAGCATCCGGGGGACCTGGGCGCGCCACGCCGGCTCCACGTGCTGGGCGCCGTACACGTGCCAGTGCCACAGGTCGGATTCGAAGACGTATCCGCCGTCGGCGAGCATGTCCCGGAACTGGGTGGTGACGCAGTAGTTGTCCTGGTCGCCGGACAGCTCCACGACCCCGTCGCTGTCGTGGTCGACGCAGCCCGGGAACTCGCTGCCCCCGGAGTAGAGGAAGATGGGGACCTGCCCATGGCCGGGGTCCGTTGGCCAGAGGTTCACGAGAGCTTCGGTCCCGTCCGCGTCGATTGCCCCGAAGAAGAGGGACGGGGAGAGAGCACCGACGCACCCCAGGGTGCCGTCCCACTCTCGGGCCATGTACAGGGACACGAGGCCGCCCATCGACGAGCCCGCCACCATGAGGTTCGCGCCGTCCGCGACGAGGCCATAGCGCTCGCGCACAAACGGGAGCGCGACGTTGTCGATCAGATCGAGGTAGTCGTCTGCGCGCCCTCCATACGCCGTGCCGTTCTCGAAGATGTCGTCGGCCACATGGCTGTACACGTCGAGCCGGTCGGCGGTGTTGTCGACCCCCACGAGCACGACATCGCTCATGGCGGGGTCGGCGGCCAGGAGTTGGTCCATCTGCCACCCGCCCCCGAACGCGTCGGGATCGAACAGGTTCTGCCCGTCGTGCATCAGGAGCGTGCGAGACGACGCCGCAGATGCCATGCCCGGCTGGAAGCCTGGCGGGAAGAGCAGGCGGAGGGAGCGGGGGAGCGGCAGAGCGTCGGTGACGAGGTCGGGGAACTGCTCGGCCCACGCTGCGTCCGACGGGGGCGCGACGTATCCGAAGCGACCCTCGCTGTCCCAGAAATAGGCCGTCGCCTCGAACCCTGCGGACCAGGTCGCGGTGTCGGTCCACTTGTATTTCGCGCCCGCCGCGGGCACGGCGAAGGTGTTCGCGTCGATGACGGCGTACCAGTGGGAGAACGTGGCGGAGCGGGTGGCCGGATGGGTCGCGGGGTCCCAGCCGTTGATGTCGCCGACGACGCTCAGGGCCTGGCTGCCCTCCCAGCGCGTCGCGAACAGCCAGCGGTCGCCGTCCTGCATGGGCCAGCCCGCGCCCCAGCCCACGTCCCGGATCAGGGTGTCGAGCTCCGCGTCGTCCGCAGACGTCGAGAGGACCGCCAGAACCTCATCAAGGGTCAGAGCGCCCGCCGTGGCGTCGTCATCGTCCCCCGTCACGTCGTCGTCGTCGCCGCTCGAATCGTCGTCGTCGGCGACGTCGTCATCGTCGTCGCCGAAGTCGGGGGTGTCGTCGTCGTCGGGCAGCGTGGCGTCGTCGTCGTCGCCGTCCGTTGGGCACCCAGCGAGGAGGATTGCAAGGGCGAGCAGCGCGGTCCTCATGGCCCGAGTATGGCAGGCCGGAAGCACGTCGGTGTACGGTGCCGTCGATGCCCGAAGCCCCCACCGGAGCGGGTTCCGCGTCCCTGCGGAGCAGCTTCGCGATCGCCCTGGGCACCGCGCTGGTCGGGCTCGCCTACCGCCTGTGGCTGGTGCCGCGCTATTTCGGCCACGAGGAAGAGGACTGGGGGAACCTCCAGATCGCTCGCGGCGTGGTCGAGAGCGGCTTCCGTTGGCTCGAGCTGGAACACATGCCTGGCTACGCCTGGCTGGTGGCCATCGTGTCCCTGCTGGGGTTCGACGTCGAGGTGGCAGCCCGCATCGTCGCGGTGTTGAGCGGCGCCCTGGTCGTGGGCCTCGTCGCGTGGATCGGAGCCCGCTGGTACGACGCCACCACCGGCCTCGTAGCCGGGCTCCTGGTGGCCTTTCAGCCCGAGGCTGCGCTGTACAGCGCCACCGCTCTTCGCGAATCGAGCTACCTCGCCCTCGCTCTCCTGGGCGTCTTGCTCTGCGGCGAGAGGCGCTTTGCTTGGGGCGGCGCCTCCCTTGCGGCGGCCTTCCTGATCCGGTTCAACGCGTTCTTCAGTCTCTTCCCTGCCCTGCTGATCGCGGCGGCCTGGTCCTGGCGACGCGATCGCAAGGCCGCCATTGGAGCGGCCATCTCCGCAGCGGTTCTGGGGGCGATGACCGCCGGATGGTCGGTTCTCTATCGCCTCCACCCCGACGGCGGGTCGTTCAACTTCTGGGGCGGTGTCCTCGGACGAAACACCGGCGGAGCCGTGGGGGATCTCTCCGGCCCCGAACATGTCGAGGCCGTCCTCGAGGCGGTGCTGGGGCTCGCGTTCCGGGTGATGCCTGGCCACCTCGGCCCCGCCGTTCTCCTGTGCGCGCCCGTGGGCGTCGCCGTCGCGTTCCTCGCCCTACGACGCAGCCAGGACGAAGCGTTCGTGCGCCGCGCGTGGCTGGCGCTGTGCGCGCTGGGGACCCTGGGGCTGCTCTTCGCCACCGCGGTCGTCTCGACCTACGAGTGGTTCCACAACCTCTACTGGAAGTGGCTCACCCCTTCGGTGCCGTTCCTCGCGCTGCTCGGTGTGCACGGAGCCCGGGTCCTGGCGCGCTCCGTGCCCGCTGCCGTCGCCCGACCGCTGTTGGCAATTCTGGTGCTCTCTACGGGGTTGGCCTTCGGACTGCAGACCCAGAATCAGGTGGACGCGTCGGTCCGCATGTACGGGGTGCAGGTGCGCACCGCCCGCTGGATCGAAGAGGCCTACATCGAGGACATCGCCGTCGTCGCAGACGGAATCCCGGCCTGGTACATCGGACGGAAACCGTCGGATCGAGTGGTGATTCGCTGGACAGACCCGCGGGTTCCCAGCGAGAGGGCGGCCCTGGGACGATTCCTGTTCGAGAATCGGGTCGCCAGCGTGCTCTGGTTCCGTGAGGAGTGGATCGGCGCCGCCGAGAAGGCTCCCTACCTCGCCGAGGGAGTCGCCACCGAGCTAGGCCCCGTCACCCTCAAGCCCGTCGCCTGGAGCCACGAGTACGGGATGATCGGCTATGCGGTGGAGCAAGCCCACGCCGTGCCCCCACCGAAGATGCAGCCCCCCGACGGCGTCTGGTTCCCCCCGGAGGGGCAGTGAAGCTGTCCGCGCTGCCGAGCGCGCTGAGCTGCGCGGCGCTGGCCCTGCTCTATCGGGGAGCCCTGGCCGGCAACTACTACGGTCAGGAGGAGGGCGACTACGGCAACCTCGGCTTGATCCTCGGCACCGTGCAGTCCGGCTTCTCGTACGTCGAGACCGAGCACATGCCCATGTACACCTGGCTCTCAGCAGTGGCTTGTCTGCTCGTGGGCGACGCCCACACCGGAGGATTGCTCGTCTCGCTCGTCATGGGGGCGGTCACGGTGGGGATTGTCACGTGGTGCGCCTCGCGATGGCTCTCTCCCGAGGCTGGGCTGGTGACGGGGCTGCTTCTCGTGTTCCAGCCAGACCTGGCACTCACGTCGGCTACGACCCTGCGCACCTCCACCTACACGGCGTTCGCGGCCGCCACCTTGGCCGCCGCCGGATCGCGTCGGTGGGTCTTGGCCGGGGGCCTCTTCGGCGCCGCCTTTCTGACCCGCTTCGACGCGATACTCACGCTCTTGCCGGTCCTGGGCCTCGCCGCCGTGCTGCCCTGGCTGCGGGCCGAGCCGGCGCCGACCCGCCGCCGAGCCATCGGGCTGGGCATCCCCTTCCTCGTCACGGCGCTCTGGGCAGGCCTGTACGCCCGCATCCACGGACACCCAAGATTCTGGGAGGGAGTGGTCGCCCGCAACACCGCGTCCTATGAGGACCTCGGGCTGATCGGCCGCATCGCAAAGGGCAGCGAGACCCTGTGGCTCGTGGGGAGGGAGGTGCTGCCCGACCACCTCGGCTGGTCGGTGCTCGCGTTGTTCCCCGTGGGCCTCGCCCTGCTCGCGCGCGGGCGCGCACGGGAAGCTGGCCCTGCCAGGTCCCTCGGGTTGATGGCCGTGGCCGCTACGGGACTCTTCGCCGTGACCGTGCTCCTGAGCGCGTACCGCTGGGATCACAATCTCTACTGGGGTTGGTTGGCCTTGGCGCTGCCCTTCCTGCTGCCGATCGCGGCACATGGTGGAGTGGAGACCGTGCGGGGACTCGGTGGACGTCGAGCTGGTGCGGCGGTGCTGGGGGCCGGGTTGGGGCTTGCGACCGCCTTGCCGATGTATCGGCAGACCTGGCACCAGATGACCCGGTCCGATCAGTGGATCGGCAGCCAGGTGAGACTCGCGGAGTGGGCCGACCACGCGGTGCCCGAGGGCGCTCCCCTGCTCGCCGATCTGGTCCCCGCGACGTGGATCGGCCGCCGGCCGGACAGTCGTCCGGTGCTGAGATGGAGCCAGCTCGGCGACCGCCCGGCCGCCGACTCCCGTGAGGCCTTCGCGCTGTGGGTACGCGAGGAAGGCGTCCGCGTGATCGTCTGGTTCCGCGAGGACTGGGTGGGGGCCGCGGACCGAGCCCCCTTCCTCTCCGAGGCGGCCGCGTTCGACGCTGGCGGCTTGCACTTCGAGCCCGTCGCTGCCGAAGAGGGCTACGGGTTCGTGGCGTGGCGGGTCGACGGCCCGGGCCTCCCCCCGCTGGACCCGCCCCAGCCGGAGTGAGCAGACCGCCAATCGGCCCGCATCGCGCGCGCCGGCCCGCTGTCGAGAGGAAGCGTTTAGGCTGCGGGCATGTCTGCCCTCCACGACGCATGGACCGACGCCCTGCCCGCGGTACTCCGCCTCATCACGGGCCGCCGGCGGGACATGTTTCGCCATGAGCTCCAGTCGTTCCTGGCCTTTGCCGGCATGGACGCAACGAAGGCCGAGGAGCGCCTGGGTCCCCTCCGTGAGCTGCTGCTCGAGGCCGCGCGAGCCGCGCGCACCCCCGCCGCGATCTCCAGAACACGCGGCTGGGAGCCCGAGGTCGGCTCGATGGCTGGGCTCTGTACTCACCTCCTCGCAAATTGGAGGACGGCCGAAGAGGCGGCTCAAAAGGAAAAGCCGAGCCACGATCCGTCGGGAATGACGGGCGAAGTGTTCTTTGGTCCACGGCTCGGAGGGCCCGGCCGCGACGGGGCTATCGCCCCCAAGGAGCGGTCCAAAGCGGATGGATCCGGCTGACAGAGCAGGTTCGGCCTTTGCCCCCAGCGAGCGCTTCAAATACCATCGACACCCCTGGGAGAGGAGCCCCGCACGTGTTCCGGAGCCTGTTGGTCGACAACTGGATGCGTTTCTTTTTCAACCCCGCCCTTGGCGCCTTAGGTGGCCTCATCGGTTGGGCGTTGTTCACCTTCATCGCTGGCGTGGCCGATCTGAGTGATCGCGCCGCCCTCGCCGCGGCATTTGGATGCATGGGTCTGTGTGTGGGCTTTGCCTGCAACATGCTCAAAGGGATCCAGGACGGGGCAGGTGCGATGCGAGTCATCGGCACCAGCGCAGTGTCCGGTGTCGTGGGGGCCATCGGTGGTGTGATCGCCGCGCTGCTGTTCTCGCTGCTGGCCGAAGTGGCCGGCCTGCGAGCGGACAGCTTCGTCGGCCCCCTCATCTGCTACCTGTTCGTCGGGACGGTCATCGGGCTCAGCTCGCGGATGACCTCATTCGACAAGTTCATGGGCCTCGCCGCCGTGGGCGGTCTGCTGGGAGGTCTCATCGCCGGGATCCTGCTGGCGGTTCTCGACGCCCTCAGCCAGGGCGACACCTGGATGGCCGCGCTCCTCGTGCCCATGAGCCTCGGCTTCGGTATCGGCGTGACCACCTACTCCTTCCCGGCCTTCGTCTCGGGCGGCTCCCTGCGTGTCCTCACCGGGCAGTTCAAGGGCCAGACCAAGGAGATCGAGAACGACGACATCGTCGTCGGCAACAACAAGCGCCAGCTTCAGTGGGTTCTCCCCAAGTGGGAGGGCGTGCAGGACCCGCATGCGCGCATTGAGGTGAAGGCGGAGGGCAAGGGCTTCAAGCACTCCGTCAAGAACGCCGGACAGAAGACGGTGATGGTGGTGCGCGACGGGAAGAAGACCCGGGTCAAGCCGAAGCAATCGCACGATCTCCAAGATGGCGACACCCTGGTGTTCGCCACGGGCAAGAACTACGTCAAGGTCCGCTACAGCCAGCGGACTGCGAAGGATTAGCGGTATGGCTTTCTCCACTCGCACGACGGCGCTGATCGCGGCGCTTCTTCTCCCGACCTTCGCCATCGCCCAGGAGGGCGAGGAGGCCGAGGACTGCGACTACCCCGTCAAGGTCCTCTGGCACGCCGACGACGAGAAGGACGGCCTGCACCGCATGGGCGTGTCCGTCACGAACCGCAGCGGCCAGCAGGTCCCGAACCTCAAGGCCGAGACCTTCACCATCACCCACCAGGGCACGGAGGTGAAGAAGGACGACAACTTCAAGGTCGGGCAGAGCAAGAACGTGCTCGTCCAGGCCGCAACGGACGCCGAGGGCGACGAGACCGCCGCAGCCGAGATGGCGGCGCTGTCGAAGGACCCCATCAACTACGACGTGTACTTCGCGGTGGACCTCACGAAGTCCATGGGCGACGAGATCGGCGGCGGGAAGTCCAAGAAGCAGGTGGTGGCTGAGGTCATCAGCTTGCTCACGGCGCCCAACAAGAAGGGTGAGTACGCCCTCTTCGACCAGCAAGACCGGGTCTACATCGCGGGCTTCACCAGCAAGGTCGAGACCATCACCGAAGCGCCGACAGCCAAGCGCGAGAAGCTGATCTCCGCCTTCGGCGATCTCGCCCAGTTCGAGGTGAGAGACGACAAGGCCGCCTTGAACTCGGCCATCTCGCACAACCTTGGGCTCATCAAGGGGGCGGCAGCGCAGTACAAGGATGCGAAGGCGCCGCGACAGGCGGTCCTCATCGCGATCACCGACAGCTTCAACGGGATCAACCCGGGGAACGGTCGTGGGCTGCGTCGCTGCGACGAGAACAACGCGCTCAATGACGCTCTGCGGCAGGAGATCATCGACACACGCAAGGAGGTCAACGAGCAGTTCAAGATGTACGTCCTCGGCCTCGGCAAGTTCGGTGAGACTGAGCGATACAAGGTCAAGGAGCCCCATCACCGCTACTGCGACATCGCGAAGACCCAGGAGATCATCCTCGACGGAAAGTCGCTGGCGGCCATCGGCAGCAAGGAGATCACCAACGGTGGCGGTCTCCACGTCTCCGAGAACCCTGCCGAGCTGGCGAAGTGGCTGCTCAGCCACTTCGAAGCGCTGAAGACCGCCTACGACATCACCTACACGGTGCCGGCCGAAGCGGCTGACGCGTCGATGTACAAGGCCGCGGTCACCATCCTCGACACCACCTGCGAAGGCATCCTGGTGGAGTCGAACGAGTTCATTCGCCAGGCCACCGCAAAGAGCGACACCACGGCTTCGGAGATGGCGCTCTTCCTTGCAAGTCTGCTGCTCGCCCTCTTGTTCATCCCCCGGACCCTGACGAACTTGGGTAGCCTGGGTGGTGGAGACGGATCTCCCGCGCCCAAGAAGAAGAAGAAAAAGGGCGGGAAGAAGAAGAAACGACGAAAGTAGCCGGCCCACGGGCTGTTGGTTGCGCACAAGAAAAGGCGCCCCGATGAGCTTCGACGACATTTCCCGACTGACAGACCGCGCACGCACGAAGATGATCGAGCGTGCCCTGAGTGCTGATCAGCTCCCCCGCTCCACCGAACGCCTGCTGAAGCGGGAGGCCGGCCCTATGGGCGGCTCGACCCCCAAGGTGGAACTCATCAGTCGCGACGCTGCCGTGCGTCTCGCGGGGTCTGAGGACTTCCGCAGCGAGATCGTGCGCCAGGCCGTGGCCATGTCCGTGCTCGACGGGGAAAACGGCCTGGGCCGCAGCGAGGAAGTCGCTGAGGACGACGGCGGCGCCGAAGAAGGCAGCAAGAAGGACGCTCCCACCGCCATGGCTGGGATCTTCGAGCAGTGGTTCACCGAGATGCAGGGGCAGGGCCTCAACAAGGCCGAGATCGAAGAAGCCCTCATCTCCCGGATTCGCGCAGTGCGTCGCGGAATCCTGGGCGCCGCCGAAGAGCGCCGCCTGCGGAGGAAGTGACATGGCAGCTCAAGACAACAAGGTCACTCCCCTTCGCCCCGTCGAGGCCGACTACCAGGGTCGCCTGGGCGAGTTCGTGATCGAGGTCCGAGGTGATGCCGAGGGCGGCTCCCTCGTGCTCACCCCTCCTGTCGGAGCTCCCCTGGTCCTTCGGGTAAAGGGCGATGCGCTCGAACTCGCCTACGACGGACCGCAGGTTCGTCTCGTCGCCCCCGGCGCCGAGATGGAGCTCGCAGCGAAGAACGTGAGCATTCGCGCCGAGGACACGGTGGCGATCCACGGGGCCAAGGAAGTGGACCTCCACTCCGGCGAAGACGTGGAGATCCGCGCGGATCATCAGGTCAACCTGTGGGCCCACGGCGTCGTCGTAGGCGACTGAGCGACCCCGCGATGCGGGATCCTCACAATCGGATCGATTTCCGCTTCCTGATCGGCCGGCACCTCCGCTAATCTCATGTGTGATCTGATCCGTCTTGCGGATCAGAACCGACGCAGCAGGAAACTGCCGCCTTCGGCCTAGGGGCCGCACGAACTTGGGATTGCCGATGTCGGACACCCGTCCTTCGCTGGAGAACCGTCTCTCCAGCCGTCTTTCTCGCTCCTACTCTCCGGCTGGCCGGATGATGGAGCGAGTTGCCCGCCATTCGGGCAGCCAGACCCCCCTCATGCGAGCGAGCGAACGCCGACTCGGGAGTATCTCCCGGCTCGAGTCGTTTGGTGCTGGTGCGTTGGGGGAGCTGATCTCTCGTTTGGAGAGCCGCGGATCGTTCCGCTCTGCCTTGCCGGCTTACGGCTCTTGGGGAGGCGGCGAGTTCGTCACCAAGGCCCCGCCGTGGATGGCTCCGGCTGCCGTCGAGGAGGCCCCTGCTGCCGCGCCCGTGTCGGGCTGGTACCAGTCGATGCGCTCGTTCACGCCGGCGTACCGCAAGGCAGTGGGCACGGCCTCGATCGCTCGTCAGGCCACCCGTCCCCCGGGATTCTCTTCTGCCCGCCGCAGCGCTGCCGCTCCCGAGCTGGTGGCGGCATCGATGAAGTACGTTACAACGTAAATGCTCCAG
>JAGSHC010000440.1 GCA_023954745.1 Deltaproteobacteria bacterium | reverse complement strand
GCCGACCCTGGTCGTGCGTGACCCCACGGACCCCGAGGGCGACGTGGTGTTCATCGAGTTCATCGTGGCGCAGGAGCAGGACCTGGAGAACATGGTCGCCAACTTCGAGGGCGTCCTCGCCGGTCAGAACGAAGAGGGCCTCACCTCCTGGACCCTGACCATCGACCTCGAGGGCGATGTCTTCTGGACGGCCCGCGCGGTCGACGAGAACGGCGCCGCCTCCGACTGGGCCGCTCCCTGGCGCTACACGGCGCCTGGCGGCGACACCGGCGACGGTGACGGCGTTTCCGGTGGTGCTGGCTGCAGCTGCGACAGCTCGGTGGTCGCGGACGACAGCTCCAGCGCCTGGGCGCTGCTTCTCCTCCCGCTCCTCGGGCTCGTGCGCCGCCGCCGTGACTGATGTCACCCAGCGTGGATACGAGGTGCTCCCCTCGGTCAATGTGTTGGGCACGCCTCTGCAGGGCTGTTCGCTGAACCCGAAGACCGGCTTCTATCGAGACGGGTGCTGCAATACCGGCCCCGACGACGTGGGGAGCCACACAGTCTGTGTGCAGGTGAACCGCACCTTCCTGGACTTCTCCAGGGCTGTGGGGAACGACCTGTCGACCCCGGCGCCTCAGTATGGCTTCGCGGGACTCAGCCCCGGAGACCGGTGGTGCCTGTGTGCGGCGCGTTGGCAGCAGGCCTTCGAGGCGGGCAAGGCTCCCCCGGTGGTGCTCCAGGCGACGCATCAGCGTGCGCTGGAGACCTGCGGGCTGGACGATCTGCTGCGCCACGCAGTGGCTGCCTCGGTCTGAGGACTGCCCGAGCGCCAGCTCTTTAGAGTCCGCTGAAGCTGTCTGCGGCGTCGATGCGGTCGAAGAGCGCAAAGAGCTCATCGACGATGCCGGCTTCGTCCCGCACCGGCGCTCCGTGGCGTCGGTACTTCGTCCGCAGCCACCCCTCGTAGCCCACGGCGAAGAACTCCTGCGGGTTCTTCTGCTGGTAGCCGCCGACGGCCCAGGGGTTGTCGAGGGCCCGCTGGTGGAGTCGCTCGATGCTTTGTTGGGTCCTCTCCGGTAGGCGCCACATTGCCATGTGGGCCAGCTCGTGGGCGAAGACCCAGCTCATGTTGGGCGAGGTCGTGTCCAGGAGGTCCTCCAGGCGGACCACGGCCAGGTGGGGCATCGCGAAGCCCGCGAGGGCATCCGTGGCGACCGCGTGTGGCTCGTCGGACTCCCCCACCTCCGACAGCTCGCGCCGGTCGCTCGGCCGCACGTCGAGGGGCAGCACGATCAACTGGGCCCTGGCCTTCGAGAGGGCGGGGAGCGCGCACCGAAGAGGCAGGGCGGACGCGTGCACGACCCGTCGCTCGAGCTCGGTCAGCGCCGCCCAATCGGGGAGAAGACGCTCCAGGCCAGTGATGGAGTGCAGCGCAGGCAAGTCGTCGATGCGACGGATGGCGTGGGTCTCCTCCATCCGCATGGCGGCACCGAGGCCGAGGGCGGCGGGGAAGTAGCTGGCGTCTGCCTCGTGGGCGCGAGAGAAGAGGAGCTTTGCCCGCGACGGGTGTCCCAGTCGAAGCTCGGAGAGCCCGTGCCGGGTTCGAGCGATGAGGTCGCCGCGGGCGTTGTCGAGAGCGAGGGCGGTTCCATCCTCATCGAGGGGCTGGACCCGAAGCGACACCGGCTGCGCGCCGCTCCGCGCCATGAGACCTTGTCCGATGAGGGTGTAGTTGATGGCGGCGTGGCGGTCGATCTGCCCCCTCGAGGCCGCCGAGAGCACGCGAGCCTGACCGCCCTCACGCGTCACGTGCACGTCGTCCAGCAGCGCGTTGGCCCGCATCAGTCTCTCTCGAAGGATGCGGTAGTTGTCGTCGAAGGCCCCCCGGAGTGCCCCTTCCAGCTGGGGCACCATCTCCTCGAGCTCGGGGAGGGCCTCGTCGCCCCGCCCGAGGTCGATGAGCACCGCGCAGCGTTCCAGGTCGAGCAGCGCGTCCTCGGCCGGGGCAGCCTGGAGCAGGGCCAGGGCCTCCGTGGCGCGGTCGAGGTCACCGAGCAGTCGGGCGAGGCGCGCCCGCGGCTCGGGATTGCGCGGGTGCGCCTTCACGGCGGTGCGCAGCGTCGCGACCTCGTCATCGATGCGCTCCTGGACCCGATAGAAGTCCAGACGCCGCTCGAGCAGCGCCAGCGGAGTCAGGGAGGCGGCGAAGGTGAATACCTGCTCCGCGGCATCGAATCGCTCATCCCACACGAGGTCGCGCACGGCGCGGTCGAGGGTGTCCAGCTGCTTCTGGAGGGAGAGCCCCTCCAGTCCGCTGAAGTCCCCGCTGCCCATGGCGAGGGACTCGACAATCCTGCGAGCCCCGCGGGCGGGGCTGTGGAAGAAGTCGTTGAAGAAGCCCACGCGCCTAGGCGGGCCAGTATCCGAAGCCGAGTCCCGAGAGGGTGCGGTCGGGGACGGCGCAGACCACCGAGGAGTCATCGAGGGCGAGCAGCTCGAGGTCCGTGAAGGTGACGTCGGCGGTGAAGCCGCCATTGCCGTCGGTCGTCAGGATGTTGAAGGTGACGAAGCCTCCCGAGCCGCTGAAGCCGCGGTCGGTGGACGGGGAGTCGATGGGGGGCACTCCGACGCAGTCGCTGTTCTGGAGGTAGGCGCCGCGGGCGCCGCTGGCCGTGCCGGTGAGCAGGTTCGGCGGCAAGGTGAGCCCCGCCACGTCGAGGGTCCACG
>JAGSHC010000021.1 GCA_023954745.1 Deltaproteobacteria bacterium | reverse complement strand
GCCGACCCTGGTCGTGCGTGACCCCACGGACCCCGAGGGCGACGTGGTGTTCATCGAGTTCATCGTGGCGCAGGAGCAGGACCTGGAGAACATGGTCGCCAACTTCGAGGGCGTCCTCGCCGGTCAGAACGAAGAGGGCCTGACCTCCTGGACCCTGACCACCGACCTGGCTGGCGAAGTCTTCTGGACGGCCCGCGCGGTCGACGAGAACGGCGCTGCCTCCGACTGGGCCGCTCCCTGGCGCTACACGGCGCCTCCCGGCGACATCGGCGACGGCACCGGTGACGGCGTCACCGCTGGCTCGGGCGGCTGCAGCTGCGACAGCTCGTTGGTCGCCGACGACAGCTCCAGCGCCTGGGCGCTGCTGCTCCTCCCGCTCCTCGGGCTGGTGCGTCGCCGCCGCGACTGAGCGCTCGACTGACCTTCCGAGGACCCCGTCCGGCATTGCGCCGGGCGGGGTTCTCGCGTTTCAAGGGGGGAGGGCATCGCCTCCAGGGCCCACGTCACAGATTGTGTCGGGCACCAAGGGACCGGCGAGCACCAGGGTCCAGTCGTGCTATTTCAGCCCTGGCTGGGCATGGAGGTGCGCAGCGAGGAGGCTCCATGACTCGGAACAAGCTCTCGGTGGGCGCGATCGTCGCCCTTGCTCTCGCACTCACTCTGCCCGGGAGCGCTCTGGCGTCCCACGGCGTCGCCCTCGTGAGCATGTCTCAGCGAGATCCGGCGAACAGCAACTCCACGGTGGCCACCGGCGGGACCATCACGGGGAGCCAGATCGGGTTTCAGGTGAGCTCGAGCAGCTCCACCTGGGGAAGTGGCTACGACTATCGCGTGCAGTTCGAGGTGGTCCCCGCCGGGCAGGCGTTCACGGGAACCCCCACCTTCTCCAGCTCCTGGCAGCCGAACTTCAAGCCCTCCGGCACCACGAAGCCCTACCCGCAGCAGAACTACACTCCACCGGCCACCAGCGGCTCCTGGCGCTGGCAAGTGCGGGAGCAGACCCGGCAGAGCACGACCGTCTCCAGTACCGGCTCCTGGACCGACTTCGCGGGCAACGGAACCGGGTCGGACTTCGTGACCAATCAGCCCCCTGTCGCGGAAGCCAACGGTCCCTACACCGGCACCCAGGGAGTCGCGGTCACCCTCGACGCCACCGGCTCCTCCGACGCCGACGGCTCCATCACTCTGTATGAGTGGGACTGCACGAGTGACTCCACCTATGACGTCAGCGGCTCGAGCCCTACCGGGCTTACGTGCACCTACGCCGATGACGGCATCTACACGGCCACGCTCCGGGTCACCGATGACGGCGGCTCTCAGGCGACGGACACCGCCGGCGTCACGATTCCGAATGCGGCGCCCACGGCCGAGGCAAATGGGCCCTACACGGGGACCAGGGGCTTCGGGGTGGCTGTCTCCGCGGCTGGCAGCACGGACAGCGACGGGGCCATCGTCTCCTACGAGTGGGACTGCGACGGCGACACGGTGTACGAGCAGTCTTCGGCGGGCCCGACGGGCACGTCCTGCACCTACGCCGCGGTGGGTTCGTACACGGTGGGATTGCGCGTCACCGACGATGACGGTGGCACCGCGACCGACACCGCAACGGTCACTGTCGGCAACGATCCGCCCACCGCCGACGCCGGCGGCCCCTACTCCGGCGACGAGGGCAGCGCCATCGCGTTGAACGGCTCGGCGTCCGCCGACGTGGGCGGCGGCGTGATCGTGCAGTGGGAGTGGGACTGCACCGACGATGGTGTGTACGACGTGGTCTCAATGGCTGGCACGGGGAACGCGTGCACCTACACGGACGATGGCGTCTTCACGGTGCGTGTCCGAGTGACCGACGACGACGCGGCCACGGCTACGGCGACGGCCACGGTCACCGTGGGGAACGTCGCCCCGAGCATCACCTCGGCGAGCGGCCCGAGCACGGGCGACGAGGGCAGCACCCTGAGCTTCAGCGCAGCCGGCACCGACCCGGCGACGGCGGATGTCCTCACCTACTCGTGGAACTGGGGCGACAGCACGGCCGACACGACGGGCAGCGCACCGACTCACGTCTGGGATGATGAGGGCACCTACACGGTCACCGTCACCCTCAGCGACGACGACGGTGGCACGGACACGGACACCCTGAACGTCGTGGTCTCCAACGTCGCCCCCACGATCACGTCGACCCCGACCCTCACCGCCAGCGAGGGTGTGCAGTGGACGTACGCGCCCGCGGCAACGGACCCCGGGGCCGACACCCTGGTCTGGTCCCTGTCGTCCTCGGCCCCCGCTGCGATGACCTTCGACACCGCGACGGGCGCCATGTCCTGGACGCCCGACTACGCCGACGCGGTCGCCGGCGTCGCCTCGATGGTCCTCACAGTGGACGACGGAGACACGGGCACGGACGCCCAGAGCATCACGGTCGTCATCGTGGTTGCCGACACGGACGGTGACGGCCTGCCTGACGGCTGGGAGCTCGCCAACGGGTTGGATCCCAACGACCCGAGCGACGCCACGGGCGACCCCGACGCCGACGGGCTCACGAACCTCGACGAGCTCGCCGAGGGCACCGACCCCCAGTCCTACGACGGCCCGGACGCTCCCGTCCTGACGGAGCCCATCGGAGGCGACGAAGTCGCGGACTCGGCCCCCGACCTGTACTGGACGAACGCGACGGACCCTCAGGGTGAGGAGCTTGCGTACGACGTGGAGGTCTACGAGGACGCTGCCCTGACGGTGCTCGCCACGAGCGCCATGGCAGTGGTCGAGGACCTGTCTGGCACGTCGACCTGGAAGGTCGACATCGGGCTCGCTGAGAACGCCACCTACTACTGGCGGGCGCGGGCCAACGACGCCTGGACCGCGGGGCCCTGGTCGGTGGAGGAGTCGTTCGTGGTGAACGCGACGAATGAAGCCCCGGACGCCCCCGTCCTCTCCAGCCCCATCGGCGGAGAGATCGCTGCGAGCGCCACCCCGACCCTGCAGTGGGCGGAGGTCATCGACATCGACGGCGACTCTGTCACCTACGACGTCGAGGTCTACGACGACGCCGAGGTCCTCGTGACCTCCACCTTCGGTGTGGTCGGCACCGGGTCCTCAGCGGAGTGGACTGTGGACACGGCTCTGCTGGAGGACGAGGTGTACTGGTGGACGGCACGCGCGGTGGACGAGCACGGCCTCGCCGGTGACTGGTCCGCGGACGAGTCCTTCTTCCTCTCGACCGAGAACGCGGCTCCTTTCGGTGTGGCTTTCATCGACCCACCGGACCAGGCCACCCTCGACTCCACGCCCGTTCTCGTCGCGAGCGAGGGTGAGGACCCCGAGGGCGGCGATCTCGACTACCTCTTCGAGGTGGACAGCAGCCCCAGCTTCGACAGCGCGGGTGTGCAGGAGGCCACGTTGTCGGGCACGGGGACGGGCACCGTTTCCTGGGACCTGCCGGGCGAGGGGATCACCCTCCAGGAGAACGCGTGGAGCTACGCCCGGGTGCGTGCGATCGACGAGGGTGGAGTCACCTCGACCCCGGACACGATCAGCTTCTTCGTGCGGGGGGAGAACGACGCGCCCGACGTGCCGGTCCTGCTCTCTCCCGCGGACGGCTCGGAGACCGAGGCCGCGCCCACCCTCGAGGTGGAAGACCCCGCGGACCCCGAAGGGGACGTGGTCTTCATCGACTTCATCGTCGCGCGGGATGCGGAACTGACGGACGTGATCGACGGAGCCGAGGGTGTCGTCGCCGGCGGTGGAACCACGGTCTGGTCCGTGGGTGTGAACCTCGAGGGCACGGTGTACTGGAGCGCCCGCGCCGTGGACGCTGATGGAGCGACTTCGGACTGGGCCGCGCCCTGGAGCCTCGTCGCCCCGACCGCCGAGGTGCCCGGTGATGATGACGACGACGACGACGGTGGCGGAACCGGCGGTTGCGACTGCGCCAGCTCAGTGAGCGGTGAGCCGTCCGCCAGCGCCTGGGCGCTGCTTCTGCTTCTCGTGCCGGTTCTGGTGCGCCGCCGGCGCTAGGTCAAGGGCGGAGGTCTCGCTCGCGCTGCAGTAGGTCCCGCTGCTGCGGCGCGAGCTACTTGGCGAGGTGTGCCTTCGCCCAGACCTTGACCCACTCGGCGCCGCAGTCTTCGGCCAGGCCATCTTCGCTGGCGTCGTGCTGGGCCACGGGACCCAGACGTGTGGCCCCGAGCTTCGTGAAGAGCTCGTCGAAGTGCTTGCCACCGAAGCAGAACGTCGTGTTGTAGACGCTGTCGCCGAGGGCGTAGACCCCGAAGCGCATCCAGCTCAGATCGGGGCCCTTCGCTTGCACGTCGTCGAAGAAGTCCTGGGCGTTGTCGGGCAGATCGCCGACCCCGTAGGTGCTCGTGACGACCAGATAGACGGGCCCGGGAGTGAGCCCCGAGGCATCGAGCGAATCCATGTTGGTGATCCCGACCTCTAAGCCGTGATCGTCCTGGAGCACGTACTGCATCTCCTCGGCGACGAGTTCGGCGTTGCCGGTGACCGTTCCCACGAGGATGACGAGGTCGCTCATGCTGCTCCTGACTCGGCCGCTTGGACGTGGCCGAAGTCCTTGTTTGCCCGCCAGGAGAGGAACTGTCAAACCATGTGGAGGGACCACACACCGGCGTTGACCAAATCCTGACAACGCTTTGGAAGATAAGGAAAAAAGAGCGATCTCGCCTCTTTGGACCAGAGAGCGGCCGATTCGGGCGAGAACGAAACCGTGCGGGTCCATCTTGCGCTCGGTATAAGTAAGCCCCCGGGAAGCTCGAATCGTGCTCCGGCGAAAGTTCACAGGCCTCATCCACGGCCTCACGAGGAGACATAGATGAAGTACCGCAAGGTCGCGATTGCCTTTGTCGCCGCCACTACGCTCGGCCTCACCGGCTGCGTGGACTCGGATGGCGACGGCCTCACCAACGGCGAAGAGGCTGACCTCGGAACCGATCCTGATGTCGCGGACAGCGACGGCGACGGCATCGATGATGGCGCCGAGGTGGAGATGGGCATCAACCCGCTCGCCGCCGACACCGACGGTGACGGGTACTCCGACTTCGACGAGATCGAAGAGGGCTCCGACCCCGCCGACGAGGACGACGGAATCTTCGAGGGGGGCTTCCCCTTCAACCCCGACGTCGAGGACTGCGACGACGAGGACTTTTCCGGTTCGGCGAGCGAGGGTGACCAGCTCCCCTGCGCCACCTTCGTGAACCAGTGGGACGAGGACTACAACCTCTGGAACATGCGCGGCAGCGCCGAGTTCCTCGTCATCGACACCTCCGCGGTGTGGTGCGGCCCCTGCAACTCCATGGCGGCCTGGCTCGCTGGCGACTCGCCGACCCTGTTCGGCTCGACCCTCGACAACGCGCGTGAGAACGTGTGGGAGGGCAAGGCCCGCTGGATCACCGGCCTCTACGAGGACGGCTCCGGGCAGCCCGCCGACGTGGGCGACGCCGAGGCCTGGGAAGATGACTACCCGGCTGAGGGAGTCCCGGTCATCGTGGACGATGACTCGGATCTCGTGAGCTGGATCGGACCTCCCGGAATCCCGAGCCTGAGCCTCGTGGACCTGGAGACGATGGAGCTGGTGATCGTGGACGACACGAACGGCGTCTTGAACGAGCTCGAGAACCTCTAGACCGCAAGGTCGAGTCGATGAAGCGCCGGTCTCCATCGCGGAGGCCGGCGCTTCGTCGTTCTGGACTACGCCACGCCGTGGTGTTACCTGAGGGTCCATGACAGCCCCCCTCCGAGGCAGCACCGCACCCCTGTCGATCGCACCGATGATGGCGTGCACCGACCGGCACTACCGCTACCTGATGCGGCAGATCACGCGCCACACCCTGCTCTACACGGAGATGGTGCACACCGGCGCCATTCTCCGGGGCCGACGCGAAGACCATCTTCAGTTCGACGTCTCCGAGCACCCCGTGGCGCTCCAGCTGGGCGGCGACGACCCCGCGGCGCTGGCGGCCTGTGCCCAGAAGGCCGAGGCCCTGGGGTACGACGAGGTGAACATCAACGTCGGCTGCCCGTCGGATCGGGTGAGCAACGGGTGCTTCGGAGCTTCGCTGATGGCTCGTCCCGAGCGCGTCGCAGAGTGCGTCGCCGCCATGCGGGACGTGGTCGCGATCCCGGTCACGGTGAAGCACCGCATCGGGATCGACGACATCGATACCTACGAGCACATGCTCCACTTCGTAGACATCGTCTCCGCCGCGGGTGCGGACCGGTTCACGGTGCATGCGCGCAAGGCGTGGCTCAAGGGACTCTCCCCCAAGGAAAACCGCAACGTGCCTCCGCTGCGTTATGCAGATGTGTATCGACTCAAGGCAGAGCGGCCTCACCTCCCCATCGAGATCAATGGCGGGATCCGGACTCTCGACGTCGCCGAGACGCAACTCGCCCACGTCGACGCGGTGATGATTGGCCGGGCCGCCTACGACACGCCCTGGATCTTCGCCGACGCCGATGCGCGCTTCTTCGGCGCAACGGAGGCCCCTCCCACCCGGCACGACGTAGTGCGCCGCATGCTTCCCTACATCGAGCGGGAGATGACCGACGGCACCACCCTCCATCGGGCCGCCCGCCACATGCTCGGCCTGTTCGCGGGCCAGCGAGGCGCGAAGCGCTGGAAGCGGCACATCTCCGAAGGCGCACACCGCCCAGGCGCCGGCCCGGAGCTCATCGAGGCCGCGGCCGATCTGGTGCCGGAGCTTCCGCCCACTGCGATAAACTCCCCATCCCCAGCGGCGTAGAGCCGCGCGTCCTGGAGCGTGCATGCGACTTCGACTCTTCCTGGTTCTCCTGCTCTCCACAGTGATGGCATCTGGTTGTGTCGTGCGGTCTGGCGGGCGTGGTGGTGGTGGCGGGGGAGGCGGCGACACCAGTGACGGGACCGTCGACGACGGCACCGACACGGACGAGGACGGCCTGACCGATGCTGAAGAGGATGACCTCGGTACGGACCCTGATGACCCCGACACCGACGGTGACGGCTACGACGACGGCGACGAAGTAGCGAACGACTCGGACCCGACCGACAACGAGGACGGGATCTTCCGTGGGGGGTACCCGTTCAACGACGACCTCGAGGACTGCGATGACGAGGACTTTCTCGGCTCCGCAGGCGAGGGTGACCAGTTGCCTTGTGCCGAGTTCGAGACTCAGTTTGGCGAGGACTACAACCTGTGGAACATGCGCGGCAGCGCAGCGTTCATGGTCATCGACACGAGCGCCGTGTGGTGCGGGCCCTGCAACTCGATGGCGGCATGGCTTGCGGATCAGACGCCCGACCTCTTCGGCCAGAACCTCGACGCGGCCCGTGAAAACGTCTGGGACGGCAACGTGCGCTGGATCACGGCGTTGTACGAGAACGGCGCCGGTCAGCCTGCGGACGTGGATGACGCCGAGAGCTGGGATGACGCTTACCCGGCCGAGGGCGTCCCGGTCCTCGTGGATGGTGACTCGGAAATGATTGGCTGGATCGGTCCCCCTGGAATTCCGAGCCTCAGCCTCGTCGATCTCGACACCATGGAGGTCCTCATCGTCGACGACACCTCGGCGGTCCTCAACGCCCTCCTGAGCCTCTAGGTCCAACGTGCTTCGAACCACACTCTTTCTCTGCGCCGGCGCGGCCCTGCTCGTCGGGTGTCCTCCGTCCGGCTCCGGCGGCGGTGATGACGACGACACCGAGCCCCAACTCCCACAGCCGGCCGCCCTCGCGGAGCCGTCTGATGGTGAGTGTCCCGACCTCAGCTCCCCTGGAGTCGAGGTCTTCTCGTCCGGGGGCACCGACCGCAAGGTGGTGACCGCGTTCCCGGAAGGAGAGACTGAGGGGCTGCCCATCATCTTCTTCTTCCACGGGCTGACCACGCCAGACCAGAACCCCGCGGAGCAGATGGCCAACGCCCTCGATCTTCAGGAGTTGGCCGAGGACCTCCCCGCGATCATCGTGATCCCCGAGGCCCCCGCCACCGTGATGCCGCTGGTAGGTGAGGTGTCCATTTGGGGCATTCTCGGTGACCCAACGGCGGACTTGACCCTCTACGACGATCTGCGCGCCTGCGTCGTGAACGAGCTCGGCGGCGACATCCGCAGGGTCACGAGCGCTGGATTCTCCGGCGGCGCTCTGTGGACCGCCCAGATGCTCATGTCTCGAGCGGACACGCTTGCGGCGGCGGTCTCGTTCAGCGGCGGCGTGGAGTTCGAGCTCCCCATCGACGGCTCCCCGTTCCTCACATACCAGACCCCCGCCGAGAAGGTTCCGACCCTGCTCGTGGCGGGCGGCGAGACGGACGAGTGGCCGCAGGGCTTCGGTCTCATCGACTTCGTGTCGACCACGGACACCCTGCAGGGTGGCTTGCGGGTCGACGGGCACTTCCTCGCTCGCTGCGACCACGATGCCGGCCACACGATCACGAATCAGGCCTGGGGCTTCGGCCAGGATTGGGCGATGGCCCACGAGTACGGAATCGAGTCCCCCTTCGCCACGGACGGCATCGGCGACCAGGAGTCGTGGTGCGAGGTCGTCGAATAGACGGCGACCCTCTCCGGCAGTGAAAGCCAACTTCCCCCAGACCTTCGGCCGCTATCAGCTCACTTCCCTCCTTGGGCAGGGGGGGATGGGGCGGGTGTATCGGGCGACCCTCACGGGGCCTTCGGGTTTCCGCAAGGAGCTGGCGCTCAAGGTGATTCGCCCGCGGGACGACGGGGACCGGGAGGCTACCGCCCAGGCGTTCGTCTCCGAAGCCCGGCTCTGTGGGCTGCTCCACCATCCAAACGTCGTGGACGTCTACGACTTCGGCACCACCGAGGGTCAGCCTTGGCTCGCGATGGAGCTCGTGGACGGCTGGCCCCTCGATGCGCTCTTGCGGGATCAGCCTCGCCTGCCGCCCACCGTGGTTCTGGACCTCGCGATCCAGGTGGCCGAGGGTCTGATGCACGCTCACGAGCTCCAGGACGAGGGCCGCCACCTCGCGCTCGTCCACCGGGATCTGAAGCCGGCCAACGTGCTCGTCAGCCGCCAGGGCGTCGCGAAGGTCATGGACTTCGGGCTCGCCCGGGCGACGCAGGGGGCCGAGGCCACGATGTCGGGAACGGTGCGCGGAACCCCGGCGTACATGTCGCCCGAGCAGGCCTCGGGGGAGGACCTCGACCCCCGCTCGGACCTCTTCTCGTTCGGAATCATGCTGTTCGAGCTTGCCACTGGGGAGCGACCCTTCCTGCGCGACAACATCATCGCGCTGGTCATGGCCCTGGTTCAGGTCGAGCAGTCCCTGGCGGATCCGGAGTTCCTGCAGCCGGCGGACGCTCACGTGCCCGGGCTGAGAGCCATCCTGAGGCTTTGTCTTCGGCGCGAGCCTTCGGACCGGTTTGACCGCACGCGAGGCCTCGTCGACGCGCTGAGGGCCCTTCTGCGGCAGCAACCGGCGGGCCCGAGCTTGCGGTCCTGGCTCGACGCTGTGGTCCTGGGCAACAGGTCCCATCCTTCACTCGATCTCGGGGCCCTGTCGGTGACCGGGGCGTCGGACCATGCTCCCCACCTGGCCAACCCGCCAGGAGCGAGTCTGGGGACGGGCTTTGCGGGCACTTCCCATGGTCTGGGGGTCCGCACGAACATCGTCGCGGAACGCTCCGAGTTCGTCGGTCGCCAGGAGGACCTCGCGGCGTTGGGCACCCTCATCGACGACGGAGCGCACCTCGTCTCCGTGGTCGGCCCCGCGGGCACCGGGAAGACGCGCTTCGTTCGGGCCTTCGCCCAGAAGCGAATGGATGCCTACCTCCCTGCTGGCGGCGCATGGTTCTGCGACCTCGCGCCGGCCACGGATCTCTTGACGGTCCTGTCGGCGGTCGCGGCTCCTCTGGGGGTCCCCCTCGACCGCGCGCGGGGGCTCGAGGCCGCCATGGATCAAGTGGGGTACGCCATCGCGGGGCGGGGCAAGGTGCTGCTCATCCTCGACAATGTCGAGCAGGTGGTGGAGCCCGTGGGCGAGGCACTGCGCCGCTGGCTTGATGTGGCGAGCGATGCGGTGATCCTCGTCACCTCGCGCGAGCGCCTTCGCGTGGCGGGCGGACACGAGCTCTCTTTGGGCCCGCTGGATCCCGACGCGGCCGTGCAGTTGTTCCGAGCCCGCGCCAGGAACGTGGCCCCGGACTTCGCGGTCACGGACGTGGTGGCCGACGTGGTCGAGCGGATCGTCCGTCGCCTCGACTACATCCCTCTCGCCATCGAGCTCGCGGCGGCGCGCGCCGGGGTCCTGACCCCCGCGCAGATCCTGGAGCGCCTGAGCGAGCGCTTCAAGCTCCTCCGATCACGACGAGGAGGCCCCGACCGTCAAGCCACGCTGCAGGGAGCCATCGAGTGGTCCTGGAATCTGCTCGAGCCCGATGAGCAGTCAGCGCTGGCGCAGTGCTCGGTGTTTCGGGGCAGCTTCGACCTCGCCGCCGCGGAGGAGGTCGTGGCGCTGGACGGAGGTTGGGCTCTGGACGCCATCGAGGCCCTACGCGACAAGTCCCTGGTGCGAGCGGAGCAGGTGCGGTCCCTCGGCGGCAGCATTCGCTTTCGTCTCTACGAGAGCATTCGGGAGTTCGCCTCCGAGCAACTCGAGGAGGAGGAGCGTACGGCCACCTGGGTCCGACATGCTCGCCACTATCTGGATTGGGGCGAGCGGCAGCTGGACCTGGTCGACGGTCCGAAGGGCCGGACCGCGCGGCGCTCCCTGGCCCTCGAACTCGACAACCTGCACGCGGTGTTCGCGCGCCACGTCGAGACTCAGCCCGACCTGGCCGTCCGTGCTGCGCTCGTCATGACTCCGGTCCTCCTCGTCACGGGGCCGCTCGACGGTCATGTGCTCCTGATCGACCGCGCCGTCGCCGCGGCCGAGGGCCTGGCTGCGGAGCGCGCCGACATTGGGCTGCTGCTGGCGAGGCTCCTCCTGGTGCGCGGGAAGATGCGCACGGTGCGGGCGGCGTTCATCGAGGCCGAAGAAGACCTCGACGCCGCGTTGACGCTGGCGCGGGACCATGCGGAGCGCCGCTTGGAGGGGGCCGTGTTGGCAGCCACGGCCAACATGTTGCTCGACCGTGGGGGCACCTCCGACGCGCTGGAGATCGCCCGTCGTCTCGAAGCCTTGGCGGCTGCATCGTCCGACAGGACCCTCGATGCGATGGCGCTGGGGCTCATGGGACGGGCCGAGTCCTTCCTCACCGGGGCCATCGATGGCTCTGAGGCCCGCCTCGAGCAGGCCATCGCCCTGTGCATGGAGCTGGGGATGCTCAGCCTCGCGGCACAGCTCATCAACACGCTCGCCATCGGCAACGCGCAGAGCCTGCGCCACGGTCGGGCCACCGAGCTCTTCCAGCAGTCCCTGGCGCTCCATCGCGAGGCCGGGAACCGGCGCGGACAGGCGACGACCCTGGCGAACCTCGGACTGCTCTCGGTGCAGGCCGGAGAGATCGAGCGGGGCCGCCGGGAGTTCGCCCAGGCGATGCGGATGCACGAACGCATCGGGAACCGCAGGGCCAGAGGCATCCTGCTCATGAACCTCGCGGTCGCTACGGGCCTCCTTGGGGAGCTCGACGTGGCCACCTCCATGTCTCGGGAGGGGGCGCTGCTCCTCCAGCGCTTCGGTAGCCCCTACTACATCGGAGCGGCCTGGCGGTATCTCTCGTCGCTGCTGCACCTCGGTGGGCGTCTGGACGAAGCCGCGGAGGTACTGGGGCGCGCCGAGATCGCCCTCGAGGGGGACGAAGGGGGCTGGATGGTGGCCTCGGTCCTGGGATGCCGTGCGGCCATCGCAGCCGACCGGGACGAGCTTGTCCAAGCCGATGTGCTCCTCTCCGAAGCGTCGGAGGCGGTGGTTGACCGTTCAGGAGAGGCGTTCGTCGGTCTCGTGCGTGGTCACGTCGAGCTCGCTCAAGCCAGGGCATATCGCGCTGGGGGAGACCCCGAAGGAGCGCGCCAGCTTCGGGCGAGCCCACAGATTCGGCTCGAGCACCGAGGGTATCCGGAGGCCCCCGGTGCGGGAGCCCCCCACGAGGCCACGAACCGGCTGGCCGGGATGGTGCTGCAAAGGGCACTCACTCTCTACGACGGCCCTTGACGAGGTCCCACGCGTAGAACACAGTCAGCTCCGAATCGCTCGCGGACTCGGGAAAGCCGGTGAAAACCCGGCACGGGGCCGCCACCGTGATCGGTCATGCCACGCCATGACGCCACTGGTCAGCAGACCCTACGGGGTGTGTGACGAAGTCCTTCGGGACTCCGTCTCGGACTGGGAAGGCGGCGGGGACAAAGGCCGTCAGTCGGGATATCCGACCGCGAGCGCGACGCCAACGATTCCCGGCACCGGAATCGCGTCCGCTCAGGTCGCTGTTGTCCTCTGCGTGCGTGTTTCTTGTTCCGGGTACCTGACCCGAGGACCTCATGAACCATCGACTCTTTCTCTTTCTCGCGCTCCTGGGCCTTGGAACCTTCGGCCTGTCTGCGTGCCCCAGCACGGGCGACGACGACGACTCCGCCGGTGACGACGACGACGCCACGGGCGACGACGACGACTCCGCCGGCGACGACGACGACGCCACCGGCGACGACGACGACGCCACCGGTACCCCCTTCTCCATCTTCGGCGTCTTCGACGACGGGTTTGGATCCGGCATCGCCGTGAACGACGAGGCCTGGCTGAGCTGGAGCGAGTTCGGCACGAGCCGCTACGACATCGTCTCCATGGACGAGCAGAACCAGCTGATCATCGCCCAGAACGCGAGCACGAACGGGTTCGCACCCGATCTCTGGAGCCGCTTCGAGTGGACCGAAGAGCAGGGCGCGGGGTACTTCTGCCAGTCCGTCTACGAGGGAGCGTCGGAGCAGGCGGCCATCGACGCGACGCCGGCCGACGCGAGCGACCTGGTCGCCGGTTGCGGAGGCTTCGGCTGGTCTGCGCTGACCGCCGACCCCGCCCGCATTGCCATCGCAGGCGTGCACACGGACGAGTACACGGGTGACAACACCATCACCGACACCGAGTGGTCGGTGATGACCGGCGACGACCTCGCGCGCTTCGCCATCACCCAGTTCGACAACGCTGCCGGCTACGCCATCGCGCAGAACGGCTCCAAGAACACGTTCAACGCCGACCTGTGGACCCGCTTTGACTTCGTCGAGGTCGACGGGGGTTGGTGGTCGTGCACCACCGCCTACGACGCCGCGACGGAGGCCGACGCCCTGGCGACGGCCGCTGCCGATGCGACGAGCCCCTCCACCGGTGGCTGCGGCGGCTTCCCCTGGACGAACCTGACCCCCTGACGCTGGACGGGTCGGGGCGAGCTGCGCCGGCGCTCGTCCCGACCCCGCCTACCTCAGGGCATTCCTCCCCACGCGCACGCCAGCGCCCTCGCCACGCTCCTCCAGCGTCACTGGCACGTCCATGAACTGGGCGATCGTGTGCACGTTCGTGCGGGTGTGTTCGCTCAGCACGTCTACGTCAAAGGCCCCGCCTCCAGCCCAGGCCATGGGAAGGAGCAGCTGATCGGCCAAGTGCTCCTCTACGGCGGCCCCAGACTCCAGCCAGCGCAACACCTGCCCCGCGACTCGAGCCGCCACGTTCTCTGCGCGTCTTCGTCGCTCACCGAATCCAACGAAGCATGCGACCTCGTCGCCGTGCTCCACCTCCACCCGCACCAGATTTCCGGGGCTGAGGGACGCCGTCAGCTCCTCTTGCTCCAAGGTGGGGGCGTGCTCGCGCAGCTGGCGCCGCAGCTTCTTCAGCTCGCGCTCGGCGATGGATGGGGGCAGGTTCGCCACCGTGGCGACGGCTCGGACGGTCACGCCGGAGCCGCGCCGGACCTCCACTGGCCGCAAGGTCGAGGGGGTCACTTCGAGAACGGCACGCCCCCCGCCGGCGGGGTAGAAGCCTGGGCGATCGAGCCGCAGCCTCACGTCGGCGCCCATGCGGCGCAGCAGCGGCAAGAAGCTGGACTGCAAGAAGGGGAGGGGCGGCGCCATGGGGTTGTGGGTGCCGCCTTCGAGGGTCACGGTGGATGGCCCGTCGGCGTGGAGCAGCGGGACGAGGACCGTCTGAAGGACGAGCATCGCCGAGCCGGCGCTCCCGATAGCGAATCGGTAGGTGCCACCTGCGAGCTGTCCCGACGGCGCGAACAGGACCCGCTGCGAGCCCAGCTCCGCTCCCTCGACGTAGGCGCCACCGATGGAGGCGGCAGCCTGGACGGCGCACAGGTGCTGGCGCAGCAGACCGGGGCGGGAGCGGCCGCCACGCACTCGCTCGAGCGTGAAGGCCGCGCCCGTCAGCAGAGAGAGGGACAGGGCGGTGCGGAGGATCTGGCCTCCGCCTTCTCCGTGAGTTCCGTCGAGGACGATCATCGGCTTCTCCGTCGCCCGGGATGGGCGGGTTGACCTGGTCCAACGCACACAGCGTGCCAGCCACGAAGACCCAGGCGTTTGCTGGTTCGTGGGCTCGTCGCCCACGCTGGGTACTAGCTCGTCCGCTAGTCTCTCGCTCATGAGCGACACCAAGAGACTCGTCGTGCTTGGCATCGTGGGAGCGACCCTGGACTCCGGCAAGGGGGCCAAGCGTTGGGAGAAGTGGCGCCCCACCGTCTCCCTCGGGCAGATGGAGGACCTTCTCCCGCACCGCATCGAGCTCCTCGTGGAGCCGAAGTTCACCGCGCTCGGTCGACAGGTGGTGGAGGACCTCGGGGCGGTGGCGCCCGATTGCACGGTGCAGCTCCACGGGACGAACTTCGCCGATCCGTGGGACTTCGAGGAGGTCTGGCGCACGCTCTACGAGTTCGCCCGCTCCCATCGGTTCGACCCAGAGAACGAGGAGTATCTGCTCCACATCACCACCGGCACCCACGTGCAGCAGATCTGCATGTTTCTGCTGGCCGAGTCTCGTCACATCCCGGCGCGGCTCCTCCAGACCTCCCCCATCACGCGGCGGGACCGGCGAGAGCGGCAGGACCGGCGAGTCGGGCGCTACTCCATCATCGATCTGGACCTGTCGAAGTACGACTCCATCGCGCAGCGCTTCGACGCGGAGCGGGCCGAAGGCGTCTCGCTGCTCAAGCAGGGCATCCCGACGCGCAACGCCGCGTTCAACCGGATGATGGACCAGATCGAGCGCGTGGCCCTGGCGAGCACCGCGCCCATCCTGTTGACGGGCCCCACGGGAGCGGGGAAGACGCGCCTCGCCAAGCGCATCTACTCGTTGCGCAGTCAGCGGCGCACGGTCACCGGGGACTATGTGGAGGTGAACTGCGCGACGCTCCGAGGGGATGCGGCCATGTCCGCTCTCTTCGGGCACACGCGCGGCGCGTTCACGGGGGCGGTGAGCGACCGCGCGGGCCTGCTGAAGGCGGCGGACGGTGGGCTCGTCTTTCTCGACGAGATCGGGGAGCTGGGCCTCGATGAGCAGGCAATGCTGCTCCGTGCCATCGAGGAGGGGGTCTTCGTTCCTCTTGGCGCCGACCGCGAAGTGCGCAGCGACTTCCAGCTCATCGCGGGCACCAACAAGGATCTGGTCGTGGCCGTGGGCCGAGGGGAGTTCCGCAGCGACCTCCTGGCTCGCATCAACCTGTGGACCTTTCGGTTGCCCGGACTCTCTGAACGCATCGAGGACCTGGAGCCGAACCTCGAGTTCGAGTTGGAGTCGTTTGCACGGCATCAAGGCCGCCGAATCGCGTTCAACGCCGAGGCTCGTACTCGCTATCTGGACTTCGCGACCGGCGCCGAGGCCACGTGGGCGGGGAACTTTCGTGACCTCAACGCGAGCGTGACTCGCATGGGCACCCTGGCGCCCGGTGCGCGGATCACTGCGGACGTAGTGGACGAAGAGGTGACGCGCCTGCGCAGTGACTGGCGCGATGTGGGGGACGAGACGGGAGCACCCACCTCGTTCGGGGCGTGCCGGGCGTTGGTGGCCGAGGTGTTGGGTGACGAGGTGGCCCAGAGCGTCGACCGCTTCGAACTGGTGCAGCTCGCGGACGTCTTCGGCGTGTGCCGACGCAGTCGGACGATGAGCGAAGCCGGCCGACGCCTGTTCGCCGAGTCGCGCAAGGCGCGCAGCAAGACGAACGACGCCGACCGGATCCGCAAATACCTGCTCAAGTGGGGGGTGACCTTCGCCGAGGTGACCACCAAGTAGGTGCCTCGATCGGCCCGAGGTCAAGGAGCCACGAGGGACGCGTATGTGACATACGCAACCGAGTGAGCGACGCCGAGATCGGGCCCCTCGGAGGGCCTAGCCCTTCACGCAGACCACCTGCTTGAGCGTGTACACGACCTCGACGAGGTCGGACTGCGCGGCCATGACCGCGTCGATGTCCTTGTACGCGCCTGGGGTCTCGTCGAGCACGTCCTTGTCCTTGCGGCACTCGACGCCCTCCGTGGCCCGACGGTGGTCCTTCAGCGTGAACTGGCGCTTCGCCGCCGTGCGGCTCATGACCCGACCAGCCCCGTGTGAACACGAGTGGAACGACTCGTCGTTCCCCAGCCCGCGCACGATGAAGGAGCGCGCTCCCATCGAGCCAGGGATGATGCCCAGGTCGCCCTTGCGGGCCCGCACTGCGCCCTTGCGGGTGAGCCACACGTTCTTGCCGTAGTGGTGCTCGCGCGCCACGTAGTTGTGGTGACAGTTCACGGCCTCGAGATGGCTCTCGAAGCGAGGCAGCACCTTGCTCTTCTTCATGGCCTTGAGGACCGCCGCCATCATCACCTCGCGGTTGCGCATGGCGAACCGCTGGGCCCAGTCGACGGCGCCGATGTAGTCGGTGAAGTGCTCCGTGCCCTGCGGGAAGTAGGACAGGTCCCGGTCCGGCAGGTTGATGAAGTAGGTCTCCATGTCCTTCTTGGCGAGCTCGATGAAGTAGCTCCCGATGCGGTTTCCGACTCCGCGGGACCCCGAGTGCAGCATCACCCAGACGCGGCCTTGCTCATCGAGACAGAGCTCGATGAAGTGGTTGCCGGTCCCAAGCGTTCCGAGGTGCGGTCGCGCGTTCGCCTTGCGGAGGGCGCGGTGCTTGTCGGTCAGCTCCATGAACTCGTCGGCGAGGTCCGACCAGGCGTTGTCCACGACGTCCGGGACGTTCCCCCAGGCGCCCTTGTCCCGCGACGGCTTTCCGTTGTGGGTGCGGCCATGGGGAACCGCAGCCTCGATGACGCCTCGCACGGGGGCGAGGTTGTCCGGGAGCTGGGAGGCGGTGATGGAGGTGCGCACGGCCATCATCCCGCAGCCGATGTCCACGCCGACGGCGGCGGGGATGATGGCGCGGTCCATGGGGATCACGGAGCCGATGGTGGCGCCCATCCCCACATGCACGTCGGGCATCGCCGCGACCCACTTGTGGATGAAGGGCATCTCAGCGATGCGCGACAGCTGCTTGCGCGCCTTGTCCTCGACGGGCACGCCCTGGGTCCACGTCTTCACGGGGACATGCTGCTGGGGTGCGTTGATGACGTCGTAGTTGGTTCGCATGGACATGGTCTGTTTCCTCCAGTGTGCCCGGTCCTATCGCAGGAGGCGTGCCAGTTCGTGGCGGAGGGCGAGACTGGAGAGGCGTCATACGTTTGCTCGGGGTGGTCCCGAACTCGTGGGCCCGCAGTGAATAGCAAAATTGCTAGCCGACTAGTCTTCAGGCGTCAGGCCGGGAGGGGGCGGGCCTCTGCCACCGGTGACGATGCTCGCTTCTCCGACGGGTCCTGGGGGCGTGCCCCACGCCACCATCTGACTGTCAGTAAGCGCCGGCCTGATCTACCGTCCGCCATCCCCTGCGGAGACCGCCATGACCGACCCCGCCGCTTCCGAGACCGCCCCTCCCCCGAAGGCCGTGCGCGACCCCAAGAAGGGCGCCGACCGTGTCCGCTACTGGCACAAGACCATGCCGGAGGGCCCCTGGGACGTCATCGTCATCGGGTCGGGCATGGGCGGCATGACCGCGGGCGCCATGCTCAGCAAGCTGGGCAAGCGCGTGCTCATCCTCGAACAGCACTACGTGCCTGGCGGCTTCACCCACGAGTTCAACCGCAAGGGCTCTCGCAAGGGCTGGAACTGGGACGTGGGCGTGCACGCGGTGGGTGAGGTGACCCAGCACACGATGCCGGGGCGTCTGCTGCACACGCTCACAGACGGGCGTCTGGAGTGGGAGTCCTTGGGCCCCACGTACGACGAGTTCACGTTCCCCGAGGGGAAGAGGGTGGCCTTCCCAAACACCCCCGACGCCTTCCGAGCCAACCTCATCGACGCCTTCCCCGACGGGCAGGAGGCCATCGACGAGTACCTCGGCCTGGTGAAGCAGGTGAGCAAGGGGATGCGGGGGTACTACCTCGCTCGCACCCTGCCCCGCTGGGCCGCGCCCATCGCGGACCGCACCCTCGGGCGCCGGGCCGGCAAGTGGCTCGACGTCACCACCGCCGAGGTCCTGGACCGCGTCACCGACGACCCGAAGCTCAAGATGCTGCTCGCCGCGCAGTGGGGCTACTACGGCAGTACGCCCTCGCGCTCGTCCTTCGCCATGCAGGCCCTGGTGACGAAGCATTTCCTGCACGGCGGCTATTACCCGCGTGGTGGCAGCGCGGCCATTGCCCGGGAGCTCCTCCGCACCGTGGCCGAGGCTGGAGGCTGGACCCGCATCCGCGCAGATGTGCAGGAGATCCTCATCGAAGAGGGCAAGGCCGTCGGGGTGCGCTTGCCCGAAGGCGAGGAGATTCGGGCTCCCCGCATCCTCAGCGCAGCGGGCGTACAGGCCACCGTTCGGAACCTCCTGCCGGAGGTCCAGCGGTCCAAGCCCTGGGCGAAGTCCATCGAGGCCCTGAAGCCCGCTCCCTGCCACGTCTGCCTGTACCTCGGCTTCAAGGGCGACATCCGGCAGGGGGGCGCGTCCGCGGCCAACCAGTGGTTCTACGACACCTGGGACCCCGAGGACGACAACTGGGAGGTGGCGCCGGACATCCAGGACCTGCCCAACGCCAACGTCCTCTACTGCTCGTTCCCTTCGCTCAAGAACCCCGAGCATGACCCCGGCCAGGATGAGCGGCACACCGGCGAGGTCGTGACCTTCGTCCCCTGGGAGTCCTTCGCGAAGTGGCAGGGCACCCCCTGGAGCGAGCGCGGGCCCGAGTACGAGGCCTTCAAGGAGCGCATGCACGACTCTCTCGTGGAGCAGTTCCTGAGCAAGATGCCGGGGCTACGACAGCACCTCGTCTTCAGCGAGCTCAGCACCCCGCTCTCCACCGACCACTTCGTGCGGCCCAGCCGCGGAAGCATCTACGGGTTGGAACCCACCCCGGAACGCTTCAGGAACCAGAACCTGAGGCCACGGTCGCCCATCCCGAACCTCTTCTTCGGCGGCAGCGAGGTGAGCTCCGTCGGCGTCATCGGCGCCATGATGGGCGGCGTGCTGGCCGTGGCGGCCATGGAGCCCCGGGCTGCCATGAAGATGATGGGCTGACCCCGGCCTCTCACTGAAAGCGCCGTCCTCAGGTTCCATCCCAGGCCCCCGGCGGTCATCACGAGCGCGGCTCCCGCGGCCCGACCCGCGAGGTCCCACCCCATGGCCGGGCGGCTGCTCGGCGGGCAGTGGTCCGAGATCGCGGCGACCTTGCACTCCTACGCGTAGCGGGCCACCGCCTCTTCGCGTCGCTCCCGACGGACCTCGGCCACCGCGTCCCGGATCCGGGGCACCACCTGCTCCTCCGTGTACCGAATCAGGTGCTCCCCAATCATTGCCCGGACGACGGCCCAGGAGAACGCCTTGGGCTGGCGCCGCAGCGCGACGGCGAGAAGCCGCCAGAACCGGCGGCGCCGGGGCGAGCGGACCCCGATGGTCCAGGCCGTGCGTGCGAAGTGGACGAGGTCTCGTGGGTCCGGGGCGCGCAGGCCGGGGGACGGCGGAGCGAGGTCCAGGACCCGCTCGCAGCGGTCGTAGTACGCGTCCGCCGTGTAGAGCTGGGCGACCAGTCGCCCGTACCCAGTGAGCAGCGTCTCCTCGTCCATGGCGGGGACGAAGTTGGGTCGGCCGAACTGGTCGCCGTCGTTCCCCGTCCCTTGGAGCCGGAGGCGCCCCTCGCGGGAGAGCCGGGCCCACAGGTCTGTCTCCGGTAGCGCCATGAGGGGGCCGATCATCGCCATGGGGATCGGGCTGTCCTCGATGAACGCGCGCTGGGCCTCGAAGACCTCCGCTCCGTCGGAGTCGAAGCCCACGATGAACCCACCCATGACCTCAAGCCCCGCCTCGGTGATCTCCTGCACGGACTCGGAGAGCGGCTTGCGCGTGTTCTGGGTCTTGCCCGCCTCGTGGAGCGCCTCGAGCGACGGGGTCTCCAACCCGAGGAACACTGAGGTGAAGCCCGCCTGCACCATTCCGGTGAGCAGGGTCGCGTCGTCAGCGAGGTTGACGCTCGCCTCGGTCATGAGATCGAAGGGGTACTGACGGTCTTGCTGCCACGCCACGAGGTCGGGGAGCATGCGCCGCACTGCCTTCCGATTCCCGATGAAGTTGTCGTCCACGACGAACACCGTGCCCCGGTATCCGGTTGCCCGGATGGCCTCGAACTCTGCGAGGAGCAGGTCCGAGCTCTTGGGGCGGGGGACGCGGCCGAAGAGCTGCACGATGTCGCAGAACTCGCACTTGAACGGGCAGCCGCGGGAGTACTGCAGGGACATGGCGCCGTACGCCTCCACCTCGAAGAGGTCGAACCGCGGCACGGAGAAGGTCTTGGGGTCTGGGTATTGCTCGGACTGCGCGACGACGACGTGCTCGTCGGGAGCGTCGATGGCCGCGATGAGCGCATCGATCCGGCCTTCGGCCTCGCCCCGGAAGACGACGTTGGCCTCGGCGAACAGGTCTGGATCGCTCGTGGGCGCAGGCCCTCCCACGACCGTGCGGAGCCCGAGGATCGAGGCCCGCTCGAGCACGTCGAGCATCGAAGGGGCTTGCACCCTCATTCCGCCCACAAAGGCCAGGTCGGCCCACCGGAGGTCCTCGTCGCGTAGATCGGCGACGTTCATGTCCACGAGCTTCAGCTCCCAGGTGTCGGGGAGCAGCGCCGCGAGGGTCGCCAGGCCCAAGGGAGGAAGGTTCGCCCGCCGGCCCGACATGGGGAGGGCGTACTGGAACCCCCAGTAGGTCACGGGGAAGAGGGGATGGACGAGCAGAATGCGTCGGGCCCGGCGGGCGGTCGCATCGGTCGGGCGATGGGCGGTGGGTTGCATGGCTGGACGCTGACACGGACCCGAGGCTGTGGCGGCTGACACTGCTCCATCTTCACCCCGCGGTTGATCTGAATCAGAGGGGTTCGAACAACTCCCGCCCCGCTATCGTCCCGGCTTCCATGCCTGACTTCGTCGATCCCGGGCCCCTCCTCACCAAGGAGCCCGACGCCCGCCTCGGGGCGTTTCCGCAGCTCCCCGCGGTGGCGTACATCTACCTCGCACTGCTCATCGGCATCGTGCCGACGGCCGCGGCGGCGGTGGTGTTTGCCCTCAGCTTGCGGCGCGTGGGTCTCGCGGCGGCCACTCTCGCGGTGGGGCTCGTGGGGTTCGTCACCCCGCTCGCTCCGTTCTACGCCGCGCAGATGATGGGGGCCGAACCGAGCTCCGCTCTCCTCTTCTTCGGAGGGCGCCTGCTCTCGGTGGCGCTGGGTTTTGCGCTCTACAAGCTCATGAACTCCCACGTCCGAGGGCACGAGCACCTCGAGGGGGCAGAGATCCCGCTGATGTGGGCGATCATGCCGGCCTTCGCCGCCCTGCTCCTCCTGCCGAACAAGGTGGCCTTCACCCTGGTGGCCCCGATCCTCGTCTTCCTGAGTGGCTCCTGATGGACGACGGCAGAGAATCGGTCCTGTCGGACCCCGGCGCGTTCCAGCGGGCGGTGGGCAACCTCATCGATGTCGGACAGAGCGTCCGGGCGAAGGAGCTCGCGATGGACTTCATCGCCGCCAACCCCTCGCACCCGTCCGGCCACCTCGCGCTGTCTCGCATCCTGCGCCAGCAGGACGAGAACCAGGCCGCCCTCGAGGCCGCCGAAGCCGCCATCGCCCTGCACCCCGACTCCGAGGACGGCCACCTGTTCCGGGCCTTCGCTCTGACCTCCCTCGGCCGGTTCGCGGAGTCGGAGGAGTCCATTCGTCGGGCGCTGCAGATCGACCCCAACTGGGCCGGCGCCCACGCCACCTACGCGAACCTGCTGTCCTATGGCGACCGGAACGTCGAAGCGCTCCAGCGAGCCGAGCTCGCTCTCTCCCTCGACCCCGACCTGCCGTGGCTGCACACCCTGAGGGCTCGGCTTCTCCTCTACGTGCACCCGCGCCACTGGACCATCAGCGAAGACGCGGTGCGCACCTCGCTCCGCCTCAACCCGCAGTCGGCGCAGGCCCACTCCATCCTCGGGCTCGTGCTGCTGCGCGGCGCCAAGAACCAGGAGGCCGAAGATGCGTTCCGGGAGGCGCTTCGCCTCGACCCGGCGGACCCCCTCGCGATTCGCGGGCTCTCCGAACTGGTGAAGGGCAAGTCGCCCTTCTACCGACCCATGCTCTGGTTCGGGCAGATGATGTCGCGCCTGGGACAGGACGGGCAGCTCGGCGTGTTGTTCGGGTTGTGGGCTCTCTATGAAACCGCCCGCGCGGTGGTTCCGCCTGGAAACCAGGCTGCGATGGACCTCCTGACGGCGGTGTACTTCGGCTTTTGTGCGTACACCTGGTTCGCTGGGCCCATCACGCGCGCCCTGCTTCGCCGAAGCTATCCCTGGCTGACCTGAGCCGCTGGAGACACGATGTCCGACCTGCTCGAGCGCACTCTCGCTGGCCTCCGCGCCGCCCTCGCCGTCTCCCCCGACAACGGGCCCTTGCGCCTTCAGGTGGCGGAGCTGCTCGCGGAGCTGGGACGGGAGAACGAGGCCGCCGAAGCCGCTGCGGCCGCCATCGCCCATCTCACCGGGGAGCAGCGCGCCCGCGCGGCGCAGATCGTCGCCACCTTCGGGCCCGAGGAGGAGGACGAGGAACACACCGACCCGCCCAACAACGTCACGAGCCTCGGCGCGCGAAAGGGAGGCTTCCAGGTGCTGAAGGGGGGACGAGGCCCCACGAAGGACCCCCTCGCCCTCGAGCCCGAGCGCGATGACGTGGACTTCTCCGACGTCGGTGGGCTCGACGAGCTCAAGGACACGATCCGCATGAAGATCGTGCTGCCGTTCCAGAAGCCCGAGGTCTTCGCCAGATACGGCAAGAAGCGCGGGGGCGGCATGATGCTCTACGGCCCTCCGGGTTGCGGCAAGACCCTCCTCGCGCGCGCCACGGCCGGCGAGGTGGGCGCCACCTTCATGAACGTCGCCATCAACGAGGTCCTCGACATGTGGTTCGGGAACAGCGAGGCGAAGCTGAGCGCCCTGTTCGACGAGGCGAGGCGGCGCGCTCCCGCGGTCCTCTTCTTCGACGAGGTGGAGGCCATTGGAGCCAGCCGCCAGCAGCTTCGTCAGGGGCCGGGCCGCACCCTGGTGAACCAACTGCTGGCCGAGATGGATGGGGTGGACTCGGCCAACGACCGGGTGCTCGTGATGGCCGCGACGAACGCGCCCTGGCACGTGGACTCCGCCCTGCTCCGCCCCGGGCGATTCGACCGCGTGGTCTTCGTGCCACCCCCTGACGACGCAGCGCGGGGAGAGATCTTGCGCTTGCACCTGCGGGACCGCCCGGTGGCGGGCGACCTCGACATGAAGAAGCTCGTGGCCGAGACCGACGGTCTCTCGGGGGCCGATCTCGAGGACCTCATCGAGCGTGCCGTCGAAGGCCCCCTCAAGGAGGCGCTCCTCACTGGCACCGAGCGAGACCTGGGCAACGACGATCTCATCGGGGCCCTCGATGGCGCACGAGCCAGCACGAGTGACTGGTTCTCCACCGCGAAGAACTACGCGACCTTCGCCAACTCCGGCGGGCTCTACGACGACCTGGTCTCCTTCATCGAGGACCGGAAGAAGAAGCCCCGCTCCCGGTGGTGGCGCCGTTGAGCGAGACGTTCGACCCCCACCCGCTGCTTCGGGGGCCGCACCGGCAGACGCTGGCGGCGCGCTTCCTGCGGCCCGAGACCGGCGTCGCCTTTCGCCGCGAGCAGTGGGAGACCCCCGACGGGGACGCGGTGGAGGTGGACTTCGCTGACGTGCCGGGGGCCGAGTGGAGCACTCTCGGAGACGAGGCCCCCATCGGCCTGCTCTTGCACGGCCTCGAGGGGTGCGCGCGCACCAGCTACGCCCACCAGTCCTACAAGGAGTTCGCCGCGGTGGGGATTCGGCCTGTGGGACTCAACTTCCGCACCTGCGGAGGGCGGCCACCGTCCCTCCCTCGGGCCTACCACGCCGGCGAGACCACGGACCCGCGCATGGTGGTGGAGCGCCTTCGCGATCGCTTCCCGGACGCGCCCCTGGTGGCCATCGGCTTTTCGCTGGGGGGCAACGTGCTCCTCAAGATGCTCGGGGAGTGGGGGGAGAGCACGCCGATCTCGGCCGCAGTGTCGGTCTCGGCCCCCTTTGACCTGGGCCGCTGCGTGCAGCGCATCGAGTCGGGCTTCAGCCGGGTGTACAGCGCGTACCTGCGTCGCCGGCTCCAGAGCAAGCTGGCGCTCCGCCGGGACGAGCTGAGGGAGCACGCCAACGTCGACGGAGCTCTCCAGGCCCGCACCCTGCGAGGCTTCGATGAGCACCTCACCGCGCCCCTGCATGGGTTCGAAGGCGCGGACGACTACTACCGGCGCTCCTCCTCCACCGGCTTCCTCGAACACATCGCGGTGCCGACCCTGCTGCTGCGGTCCACCGACGACCCGTTCCTGGCCGAAGACGACATCCCACACGACGTCATCGCCGGCAATCCCGCGCTCGAGCCCCGCTTCTCGCTCCGGGGAGGCCACGTCGCGTTCGTGGGTCGGCGCGCCGAAGGCGGGCTCACCTATTGGGCCGAGGAGACGGCGGCTCGCTGGCTCGCGGGAGTGGTGCGAGGGCGCTGAGCACCGCCACGCACACCGCCAGCCACAGGCTCTTCTGCTGAAGGAGGGAGTCGGTGAGGGCGGACACCACGACGAAGGTCACGAGGGCGGCCGTCACCTCGTCCCTCCGGCCCCAAGCGCGCCGTCCGGCCCACGCGACTGGCATGACGAACAGCAGGAGTCCGAGGGGGCCCGACTCCGCGAGCACCTCGAGGAAGGTGTTGTGCGCCCGGCGCCGGGGTTTGCTGTGCTCCCCGCCCGCCGCTTGGTGGGCGGCGCGAATGGGCTCCATCGCGGCGGGGAACGCGCCCGCTCCCGCGCCGAGCAGCGGACTCTGCCGCGCGACCCGCAGGGCGTGTCCCCAAAGCACCAGCCGGCCGGAGCCGATCTCCTCGATGGCGCTGCCCTTCAGGGCGGTGGCTGGCGAGCGGAGCTTGCGCGCCTCGGTGGGGGTCGGGGGGGCCTGCTCGGCGGTCCAGGTCAGAGCGGCCGCGCCCACGGCCATCCCCAAGACGAGCCCACCAACGGCGGGGAGCCACCGGCGACGCGACAGAAGCACCGCACACACCGCCACCGAGGCGAGGATCGCCCCGGAGCTCCAGGAGCAGCCCACCGCGAATCCCCCGACGAGTCCGACCAGAGTCGCCCCCCAGACGGGCTGACGAGGAAGGAGGAGGGTCCCCAGCAGGGCGCCGAGCAACGCATCCCGCGCGGCGAGGTTGGGATGCAGCCCAAAGGGCCGGAGGCGGGCGCCGTCCGGCGCCCACAGCTCCAGCAGGAAGCCTGCGGCGATCAGGCCCGTCGCCAACGCACCGCCCAGGCCCACAGCCCGGGATCCGCGGGTCGTCCAGGTGGCGGCGATGGCTCCAAGGAGCAGGGTCTCCATGACCAGGTGCTGGCCTCGCAGCGTGGTGGCGGTGGGGTCGACGGTCCACGCGAGCGACAGCAGGGACCATGCGGCGAAGCCGGCGACGGGGAGGACGAGCCAGCGCGTCGCCGACCGGTGGGTGGTCACCAGCCGTGGGAGACTGGCGAGCAGCAGCGCGCCGCCCACGCCCTTGCCGACCAAGACCCCCCAGGGAACGGCGTCGTCGGCGAGGATGAGCAACGCAGTCGCCCCGAGGAGCAGCACGAGGGCCAGGTCGAAGGTGCTGGACTCGTTGGGGGACGGCACGGAGGCAGGGTACCGGCCGCTGTCGCTGGCGCGCGAACGCTGTGTCATCCTCCCGGCCATGCCCCGACGGTCCCGATTCCTGAGCCTCTTCGAGCGCGTGCGCCTCTTCGGACTGCACCCTGGGAGCAGGGTGCGCCGCCGTGGAGACACCGTGCACGGGGTGTACTCCGGTAGTGAAGACGGTCTCGCCGTCTGCACCTTCGCTGGTGAGCGAGTGAAGCTCGACCCCCGCGAGATCGAGCTCGTCCGCGAGGGCCACGCCCATTGACCGCGGAGGCCGGCGGAGCCAGTCGGCGTCTCTACGGGCTCGTCTTCCTGACGATCTTCCTCGATCTCCTCGGCTTCGGGATCATCATCCCGATCCAGCCGTTCTACGCGGAAGCGTTCGGCGCCAGTCCCACCCAGGTGACCTGGCTGGGCGCCGCCTACTCCCTGATGCAGTTTCTGTTCGTGCCGCTGTGGGGCCGACTCTCGGACCGCATCGGTCGCCGTCCGGTCGTGCTCGTCAGCATCGCCTTCGCCATCGCGGGCTACATCGCCTTTGGACTCGCCGGCTCGCTCGGGATGCTGTTCGCCGCACGGATGCTGTCGGGCTTCGGCAACGCCAACATCGCCACCGTCCAGGCGATCCTCGCGGACATCACCGCGCCCGAGGACCGCGCGAAGGCGATGGGCCTCATCGGCGCGGCCTTCGGGCTGGGGTTCATCGTGGGACCGGGCGTCGGTGGTCTCCTCGGAGGCTGGCTCGGCCCCGAAGCACCGGCGTTCGCTGCGGCTGGGATGGCAGCGATCAACTGGGTCTTCGCCTTCTTCGCCCTGCCAGAGACCCTTCCGCCCGAAGCCCGCGCCGAGGCGCAGAAGGCGGGGGAGGGGCTCGGCTCCATGCGCGCCGCGTTCAGCCGCCGCGCCGTGCGACCGCTCCTCGTCCTGACCCTCGTGACGGTCACCTCGTTCGCCCTGATGGAGCAATGTCTGGGACTGTTCATCGAGCGCGCGTGGGTGCCCGACGCGCTGCTCGCCGAGGCGGGCAGCGCCGAGCAGGCGGCTCTCCACAAGCGGGCGACCCTGCTCACCACCTGGGTGCTGCTGCTCGTCGGGGTCGTGGCGACCGTGGTCCAGGGGGGCCTCATCGGGCCGCTCTCGCGCCGCTTCGGTGAGCGGCGCCTCATCCAGGTCGGTCTCATCGTCGCTGGCGTGGGCATGGTCGGGATCCCTGCGGTGGGCTCCCTCGGGATCTACTGGGTTCTCCTGCCCGTGTCGGCCTTGCTCGCCATCGGCTCGGGGCTCTACACGCCGTCCCTGAGCGCGTCCCTGAGCAAGTCGGTCTCCGGCAGCGAGCAAGGAGCGGTCCTCGGAGTGGGCCAGGCCCTGGGCTCCGGTGGCCGTGTCCTCGGGCCGGTCGTGGCGGGCCCGCTGTTCGAGATCACGCCAGACATGCCGTTTCTCGTGGGCGGGGCGGGGCTGCTGCTCGCGGTGGTGCTCGCGCTGCGTCCGGGCGATGAGCATGATCAGGTCCCGGTGGATTCAGGTCACGAAGATCCCGGACCCCCCGGCCACTGAAGGGCTAAGTTACACACGTGAGAATTCGCCTACTTCTGATCAGCCTCGCCGTCTTCGCCCTTCTTCCCGCCCTGGCCGGTGGCCGCAGCGAGCGGGCAGTGACCTGGAGCCAGTGGGAGCGCGGCAAGTCCGACGTGCGCAAGGGAGTCTTCACCGTGGGTGACTCCCAGTGCGCCTACACCTCGATGGCCGACCCCAAGGTCATGGGCAAGGTGCTTCCCCATCTCGAAGACGTGCTCGTGCACGCGGACGACGGCGTCTTCCAGGACGTGACCCTCGTCGAGCGCTTCTTTCCGGTGGGCACCGTGGAGTCTCGCTATCACCGAAGCATCGACGGGACTGCTCGACTCGAGTGGAAGCTCATCAAGGGGCGCCAGGCAAAGCACGACGGCTTCTGGCAGGTGCACCCCTCGGGCAAGGTGGAGTTCGAGAACGCCATCGAGGCCAAGAGCATCCTGCACCGGGCGTTGCTGCGAAGCATCCAGGTCCGTGCGATGGAGGGCGTCGCTGAGTCCATCCAGGAGCACTGCGGCAAGTAGGGGGCTAGTCCAGGGTCGGGTCGAGGTCCGGCTCGTCGAGCTCGGACACCCCACCGCTCTCCGGGTCCCACTCGTCCTTGGGGAGCATGCGGGGCTCCACGGACTCGGCCCGCCACATCACGACCTCGTGGCCACCAGCGTTCTTCGCGGCGTACATGGCGGCGTCCGCGCGCTCGAGGAGGAGCTCGTCCGTCGCTCCGTCCCGGGGGAACACCACGCAGCCCACCGACGCGCCGATGGACACACGCTTCTTGCCCACCCGCGGACGCAACCCCTGGACGATCCGCAGGATCTGGTGCCCGAGGGCGAGGGCCGCCTGCTCGTCGGCTCCCGGCTGGAGGACGGCGAACTCGTCCCCCCCGATGCGACCCACCAGGTCCGTACGACGGAGTCGGGTGGAGAGCGCATCTGCGAGCTTCTCCAGGACGTAGTCGCCCGCGGCGTGTCCGTGGTTGTCGTTGACCGCCTTGAAGCCGTCGAGGTCGATGAAGAGGACGGCGCCGATGGCTCCCGTCTCGGCGGACGCGGTGAGCGCCTCTTCGACCCCAGCGAGGAAGCTCCGACGATTCAGGAGCCCGGTCAACGGATCGCGCTCGGCGAGCACACGCAAGTGCTCCTCCTGGCGCCGAGCATCGGTGACGTCCTGCACGATGTGCGTGCGCTCCAGCTCCGCGCCGGTGGCGTGGACCGACGTGGAGACCCGCACGGTGGGCCGCGCTCCGTCGTGGGCGAGAGCGGTGCCCTCCCAGACGGCTGCGTCCAGATCGATGCCCGGGAGCAGGGACTCCAGGTCGAGGCTGATCGCGGCGCGCATGGGCAGCCCGAACAGGCGCCGCGCCGCGTCGTTGAGGAACGTGATCTTCTCGTCCCGGTTGCTCGTGAAGAGGCCCTCGGCCATCCGCTCCGTCACCCTGCGGAAGCGCTGCTCCGAGATGGCGAGCTGGTCCATGGTGTGACCGAGGAGGAGCGCCTGAGCGAGCTGCCCCTGGATCGTCCGCGCGAAGGCGAAGCCTCGTCGACGCAGGCTTCGGTCCGGTGACGCGAGCACCAGGACGCCGAGGCGCTGTCCGCCCACGGAGAGCGGGACCAGCTGGATGGCGTGGGTCCCCGTGGCTTCGAGCAGCCCGGGCCCATCCCGGAGGTCCTCCCGGGAGGAGGGGAGGGTGATGATCTCGTCTTCGTGCAGGGCCTGGTGCAACAGATGGCGGTACCCGAACAGGTCCGGCAGTCGACCTCGTCGCGACTCCGAGAACCCGTGGCGCGACGCCAGGGACAGTCGTCCTCCGTCGCTCACGAGGAACGCGGCGCCGAGGGAGAACACGCTCACGTCCATGCAGCGCGCGAGGGCTTCCTCGATGGCCGCCTGGGGGTCTCGTGTCCGGGTCAGCGTCTCGGAGACTCCGGCGAGGACGGAGAGCTGGGCGGCCTGACGGTTCGTGATCCGCGTCAGCTCCTTGGTGATCTGGGCCTGCCGCTCGAGCTGCTGAAGCAGTCGCGACCGACTCCGGGCGTCGACCACCCGCGGCATCGAGGCCTGGTCAGTGCGCTCGTCGAGGCGCATCGATGGCATGGTCTCGCGCAACGCGTCGGTGGACTCGATGAAGCCGTCCGCACCGCCGAAGATCTCCTGGTCGGTGAGGGGGGCCACCTCCTGGGAGGTTCCAGAGGATGCCGCGTCCAGGAGCCGGTGCACGGTGGTCAGCGCCGCCTCCATGGAGACATCACTCTGCACGTAGGCGGCGGCGCCCGCCCTGAGGGCGGCGTCCACGTCACGGGTCTCGAGCGCGTCGGGACTGACGAGGACCAGGGGCACGTCCCGGAGGCTCGCCTCGCCCCGCATCGCCCGCGCGAGGCCGAAGCCGTCGAGGTGGGGCATCGGCACCCCCGAGAGCACCGCCGCGGGCGGATCCTTCAGGGCGAGTTCGAGGGCCTCCACCCCGGTCTTGACCTCCTGGACGGCGAAGCCTTGCCGGCGAAAGCGCAGGGCCATGGTGCCGCGCTGGAGCTCGTCGTGGTGGGCGACGATCACGGCCCGCTGCTTCCCCGGAAGCCCGCTGTCCCCCTCTTGGGGCAGATAGGAGCGAACCACCTCGAGCAAGCGGGCGGGGGAGACCGGCTTGAGCAGGAACTCCCGAAACGCCGACTGGAGCGCGTGGGTCTGCTCGATGGTGCTCGACACCCCGGACACGGCGATGAGGGGGATGCCCTCAAGGTCGGGGTCGGCGTGAATGCGCGCCCCCAGCTCGGCCCCCGACTCGTCCGGGAGACGGAGGTCGAGCAGGATGAGGTCCAGGGGCGAGTCGCACACGATGGAGTACCCCGTGCGCGCGTCGATGGCCTCGAGGACGTCGTAGCCCGCCCGGCCGAGGGTAGCGCGGTAGACACGTCGGACGATGGGGTCGTCTTCGACGATGAGGATGCGGTGGGACTGGGGGGTCATGAACTCGGCCGTCCTCCAACCTGCTCGGCGGCGGCGAGGAACGCCTGGGGGAAGCGTGCCTGCTTGGCGGCCTCCTCGACGGAGATCCGACGAGAGCGCACGAGGTTGAGGAGGGAGCGGTCCAGGGAGAGGTTGCCCCCGCGGGCGTCGATCTGCTGCAGGTACGCGTCGATCTGGTGGGACTTCCCCTGGCGAAGCATGTGGGCGACCGCCGTGTTGTTGAAGAGCAACTCCACCGCCGCCGCGCGTCCGGTCCCGCGCTCTTCCTTGACCAGTCGCTGCGCCACGATGGCTCGAAGAGTCACGCTGACGGAGCCGCGCACCTGCTCAGCCTGCTCCTCCGGGAACACGTCCACGATGCGGTCGACGGCGTTGGCGGCCGCCCCCGTGTGCAGGGTCCCGAACACGAGGACGCCGGTCTCCGCGGCTGCCAGGGCGAGGGAGATGGTCTCGTGGTCCCGCATCTCTCCCACGAGGATCACGTCGGGGGACTCGCGCAGCGCGGATCGCAGGGCCTCGTGGAACGAGGCGGTGTGCAGACCCACTTGCCGCTGGGTGATCACCGCCTGCTCTTCGGTGTGCAGGAACTCGATGGGATCCTCGATGGTGAGGATGTGCAGGGGGCGCGTGCGGTTGATCTCCTGGATGATCGCCGCCTGGGTCGTGGTCTTGCCCGAGCCGGTGGGGCCGGTGAAGAGCACGAGGCCATCGGTGTACTGGGTCACTCGTCGGAGGGCCGTGGGCAGGCGGAGCTCGGCCAACGTCGGGACCTCCTCCGGAATCACCCGGAAGACCGCTCCGATCCCGCTCCGGTGCACAAAGACATTGGCTCGGAAGCGCGCCAGGCCCGGAAGCTCGTAGGCGAAGTCCAGCTCCTGGCGCGTCTCGAAGCTCTCCTGCTGTTCCGGGGTCATGAGCTCGTAGAGGAACCGACGCGCCTCGGGCTCGCTCAGGCTGCGGAACGGGACGGGGATCAGCTCGCCGTTGAACCGCACCGCAGGGGGACCGCCCGAGCTGAAGTGCAAGTCACTGGCGCGCTGGTCGACGACGAGCTCGAGGAAGGAATCAAGAGCTGGCATTGGCGGCCTCCAGTCCTCGGGACTCCAGGAACTCGTGGAAGTCCGGCTTCCGCTGCGCCTTGAGGTAGGCCTCCGACGGATGGACCAGTCCCTCGTCGACGAGCTTCTTGAGCTCCTCGTCCATCGCTTGCATCCCGTGGGCCTTGCCGGTGCTGATCATCGACGGGAGGTTGAAGGTCGTTCCCTTGCGAATGGTCGCGGCCACGGGCTCGGTGTTGAGCAGCAACTCCAGCGCCACCAGGCGTCCGCGGCCGTCGCGTCGTCGGAGCAGCTGCTGACACACCACGGCGCGCAGGGTCTGGGCGAGCATCGAGCGGATCTGCGGCTGCTGGCTCGACGAGAACGAGTCGATCATCCGATCGATGCCGTTGCGGGCAGAGGAGGTGTGCAGCGTGGCGAGCACGAGGTGCCCCGTCTCGGCCGCCGTCACCGCAAAGGACATGGTCTCAGCGTCCCGCATCTCGCCCACCAGGATGACGTCGGGATCTTCTCGAAGGGTGCTGCGCAGCGCGTTGCTGAACGAGTGGGTGTGGCTCCCCACTTCCCGCTGAGAGACGATGGCGCGCGCGTTGCGGTGTACGACCTCGATGGGGTCCTCCACCGTGATGATGTGGCGACCATGGCGCTGATTGATCCAGCCGATCATCGCTGCCAGCGTCGTGCTCTTCCCACTCCCGGTGGGTCCGCCCACGATCACGAGGCCGTGTGGAAGGTCGCACAGGTTCTTGATGAGGGGCGGGAGGCGGAGCTCCTCGAAGCTGTGCACGGTCTCCGAGACCCGGCGGAAGACCCCGGACCAGCCCGTGACCTGCTGAAGCACGTTGACTCGGAACCGCAGCCCGCGCGCCTTGAGTTCCATCGACAGGTCGACGTCCTTGAGACTCTCCACCTGACGCGTCTGGGTACGCGAGAGGATGGAGCGGAGCATCATCTCGACTTCCTGGGGCGTGTAGACGCGGTCGGTGATGCGGACCATGTGGCCCATGCGCTTCATGAACGCCGGTTGTCCGGCTCGAAGGAACAGGTCGTCTCCTCTGGCCTTGGTCATGTGCCACAGAAGCCGCGGCAGCTGCTCGACTTGTCCACCCAGGTCGGACTCGATGGAGTGGTGCCGCGCCTTCCAGGTCCCCAGGAGCTCTTCTGCAGAGCGTCGGACCTCGATCTCGGGGTCCTTGAGGAGCGGGAAGATCACGTGGGCGACCGAGGGTTCGCCTACGGCTTCCAGGGCGAGCACGGCCTCGTGTCGGATCCCTGGGTCCTCGTGCTGGAGCATCTCGAGAACCAGGGGGAGCGCCGCGGCGTGCCGCAGAGTGCGCAGAGCGTGCAGGATCGCCGCCATGAGAGAGTCGTCGGCCCGAGCGAGGGCCACCAGGTGGGGCACTGCGGCCGCATCGCCAATCGCAGCGACGCACTCGATGGCGCGCTCGCGCACCCACCAATCGGGGTCGTCCACGGCGACCTCGAGGCACGCCTCCATCACCCGGGGGTCCCGCAGCCGCGCGAGGCACTCCAGGGCATAGCGGCGGATGAGCGGGCTGGGATCGCCCAACCAATGCACGATGTGCTGGGTCAGCTGGGGGCCAGCAATGGCGGGCAGGTGCTGTGTGACCCGCTCTCGGGTCCACCAGTCTTCGGACCGCAGGTGCTCCAGGAGGCGCGGCCAGAGGTCCCCGGGGAGCGGCCCCAGGGCCGCAAGCAGATCCATGGCCTGGGCGGCGATGCCCTTCCGGTCGCTCTTCAGCAGCCACATCAGCAGCAGGGCGAGGTCGAAGTCGGGGACCGTCGAGAGCTTGCGGAGGGCGCCCAGGGCGATGTCGCGAATGGCGGGGTCGTCGTCCGCGATGGCCTCGCCGAGCACTGGCAGCACGCCCGTCTCCCGTCGAAGGCGAATCGCCTTGATGGCGGCGGAGCGCACGCTGGTGTGCTGGGAGTTGCGGTAGACGTGCCCCAGCACCTCGGCGGTGCGCTCGCCCTCGTACCGGGCCAGGGACTGGACGGCCGTGAGCTGGAGACGCCGGTCGTCCCCCGCCTCGAACACGTCGAGCACCATGGCGTAGAAGTCCTCCGCGGTCGCGAGGGCGGCGTAGGACCGGAAGGCCTCCAAGGCGATGGCCCGAGCCGGATCAGACAGCGCCGGAGCGATGGCCTCCAGGGCCTGGCGGGGCGTCTTCCCGAAGTACTCCGGGTCCCCCAGCAGCTCGAGAACCTGTTGGCGGAGCTTCAGCTCGCCGTCCGTGACGAAGGGCGTCAGCAGTGGGATCGCCTTCACGCCGCCGACCCGCGCCGCGATCTCCATGGCCTCCCGCGTGCCCGCCTGCTTGTGGGTGCTCATCAGCCGGCCCAGCCTGGGCAGCACGCGGACGTCGGCCTTCTCCAGCAGCAGCTGATGCGCAAACCGCCGGAGCTCGCGCTCGTCGGAGCGCAGCAGCTCCACGACCGGGTCCAGCGCGTCGCCGCGGGCCGTGCGCATCAGCAGGGGGAGCAGCGCGCGGCGAAGACGATCGTCCCCCTGAATGCTCGCCTTCAACGCGGGCAAGAACAGTGCGGCGTCCGTGGACGTCTCGGTGGCCGCCGTGAAGGCCCTGACGCGCGAGCGCCGCCGCCCGTCCACGCCGTCCGCGCGAAGCAACGGCAGGAGCCGGGCGAGCTCGGACGCTGGAAGGAGACTCAGCTGCTGCGCGAAGGCCTGCAGCTCACCTGGGTTCTTCCATGCCGCAGCGGAGAGCTGCCTCTGAGCAGTCTTTGGGTTCAGTCCGTCATTTCCCCGGGCACCCCTGCCCGGCCCTCATTGTCCCACTTTTTCCTGTCCCTTGGAGGGCCTCCCTGGACCCCGTGCCGGGATGAGGCAGACTGAGCCGCCGCACGATGCGTGTGGGATGGAGGGTTGGCGTGTCCCGCATCGATCAGTTTGAGAGTGTCTTTCTGTCGGCGAGCAAGCCGCAGTTTGCGCATGCCGAGGTGCATCTGGGCCGCGTGCTCGTGTTGACGGACCTCGACGAGTCCGAGGCGGCTCCGTACGGAGCACGCGTTCGTGACTTCTTGAGCGGGCTGGGACAGCACGGAACGCTGGCGTGGGAGGTGGTCACTGGGGCCCGTTGCGCGTCCATCGGAGACATGCTCTCCCTGGTGGAGTCGTGGGCCCCGGATCTCGTCTGCGCCTACCGCAACCTGCACTCCAGCGCCTGGCCCTGGCCCCACAGCCTCTCGGATCACATCGAGGTGCTCACCCAGGTCACGGACGTGCCCGTGCTTCTCCTGCCGCGGCCGGCCCAGGAGCAGGGGTGGGTCGACGCCACCGGCGCTCCATTCACGGTCATGGCCCTCACCGACCACCTCGCGGGGGACCAGCGTCTCGTGCACTGGGCGGTGGAGTTTGCTGGGGCGGGGGGGCAGCTCTTGCTCGCCCACGTTGAGCAGGAGCGGGTCTTCGAGCGCTACATGGATGTCATCAGCAAGCTGCCTCGGATCCCCACCGACCTCGCCCGGGAGGACATCGCCCGTCAGCTGCTCAAGGAGCCGGCGGACTGGGCCGACGGGGTCACCGCCGCGCTGAGCAACGCAAAGGTGCCCATCGAGGTGCGGGCGGTGGTGCAAATGGGGCAGCGCCTGCCCACGTTCCGCTCCATCGTGGAGGAGGGCAAGGTGGACCTCCTGGTGATGAACACCAAGGACGAGGGACAGCTCGCCATGCACGGCCTCAGCTACCAGATCGCCGTCGAGATGCGTGCGATCCCGGTGTTGATGCTGTGAGCACCCTCCTCGCCCTGTCCGCTGCCGCTCACCACGGCCACGACGTGCCCATGAGCACGACCTTGCTCTTCGCCGCCGTGTTGGTGGCCCTCATCCTCTCCCTCGCCCTCGAGGAGACCATCCACGCCAAGAAGTCCCTCATCGTCGGGGTCTTCGCGGTGATCTCGTTGCTTCTCGGAGCCGCCATGGGGCTGTTGCCCTTTGGGCCGGTCACCAACGTGTTTGGCGAGGAGCTGAACCTTCCGGTCTACATCCCGGCCATCGACTGGGGAGTCATCGCGATCATCCTGGGCAGCTCGCTGTTCGTGGACGTCACCAGCCGCTCGGGGCTCTTCACCTGGATTGCCATCAAGCTCACGAAGATGAGTGGGGGGGATCCCCTGCGCCTGCTCTGGCTCTATGGCGCGATGACCGTGGTGTTCTCGGCGGTCCTCAACAACGTCACCGCCATGATCATCGTGGGCTCGCTCACCGCGGTGTCCCTCGACAAGCTCGGCCGGCGGGAGAAGCTGCTCGCCTTCCTGCTGGTGGAGGGGCTGCTCACCAACGTCGGCGGCCTGCTCACCCTCATCTCCTCGGTCCCCAACATCATCGTGGGCACCGCAGCGGGCATCTCCTTCGTGAAGTTCTTCGTCGTCGCGGCGCCCTACGTGTTGGTGGCCACCGTGCTGACGTTGTGGCTCGGCGCGAAGTGGAACGGCATCACCCCTCTCGTCACTGACGAGGAGAAAGAGGAAGCCGAAGGGCTGGTGCAGGGCTTCGATGAGCGGGACGGTATCGAGAGCGAGGGCTTCCTCTGGTTCGCCGGCGCCATGACCGTGCTCTTCATCGTGGTGATCGCGACGACGTCGGTGCTTCCCTGGGTGAGCGAGCTCGGCATGGGCTTCGTGGCCCTGTCCTTCGCCGTCATCATGCTGATTCGTTACAAGTCCGAGGTCGATCGCTTCTACGACGCGGTGGACTGGGACTTGTTGGGCTTCTTCGCGGGTTTGTTCGTCGTCATCAACGTGATGGAGCACGCCCAGGTGCTGGGGCTCATCGGCTCCGGGCTCGAGAAGGTCATCGGGCTCGGTGACGTGGCTGGGACCGGTGTCTTGCTGATCGCCAGCGCGGTCTTCAGCTCGGTGACGGACAACATTCCACTCGCCGCGATGCTGGCGAAGATTCTGGGGGGACTTGGTACGGCGTCTGACTCGAGCCTTTGGTGGTCAGTGGTCTTCGGGGCGAACCTCGGCGGCAACATCACCCCCATTGGCTCAGCGAGCACGCTCGTGGCGGTCACGATCATGCACAAGCACAAACTCGACATGAGCTTCGTTGGCTTCGTGAAGCGAGCCTCTCCCTACGCCCTGGCCCAGTTGGTGCTGGCGACGGCCTACGTCCTGGTGTTCCTCCGATGAGCACCATGCGCGCCGCCGTCATCGACGCCTACGGACCAGCGGACACCCTCCGCATCGCCGACGTTCCCCGCCCCACCTTGCGCCCCAAGGACCTGCTCGTTCGGGTGCACGCGAGCTCCGTGAACCCCGTGGACACAAAGCAGCGCAAGGGCATCCAGCGGGTGGTCGTGCGCAAGAAGATGCCCGTGATCCTGGGGATGGACGTGAGCGGCGTCGTCGAAGAGGTGGGCCCCGAGGTCACGCGCTTCAAGCCCGGCGACGAAGTGTGGAGCTCCCCGGCCCACGACCGGCCGGGCACCTGGGCGGAGTTCGTGGCGGTGGACGAGGCGGAGACGGCGCACAAGCCATCGAACATCAGTCACGTCGAGGCGGCATCGCTCCCGCTGGTGGCCCTCACGGCCTGGGAGTGCTTCGTGACGGGGCCGCCGGTCCAGTCGGGCCAGCGGGTGCTGGTGCAAGCGGGGAGCGGCGGCGTCGGCACCGCCGCCATCCAGCTGGCGAAGCATCTTGGCGCCCACGTGGCGGTCACCTGCTCCCCGCGAAACGAGGAGCTGGTGCGCGGCCTCGGCGCCGACCAGGTGGTGGACTACCGGACGAGCAACTACTGGGAGGTCCTGGAGCCCCAGGACCACGTCCTGGAGGCCATCGGGCCCTCGGCTTGGGGTACGTCGCTCAAGGTCTTGAAGCGCGGAGGGCACATGGCGTCCATCGCCACCGGCATGCCGACGTATGTCGATCGGTTCGGGCCCTACGCGGGGATTGTCGTCATGGCGGGGTCCATGCTGCGGGTCAAGCTCGCGGGCATCGTCGGAGGCAAGACCGTGCGCCACGTCCTCCGGCCCGCCGACGGCGAGATGCTGGCCCGCATCGGGGAGCTCGTGACCGCCGGCGCCATCAAGCCGGTGGTGGAGGAAGCGATCCCGCTCGCGGACATCGCCGAGGCGAACCGGCGGGTGGAGAGCGGGCGCACGCGAGGCAAGATCGTGGTGCAGGTGGTTCAGTGAGCGCGCTGCCGCGCCACCTCTTCAACGCCTTCGTGGTGCTGTTCGCGGTCGATGGCCTCGTCCAGCTGGCCGCGGTGCTCGTGGAGCCGCTGCTGGCTCTCGGGATGCTGACGCGGGGGTTGATGCTCCTGAGCGCGCCCCTGGTGCTGCTCTCGTGGGTGGTGCTCGCGCGGCTTCCCTGGCGCATGGTCCTGCCCGTCGCATTTGTGGCGTGGCAGACCGGCGGGATGATGCCCCTCCCGGCGGTGTTGCTGGATCTCACCTGGACCGGAGTCGTGGGCGGGCTCGCCCAGCTGGCGTTGGCCGCGCTGCTCGTGATGCCCTGGCCAGGGCACTTTCCCCTGAAGGACGGGGATCTCCGCGCCGGCGGCGACGTGCGGCTCGGCTTCAGCGCGGCGCGGGCGGCGATCCTGGGACTCCTGCTGGTTGGAGGCGTCGCCCTTCAGGTGTGGTCCATGGCTTGGAGCCTCGACCACGTGACCGACGGGTACGTGCGGGTCGACGGCACCGGGCTGGAGACCGGGCACCGAGCGTGCAGAAAGGACGACACCACCATCCACCTCGTGGGCGCCATCCACATCGGCGAGTCGAGCGGATACGACGACTTGCTCTCCACCGTTCCGGACGGGGCGCTGCTCCTGGCCGAGGGCGTGTCCGACGAGGACGGCAAGCTGGGGAAGGGTTTTGGCTACGGGAAGATCGCTGAGCGGCTCGGGCTCGTCCCCCAGCGGGGTGAGGGCGACGAAGCCGGCAGCGAGGGGCAGGGCCGCTTCCGGGTGCGCCGCGCAGACGTGGACGTGAACACGTTCGATGAGCAGACCCTGAAGCTCCTACGCGATGTCGGCGCCATCCTCGGCGCCAGTGACCCCGTGGCGGCCTATCTCGAGAGCGTCACCCAGAGCGCAGCCGTCACCGAGGAGACGCTGGAGGCCGTGATGGGCGACGTGCTGACGAAGCGCAACGCGTATCTGCTCTCGGTCATCGACGAGGTGGTGGCTGAGGAGACCGAGATCGTGGTGCCCTGGGGAGCGATGCATCTCCGGGAGGTCGGTCGGGCCGTCGAGGACCGGGGCTTCACGTGCGGGGAGCCCCGCTACGTCCGCATGATCACCTGGGCGACGGTGCGGACCGCCCTCGCCAAGGGCGCCCAGAGAGAGTGACCTCAGGGCCGGCGCAGAACCATGTGCAGCAGGCCCGCCGTCCCCAGCATCGCGAACACCACCGGGACGTGTCCGCTCATGAGGTGCTCGGTCTCGTGCACAGGGCAGTGCAGCTGCAAGCCCACGAGGCCCGCCAATCCGGCCGCGCTGGCGGCGTAGCGGACGGTGGTGCTTCCTCGCCACGAGCGGCGGTCCAGGACCCACGCCACCGCGAGCACCGGGGCCGAGATGCTCAGCCCGTAGCAGAGGCAGCCCAGGGCATCGCGCAGGGTCGCCTCGCCGGTGGAGACGACTCCCGAGAGCATCGGCGCGATCCCAATGGCGACCGGGACGCCCAGGGTGGCGCCGACGAGCGCCCATCCCGCCCAGCGCGGGATCTCGGCGTGCTGAAGTCCTCGGAGGGATGCCGACATGGCGACGAGAGCGAAGCCCGAGAGGAGCACGAGCTCGAGGAGGAACCCGGTCTGGGTGACCTTCTCGACGTCCGCCCACCCTCCCATGGTCCCGGCGATGACGGCGACCGCCGCGGCGGCAGCTACGAGGATGCCCATGCGCTCGCGAGTCGACCGCGAACGCAGCCACGCCATCGGGCCGCGCTCGGCGTCCAGTTGCTGAGCCAGTGCGTCGAAGGCGGGTACCTCGGGCGTGGGTGCGCCGTCGCCCAGGTTGCTGAGCACCGTCGCAAGCTCCTCGCCCGCCTCTGGATTCTGGGGACCGCTCATACTGGGCCCTCCTCTGGCCCGAGGTGCTTACGGAGCACCTTGTATCCACGATGGGCCCGGACCTTCACCGCCGACAAGCTCGCGCCCACGATTTGCGCCACTTCGGGGAAGGAGAACCCCTCGAGCCAGTGAAGCTCGATCACGTCCCGCTGCCCGGCGGGGAGCTTCGCGAGGGCAGCGCGCACCCGGCGCGCGTCCTCCTTCCCCACGATGTCGGCCTGCTCGGTGGTGGGCAGCATGCGTTCGTCGAGCTCCACGTGGGCGATGGGCGTCCGGGCGTAGCGCCGCCAGTACTCCCGCCGCAGGTTCAGGGCGATCGTGTAGAGCCACGGCCGAAGCCGGGCTCCTTGCCTGAAGTCTCGGCGGGCCCGGTGAAGTTGCAAAAAAGTCTGCTGCACGAGGTCGTTCACGTCCTCCGAGCGGCGGATCTGTTTGCGCATCAAGCGTGCGATCGCGGGGGCGTGCCTCGACCAGAGAACTCCGAAGGCAGCACGGTCTCCGTCCACGTAGCGCGCGAACAGATCCTCATCCGAGGGCTCCCCGCCGCCATCGCCCGGCGACCGCAGAACCCGGGTCGCTCCGAGAAGCAGCGCCATGATCAGCCCCAACATGGGCGTATGTTAGGGGGGCAATGCCCACCCCGCCCCCAGAGCGAACCGCCTTTGTTCGGCTCCTCGTCTCCCTTGTTGGGGAGTTCTCCGAGCTCAAACCCCACGAGTCCGAGCGGGCGATTCTGCTGTCTTCCTTCGCCTTCGTGCTCGCCGCCTTTGCCCTGGTTTACCTCCCGCTGCCTCTCTTCTTCCGAGGGGTGACGTCGTCGAGCACCGCGTGGACCCTCGCAGCGGTGGCTGGAGGGGGAGTGACTCTGGGCATGCTCCGCCGCGGGTGGGTGGGGCCGGCGACGCTCTTCTTTCCGCTCCAGTTCCTCGTCGTCCTGACGATGTCGGCTTGGGGCCAGGGCGGGCTGAGCTCCGCGTCCATCATCGTCTACCCCCTCCTGCCGCTCTTGGGGACGCTCCTCGGGGGGGCGCGCACGGGGATGGTGGTTGCCGCTGTCGAAGGGGGGCTGATCGCCCTCTTGCTGGGCTGCGACCTCGCCGGGCTCCTGCCCGACACGAGGTATTCCGAGGTGGGCCACAGCTGGACCGTCGCCGTGGTCGGTGCGCTCACCTGCTTCTTCGTCGCGTCGGCGGCGAGCTTGTTCGAACAGTCTCGTCTGGGGGCAGAGTCCCAACAGAGGGCGACCCTTCAGCAGCTTCGCGAGGCGAACGCCGAGCTCGCGTCGGCGCGCGATCGCGCCGAGGCCGCGAACCTGGCGAAGAGCGAGTTCGTGGCCCGGGTGAGCCACGAGATCCGCACCCCGATGCACGGCGTGATCGGGATGAACGAGCTCCTACTCGACAGCAAGCTCGACGTCGAACAGCGGGAGCACGCGGTGGCCATCCGTCGGTCGGCCGACGCGCTGCTCGCCGTCATCGACGACGTCCTGGACTTCAGTCGGATCGAAGCGGGGCAGGTGAAGCTGAAGATGGAGGAGTTCGACCCGCGGCGCCCCATGGAGGACGCCGTCCGGGTGCTCTCGCCCGGCGCGCAGCGCAAGGGACTGGTGCTCACGGGGCTCGTGGATCCCGAGGTCCCTCGACGCCTGATGGGCGATCCCGACCGCCTGCGACAGCTGCTCGTGAACCTGCTGGGGAACGCGGTGAAGTACACCGAGGAGGGGGTCGTCGCCGTCCGGGGAACCGTCGATGGGGACTGCCTCCGATTCCAGGTGGAAGACACGGGCATTGGCCTCGGTCCCGACCACGCGACCCTGTTCGAGCCCTTCACCCAAGCTGCATCGTTCCCCACACGGCGGTCTGGGGGCATCGGTCTGGGGCTCGCCATCTGCCAGGAACTGGTGGGCGTTCTCGGAGGAACCATCGGTGCGTCCAACCTCCCCCAGGGAGGGAGCTCCTTCTGGTTCTCGGTGCCTCTGGTGAGGGCCAAGGGCCACGGCGGCGACCCACGAGAAGGCAAGCCCTTGAAGGGCAAGCGTGTCCTGGTGTGGTGTGCCCACCCCCACGAACTCGAGGTCCTCGAGACCCTGTTCCAAGCGTGGGGAGCCGACATCGTCGCCGAGAGCGACCCGCGCAGGGCCCGCAAGCAGCTGCGGTCCGGCGAGGGGTGGGATCTCATTGCCCTCGACGCGAGGGCGCGGGAGCCTTCGGGGGAGCTCACCGTGGCGGAGGCCCTGGCCGAGGCAAGTGAGCTGGCGGACGCCCCGGTCGTGCTGTTGATGCCCTTCGGCCAGAGCATCGAGCTGGGCCCTCTCGCGAGGCGGTCCACGGCGCGGCTGGGCAAGCCCGTGTTGGAGAGTCATCTGTGGCGCGTGGCAGCGAGCGTGCTGAAGGTGCGCACGCCGTCGGATGTCTCGCACCCATCCACCGGCGCGGTGATGCTGCCGGGAGGCCTGATCCTGGTGGTGGATGACAACACCGTGGGCCGCGAGCTGGCCACCAAGGTGCTCGAGAGGCTCGGCTACACCGTCGAGGTGGCGGAGGATGGGCGTCAGGCGCTCCACCGGCTCACGGAGAGCACCTACGACGCCATCCTCATGGACTGCCAGATGCCCGGCATGACGGGCTACGAAGTGGCGGAGGAGATCCGGCTGCGGGAGGAGGAGCCCGGCCGCAACCGCATCGTCGCGGTGACGGCCCACGCTCTGGGGGACGAGCGGGAGCGATGCCTGGCGGCGGGCATGAACGACTACCTCGCCAAGCCGTTCCTCCCCGAGCAGCTCGCCGAAGTCCTCGCGCGGCAGATCACGCTGGCGCGGAGGGAGCGTCGCTCACGGGCGGAGGGCTGAGGTCCCAGGGCGCTCCGCCCTTGAACTCGCGCAGCACGAAGTCGACGAAGTGGCGCACCTTCGCCGAGAGGTGTCGGGAGTGCGGATAGACCGCGTAGACGCCCGCTTGCTCGAACTCCGTCTCCGGGAGCAGGCGCGTCAGCTCACCACGCTGCAGGGCCTGGCCGACGATGAAGAGGGGGCTGAGGAGCACGCCATGGCCCTCCAGGGCCGCCTGGAGCAGCAGCTCGCCATTGTTCGCGAGCATGCGCCCCTTCACGTGGAGCAGCTCGCCACCGCGGGTGCGCCAGCCCATCGTCTGAAAGGCATAGCGCAGGCACTCGTGCTCCTTGAGGGAGGCGAAGTCGGTCGGCTGTCCCGCGCGCTGCAGATAGGCCTCTGAGGCGCAGAGGACCGAGTCGGCGGTTCCGATCTTGCGGGCGATGAGCGAGCTGTCGGGGAGCCGTCCGATGCGGATGGCGAGGTCGAAGCCCTCGTCCACCAGATCCACCACCCGGTCGTTGAGGGACATCTCCACGTCGACGTCGGGGTACTCGGTCAGGAATCGGGCGACGGTGCCGCCGAGGAACGACTGACCGAAGCTGAGAGGGGCCGTGATCCGCAGGGTGCCCCGCGGGCTGGTCTGGAGCGACGCCACGGCCGTCTCCGCCTCGTCGATGTCGGCCAGGATGCGTACGCAGCGGTCGTAGTACGCCCGCCCGACCTCGGTCAGCGCCATGGTGCGGGTCGACCGGTTGAGCAGGCGCGCGCCGAGGTGCTCCTCCAGAGCTGCCAGCTGCCGACTCACCGAGCTGCGAGGCATGCCCAGACTGCGGGCAGCGGCGGTGAAGCTGCTCTCGTCGACGACGCGGACGAATACGTTCATGGCGGACAGACGATCCATGGCCCGGACCGTAGCCGCTTGTAACGGCTGTGTAATCGCTCACGCGGGTGGGGAACGTCCGGGGCGCGCGCGGGTCTGTGCAGGGCGCCCACGGAGGAGTTCTCATGTCCCGATCTGCTCGTTCCTTTCTCTTGTTGTTCGCCTCGCTGGCGATCCTCCTCGGTCTCCGGGCCTTCGCCGGAGAGGAGTCCCCGGTGATGGCAGCGGCTCCATGGGCGTCGACTCCGCCTGCCGAGGCGAGGGCAGCGACGCCCCCGCCCGTTCCTGCGGCGTCGGGATCCCTGGCCATCGATGAGCGTCTGCGCATCGAGACGCCCGTGACCCAGGGGTTGGTGACCCTCTACCCGGTCGTCGACGCGAAGACTCCCGAGCGTCCGGACGGCGAGTTTCAGCTGTTGAAGGAGGCCCTTGAGGCGAAGAGCCTGACGGTCGAGGAGGCAGGCGGTGGCACGGTGCCGACCCTGATGGTGAGGAACACCGGCGACAAACCAGTGCTCCTCGTCGCGGGAGACGTGGTCAAGGGGGGAAAGCAGGACCGCGTGATCACCTCGGACTTCGTGGTGGCAGCCGACGGCACGCCCGTGGATGTGGCCGTGAACTGCGTGGAGCACGGGCGCTGGAGCGCTGGCGCGACGGGGCACAGCTTCGGGTGGGGAGGTCGCGGTGAGGCTTCTCTGAAGAAGGTGGTCCAGGTGTCGAAGAACCAGTCGGCGACCTGGAACGAGGTCGAGACCAGCAACGGACGCAAGGCGGCGCTGGTGCGGAGCAAGGGCAAGGCAAGCGAGGCGGCCAAGCTCGCCCCGGAGTCGGGGACCTACGTCGCTTCGCTGGAGAACGAAGCCGTGCTCGAGGAGGTGAACCCCGCGACGGCCTCGTTGATCACGAAGCTCCAGGCGAACAAGGGCGTCGTGGGGGTCGTGGTGGCTGTCGGAGACTCGATCACGACCGCCGAGCTCTTCGGTCACCCGGCCTTGTTCGAGCGGAGCCGCGAGGACCTCGTCCGCAGCTTCGTCCTCGACGGCGTGGGGGCCGAGGCGAAGGGGGACGCGCCCGAGGCGACGGAGGCGGCGGCGTTCTTGCGGGAAGCCCTTCAGGCCTCCCGCGTCTCGGAGGCCGAGCAAGGCGACGCCCGCAAGGTGGAGATGGACAGCGTCAACTCGTCCGCCTTCGAGACCACCAACAAGGACGGCTCCCGCATCCACTTCAACGCCTACAAGAAGTAGTCACACGGGATTCATCCGCGCTTCGCGGACGTTTGACCTCATCGCGTCCTGAGGTCGACACCGGCTGCCCAGACTCTCCTCCAACGATGGGGCGAGAGACGAAAGGACGCGCTGACGTGGAGAGCGTCGGTCTTCAGTCGATGACGTCGACTTCGCCGTCGCGGATCTCCAGGACCTGCGGGTAGCCCCCGTAGTAGCTGGCCATGCCCACGTCCACCCGCCACACCTGCTCGTCGCACGCGGAGTTGATCTCTCCGTACCTCGTGTGTCCCACCACCAGGCGCGAGACCCCGAGGATCGCGAGGGACTCTTCGAGGTCAGCGCACTCCTCGGTGCCGGTCTCGTCGGAGTAGTCGCGGATCCACAGGGGGCCGTCCCCATTGATGATCCAGGGCCAGTCGTCCTCGCCGCGCATCCACTCCTGGACCTCGTCGTTGATGCGTTCGAGGCCGCGCTCCGCATGGGAAGGGTTGATGCCCCCGTGCACGAACGCCGAGTCGCCGACGATCACCGCGATGTTGCGCTCGGACAGCTGCATCGCATACGGCCCACCGGGTCGGAATGCAGCCACGCGACCGCGCTCCTCCTCGGGGTAGCCCAGAAGCTCCTCGTCCTGCTCCGCTTCCGGCGGCGCCACATTGGAGAAGTCCGCGAAGCCCTCCTCAGTGACGTAGCGCAAGTCGAGCTCTACGTTCATCGCCTCGTGGTTGCCGTTCAGCGCGATGAACGCGCCTCCGGCGGCCCAGGCTTCGTCCGCGAGGCGGGGCAGGGTGTCGAGGATGCGGCGCTCCGTGTCGCCCCGGTCCAACTGGTCGCCGGTCTGCACCACCCAGGCGTCGCCTCCGACCCAGCTGCCGTCGTCGTCGACGAGGTCGGCGATGCGCAGGGCCTGCATCATCGCGTCGAAGTCGCCGTGCACGTCGCCCATCGCGATGAGGCGGTTCGGCGCGTCGCTGACCGTCGGGAAGGGGATGGGGCGCCCTTCGGGCGCGGCTGGAGCGGGCTCGTCCACCGAGGCGCACCCCGTGCACAGCAGCAAAAACAGGGCCCAGCGCATCACTCCTCCACGTACAGAGACAGGGAGACGAACGTGTACGGAAGCAGATCGACCGGGTCGAGGTTGTCGTACTCGGCGCCGTTGGCCCGCAGAATGTCGAAGTCGATGACCGCGTCCTCGCCCGGGGTCACCGACTCCCGGATGTTCAAGACCTTGCCCACCGCCACGGCGCCGGGGCACCACCCGTTTCGGGCGAACTCCCAGGTGCCGTTCTGAGGGCTGATGGGGTTGGCGTCGCAGTCGTCGCGCCACCCATCCCAGGTGTGCAGCTCGTCGTTGACGATGACGTCGTGCTGCATGGCGCAGAACTCGGCGCAGTTGGCGGTGTTGCCGAAGCTGTGGCCCGTCGT
>JAGSHC010000270.1 GCA_023954745.1 Deltaproteobacteria bacterium | reverse complement strand
GGCCCCAGGGCGAGCACGGCCTCATTCGGAGCGCGCAGCAGGACGCGGCTGGTGACGAGGACCCGCAGGTTGCTTGCCTGGGTGCGGATGTCGGCGAGGGCCGACGACAGCAGGTCGGCGCAGGTCTCGGCGTTGTCGAAGACCAGCAGCCCGTCGTCGGCGGCTCGCAGCGCCGCGTGCAACGCGTCCCGTGGTCCTGTCTCGCTCTGGTCGACCCCGAGGCACGTCACCAGCTCGGTCAGCAACTCGGCTTCCGAGGACACCGAGGTGAGATCACAGAACCCCGCGGGCCCCGCCCACGCGGCGCAGACGGCCGTGGCGAGGGAGGTCTTGCCGAGTCCAGCGGCACCATGCACCGTGACGAGCGCGCCGGGGGCGGCGAGCAGACCCTCGAGGCGCGTGCGGTCGCCACCTCGGCCTACCAACTCCCGGGGAGCCGGTCGACGCCAGGGCGCGTCGTGGGCGGCGACGGTGCCGGGGCTCGGAGGGGCGTCCGCGGCGACGACCTCTGGGGCGAGGGGCTCGGCATCGAGCAGCAGGCCTCGACCGCGCACGGTCTTGAGGTACCGAGGGTCCCGCGGGTCGGTCTCGACCTTGGCCCGGAGCCGATAGACGGCCTTGTCCACGAGCTTCTTGCGGCGGGCGTCCCGGATCCCCCACACGTCTCGGAGCAGGGACTCGATGGGCACGGGCTTGCCGCTGTGGGCAAGGAGCACCTCGAGGAGTCGCCCCTCCGTCGCGGACAGCTGCGTGGCTGCTCCGTCGCCGCCGGTGACCTCGAGGCGGTCCAAATCAATGATGCGCTCGCCGGCGCGGACGCGACGTTGGCCCTCGCTGGCTACCTGGAGCGGTACGAAGCGGTATCCGACCCCGCGGAGACCGACCAGGTGAAAGGGACGCTCCGGGAGCCGCTCGATCTTTGCGCGCAGGCGACGAATTCCGTCGTCCACCGCGCGGGTGATCGCCTGGGGCGAGTAGCCGAGGACCTCCGTGAGCAGCACGTCCCGGGAGACATCCTCCCCAGGCCGCGCGATCAGGTACGCGGCGAGGTCCCTCTCCTGTTCGGTGAGGTGGTCCTCGGTTCCGTCAGATCGGGTGATCAACCCCGCGGGGAGCTCGAGGCTCCCGATGGCCAGCGCCACGTGCACCGCAGGACGATAGCGAACCAGCCGCTTCGTCCCCGCGACCGACGCGGTCGGCCTCGCCTGCGACGACGCGGAACGCCCCACCCTCGGCGCGCGAGGCACGGACCAGGGTGCGGGCCAGGATCGAGGGCGAGACCGCCCCCGGGTGCGCGACGGACACGACGTGCCGCCCACCGAGGGTGCGGATCCTGCTGGCGGCTTCGGCCAACGCCTCCGCGTTGGCGGACTGGGCGAAGCCTCCCGGGGGGCTGTCCCGAAAGGAGGAGACCAGCCAGGCGTCGGGGGGCAGGGCGACGTGGAGCGCGCGCAACGCGGCCCGACCGGGCTGGAGTTGACGGGCGAGGGCGCGCGGCGTCGCAGGGAGGCTGGTTGTGCTCGAGAACTCCGCGGCCAGGTGAATCGCTCCGTCGATGCCGCCGAGGCGGATCACCGCGGCCCGGGCCTTGGCACCCACCAGCATGGGGTCAGTGGCGCAGCGCACCACCACGATCTGGTCCGCGAGGCGCGAGAGGGCCTCGACGCGGGAGTCGCTGGCGGACGAACCGCCATGAACGACGAGGAGTCGCTCCACGGGGGTCCTCGCCGGGCCCTCGTCTTCGGGAACGGCGACGAGAGCGTGCCGGAGCCGGGCGCCTCCCCTCCATCGCACGACGAGGGACGCGTCGTCCGTCTGCAGCTCCGTGTGCACGAGAGGGTGCGCCATCTCCCCGAGGGAGAGCAGGCGCCAGGCGGGTCCGTCGGTGCGCTGGGCGAGGTGGTTGAGCAGCCCCCTGGCGTCGGGGTCCGCGGGATGGCTCCCCAGCGACAGCGCGAGGATTCGCGATGGCTGGTCGGTCGATCGCGTCGCTAGCTCGGTGCACAGGGCGAGGACCAGGTCGGTGCGAGCGAGGAGCAGGATGTCGCTCGGTGCGCTCTCGCTCGGATCCGCGAGAGCGCGGGCAGCATCCAGGGCCGCCCGCGCCCACCGCTGGGTTCGGGTCCACGGCGCGAAGCGAGGTGGAGGGGCGACCTGTTGGATCCGGGACGGGCCGGCGACAAAGGCGGAGCCCAGATGGGGTGGGAGCCCGAGGACCAGCCCCCGAGACTCCCTGGTCGAGGCCGGGGGCAGGGGGGCTGGAACCCAGCGCTGTACGCAAAGGACCGGGGTCCGCGACGGATCGGGCGGCGACATGTTCGGACCCTAGGGCCCGCCGGGTCCCGGACTGGTCCCGTTGTGCCGTAGCTGCCGTCGTGTCAGATGCGGACCCCCGCCACGAGCGCGTCGAGCATCCCCGCGGTCTTTGCCGGGAGCTTGCCGCGCTTGGGATACACCGCCCAGACGCGCCCCGCGGGAAGCTTCCAGTCAGGCAGCACCTGCACCAGGCGGCCGTCCGCAAGCTCGTCGCTGACGAGGATGTCGGAGATCACGGCGACGCCCACCCCGCGCACCGCGGCGTCGCGCAGAGACAGAGAGTCGTCCACGTGCAGGCGCTCCTGGAACGAGGTGGGTGGACCGTCGTATCGATGCACCGTTCCGGATGGCGATGTCCACCCCGTCGAGGATGGGGTTCACCATGCGGTCCGTCAGCGTCAGCTCGATGCGAAGCTCGGGGTGCAGCTCCAGGAAGCTCGCCACGAGGCTCGTCACCCGACCCGGTCCAAGGGCGGGGGGAGCCGTCATGCGCAAGACGCCCGCCACGGCTAGGGGGCCGGCTGGTCGAGCTCGACCACGTTGCGGTCGGGGTCGCGCACGAAGATGGCGCGCATGCCCGATGGCACCGTCATCCGCTCGGTGATGGGGTAGCCGGCGCCGGCGAGCACGGCCTCGGCGTCTTCGACGCTGTCCACCCACAGCGCCATGTGGGTGTAGCCGGGCTCCTTCACGGGCACGTCCATGAGGGGATTCGGCACCTCGGCGCTGGGCGCGTTGAGGATGAGGTTGATCTCGACGCCCGAGGGATGGTCGAGGATGGCGACGGGCTCGGGGCCGACGGGGCCTACGGTCTTGGTGAATCCGAGCAGCTCGTAGAACGCCAGCGAGCGCTCGAGGTCGTGCACGCGGATGCCGATGTGGGCGATGCCCTTGATGGTGACCTGGGACATGGGTTCTCCGGTTTCAGGGGGTCAGGAGCGTGGTCAGCAGCGTCGTGAGAGCCTCGCGATGCTCGGCCTGGGTGAGCTGGCCGCTCTCGGTGTCGAAGTTGGCGCCGAAGCTCGGGAGGCTGAAGGTGCCGACCACCGTGGCTCCCCAGAAGGGGGCGAGCCTGGCCATGTTGTTGAGGTTCGTGGCCGCTCCGCGGCCTCCCGGCGAGGTCCCGAGCAACGCCAGCGGCTTCGTCAGGAACGGCTGAAAGGGCACCACCCGCGACAGCCAATCGATGGTGTTCTTGAGCATCGCGGGCATGGAGCCGTTGTGTTCTGGCGAGGCGATGAGCACGGCATCAGCAGCGTTCAGTGTCGCGTGCAGCGCGAGGATCGACGCCGGTGGCCCGGGGTCCTTCTCGATGTCCACGCTGAAGAGGGGGGCGTCCAGATCCCGCACCGACACCACCGTCACCTCCACGTCCTCGGGGAGGAGCGTCAAGGCGCTGAGCAGCAGGGCGTGATTGATCGAGCGAGACGAAGAGCTTCCAGAGAGAGCGAGCAGGTTCATGGCGTTCCTTTGGGGGTGATGGTTCCGAAGCGCTCGGCGAGGCGCCCGTAGAAGGGAATCGCCACTCCATAGACGAGCAGGAAGAGGCTGATGACCCATCCGAGCAGGGCCGGCTCCACCGCGAGTCCACTGCCCATCTCGGGCAGGACCACGTTGACTGCGGAGGCGTTGAGGACCCCGAGGAACGTCGCCGCGCAGACCACCGCGAGGACGGCGGATGGGCGCACGGGAGTGGGTTGGTCGATCCTCATGGAGGCACAGTAGGCAGCACTTGCCCCACCGTATCGGCCCGGAAACGGGATTGACTGTTGCTACTTCGGGACAGCGGGCGGGGTCGGTCCAGGCCGGCGACCTCGAGGCGGCGTTCGCCGACGACCGGTCCGGTGGGCCGACTTCCCGGGGATCTGGTAGGACTGTTGGCCATGGAGCGAGTCGCGGTCATTGGAGCGGGCGTGTCGGGGCTGACGACCGCCTACTGGTTGAAACGCCGGGGCATCGACTTCACGCTGTTTGAGGCGAGCAATCGGGTTGGCGGGGTCTGGCACCAGAAGGCCTACAACGAGCTGTTCCTCATCACGTCTCGCAAGTCCACATATCTGAGCGGCTCCAAGCCGCCAGAGGACTATCCGGACTTCCCGAGCGCGGCTCAGTGGCTTGCCTACCTCGAGGACTACGCAGCCAGTCAGGGGCTGGAGGAACACCTCCGGTTGCACACCGCCGTGGACGTGGTGCAGCCGAGCGGTGAGGGCTTTGAGGTCACGGCTGCAGGCACCAGCGAGAGCTTCACCCACGTGGTCGTGTGCAGCGGGCTGAACCAGATCCCCAAGCACCCCGATACCCCCGGGTCGTTTTCCGGAGAGGTCTTGCACTCGGCGGACTACAAGCACCACCGGCAACTCGTGGGCAAGCGGGTGTTGGTGGTCGGGGAGGGCAACTCTGGTGCGGACATCGCCGTCGAGGCGGGCCGGGTCGGGAAGATGTCGGCCATCGCCGTGCGCAATAGCGCCTGGATCATCCCCAAGTACGCGATGGGGGTGCCCGTGACCGAGCTACAGCGGCCCGGCACACCGCTTTGGGCCCAGCGCCTCTTCCTTAAGTTCATCATCGGTACGAGCTCGGGCAGCCCGGACAAGTTCGGCCTGCCACTGCCAAACCATCGCCTGTTCGAGCGCACCATGGTGGCGAGCCAACAGCTCCCGTACATGCTGCGCCATGGCCTCATTCACCCGCGGGCTGACGTGGCCCGACTGGATGGGTCCACCGTGCACTTCACCGACGGCCGCAGCGACGACTTCGATCTGATCGTGAACGCTACGGGCTACCGCTACGAACTGAGTCTTCTCCGTGGGACCGGTCTCGACCCGGGCAGGGTTCGGCTGTTTCGCCGCCTGTTTGTGGAGGGGCACCACCGTCTCTTCGTCAACGGCTTCTACGTGAACAACGGTGCGTTCACCCAGGTCGCGAACAGCGCAGCTCAGCTCATCGCAGCTTGCGTCGCTCATCCGGAGCGCTACCGCGCCTCCATCGAAGCGGACATGCGCCGAAGCCCCCAGGCATTCAGCGACGAGTTTGTCATCCCCAACCGCAACGCCCACACCAAGGCGCTGGCCAAGCTGCATCTCCAGGTTTCGGGAGCTGCTCTCGCTGACTGAGGTGGGAGGCGCTCGCCGTCGTCACTCTTCGCTGGTCCCGACAGGGGTGCGCTAGCGTGGTCGGGCGCCTCGCCCCGGCGCGCGGGAGCTTCTCTTGCTGCGACCTGTCTCCCTGCTGTTGGCCTTCCTCTTGTCCCTCGTCGGATGTCCCACGACCCCGGACGGCCCGGGGAGTCCACCGGCACCGACCACCGTCGTCGCTGCGTGCGACGCCACCTGCGACGCCTATGCCGAGTGCGGTTGCGATGAGCGCTGCGCGTCCTGGTGTGAGAGCTACCTCGAGTGGACGGTCTGCGAGGAGGAGATCGACGCGCTGGTCCGCTGTGCGGCGACCCACCCGTCGCCGTGCACCTGGAACGACGAGCCCTGGGAGGGGTCGACGTGCCAGGACGAGGTGACGGCGTTCGGGTCGTGCAGCGGAAACGACTTCTTCCCACTCCCGGGCGCTCCCGGCGTGTGCGAATAGCCAGGGGCGAAAGGGACTGATTGCGCGGGTACGCTCTGCTCCATGGGAGAGTTGCGCACCCTTCAGGAGTTGCTGGCGAGGGCCGCGGACGGTCCCGGGGCGGTGCATTGCGTGGGCGGGGCGTCGTTCTCCGCGCTCGAGCTGTTCGCGGCGGCGCGCAAGGCGGCCGGTGGGTTGAGGGAGGCGGGCATCCACCCCGGTGACCCCGTCTTGCTCCTCGGAGCGGATATCGGGGACTTTCTCGTCGCCTTCTGGGGGTGTGTGTGGGCGGGCGCGACGCCGGTCCCCCTGGCCGGTCCCCGAGCGGCGTCCCCCGAGGAGCTGGGACGGGTCCAGCGGGTCCGCGAACTGCTGGGCGGGCCGGTGGTCGTGGACCGGGGCGTGGCGCTGCCCGGGGTCGACCTCATCGATGTGGGCATGATCGTGGACGGTCCGGAGGTGGACGCGGGAGCCGTCGTCGCCCCCGCCATGATCCAGTTCTCATCGGGGTCGACGCGCGACCCCCGCGGCGTGGTCATCGAGCACGCGGCGCTCCTGGCGAACCTGCGGCAGCTGGCGAACCGGGTGCCCCTGTCGTCCGATGACGTCGTGCTCACCTGGATGCCTCACTTCCACGACATGGGCCTCATCGGTTGCCACATCCTTGGGCTGCTCCAGGGGGTCGTGGAGTACCGGATGCTCGCCGCGGAAGCGGTCCTCGACCCGCTCCGCTGGCTGCGGGTCGCCTCCGACATCCGGGCCACGGCACTCTCGTCCACCAACCTCGCGCTGGCTCGGCTCGTGGCGCGCGCGCCCGGCGGCATTCCGGCGGACTTGGACCTGTCCTCTGTCCGGCTCCTCGCCTTGGGGGCGGAGCCTCTCGTCCCCGAGGTGCTGCGTTCGTTCTGCGCGACCACGGGCATTCCGACGTCGGCCCTCTACCCCATGTATGGCCTCGCCGAGGCATGCGTTGGGGTCGCGGCTCCCCCCGCGCCCGGGTTGCGGACGGTCGAGTACGCCGGACGCGAGCACGTGGTCATCGGCCCCCTGCTGGACGGGGTGGAGGCCCGGCTGGTCTCGGGGGAGCGGGGCGACGAACTCGTCGTGGCTGGTCCGAACGTCTTCGCCGCCTATCACGGAGACCCCGCAGGGACGGCCGCCGTTCTGGACAACGGCTGGCTGCACACGGGGGACGTGGCGACGCTGGTGGATGGTGAGCTGGTGGTGGTGGGGCGGGCGAAGGACGTGATGATCGTCGGCGGCCGCAACCTGCATGCGGCCGACGTCGAGGCGGTGGCCGAGGCGGTGGACGGGGTGCGGCCCGGCGGCGCCGTCGCCTTGCCCGAGGTGGACGGTGGGGTCGAAGGTGTGAGCTTGCTGGTCCGCACCGACCAGGGGCGGCCCTGCGCACCCGTGCTCTGGGCGGTGCGAGACGCGGTGCGGGTCGGCCTGGGGGTGGAGCCGCTGCGCGTGCTGCCCTTGGCCCAAATCCCCCGGACCACGAGCGGCAAGAAGCGGCGGGCGTCCGTGGCCAAGGGGCTCGAAGACGGGACCCTTCCCTGCGTGGGGGACACCCCGGCCCTCGTCGCCGAGGAGCTGGCGCGGGTGCTTGGGCGGCCCGTGCAGCCCGAGCATCTGGACGTGGGCTTCGCCGAACTCGGTGCCGGCTCGCTCCAGGCGGTCGAGCTCCTGGCCCTCGTCGCGGAGCGGCTGGGGATGGAGCCCGATCACCGCCGCCTGCTTCGCTCGGCGACCCTGCGGGAGTTTGCTCTGGACCTCGAGCGAATCCCGCCCGCGAGCGGCTGGACACCCCTTCGCGGCCGCAGCTCTGCGCCTCTGCGCATCGTGGCCGCCCGGTGCGAGCTCCCTGGGGCGGGCACGCCCCAGGACCTGTGGGGGCTGGTGACGCGGGCAGAGACCTGCATCGGGCCGTCCACGCGCTGGCCCGACCACGTCGTGCCCGGCGCGTTCATCGAGGACCCCTTCCGGTTCGACGCCGTGCGCTTCGGGATCGGCGAGGCCGAGGCGGCGGCGATGGACCCGCAGCAGCGCCTCGTGCTCACGCTGGCCGCCGAGGCCCTGGGAGATGCGGGCGTGTCCGACGGAGCCGGCGTCGGCGTGTTCGTGGGGGCCGGCCAGCAGGCGTACGTCGAGCGAGTGCTCGACCACCTCGACGACGACCTGCCTCCTGGCACGATGGCCGGCAACCTCCTGAACATGATCGCGGCCCGGGTGGCGCACCATCTGGATCTGCGGGGGCCTGCGCTGACCGTGGACACCGCATGCTCGTCGGGACTTGTGGCTTTGCACCTCGCTCGTCGGGCGATCGAGGCGAGGGAGTGCGACGTAGCGGTGGTGGGTGCGGTGCACCTGGCGTTGACGCCGACCGTGCATCGACTCTTCGCGGCGGCGGGCGCGCTGTCGCCCACCGGGCGTTGCCGGCCGTTTGTGGACGACGCGGACGGCATGGTCCCCGGAGAGGGGGCCGTGGTGATCGTCCTGGCTCGCGGCGACGGGCCCGCGCTGG